>JAZNZO010000001.1:0-20200 GCA_045594945.1 Faecousia sp.
TTTGTCCATTTCCTTTTGCTCATAACAATACCCCCTGATGTAGTTATTATCCTACATCAGGGGGCTCTTTGTCTATTGTCTGTTTTTACAGGGGCAGTCTAGATGCCTCCTCTTTTTATGATTTCATTCGCTGTTTCCAAACGCCCCAAAGACGCACTGTTGTTGATACAATCAGAATGCCGATTGCCAACGCACCGGCAATAGCGATCGTTTGTGTTGATTTTGATGCAAATTCATTCATGTCGCCGGTAACGATAGAGTTGGTCGCAAAATATACTGCGGCTCCTGGGAGAAGAGGGAACAAAGAAACGACCAAATAGGATATTGCTGGATATTTACGAACACGCGCCATAATCTCTGCATATATTGATGCAATAATCGCAGCGAATAAGTTGGACATAACAACATCATTGGTATATTGGAAGGCTACGCAATAGGTTAGCCAGGTAAGCCCACCGCCAAAGGCGCATAGTACAATGCCAGGTCCGTGAACATTAAACTGCATCGCAAAACCAATGCAGCCAATGAATGCGGCTAAGATGGTAATCCAGTCTGTATAAGTCACAGCATGTGTAACAGTAGGTGTGCCATAAAGATTTGTTGCTGCATTCAGAGCAAAGCCTGCACCAATGGCGATGGCAACGGCAACCAAAATGACTTGCACAATGCGGTTTACACCGGAGTTTGTGTCGCCAAAGATAATATCCCGCATTGCATTTGTAAATAACAACCCTGGCACAAGTATCATAAGTGCGCCGATGATTGCACCATCTGGATTATGAATGATGCCGGTTGCACAAACAGAATAGGCAAAGAAGCTCATAAGAAAAGCAGCCAGTATGGTGATAAAAAAGTTGTTTACCTTCAAACTGCTGAGCGCCTTATTTACAAGGCCAATTAAAATACCGCAAATTCCGGCAAGTACTGTTTCTAATAGACCGCCGCCATAAAACCAGCCAAACCCTGCAGCACCTATAAAACAGCCGATTAAGTGCATCGGTAAACTGTAGGATACCCGTGATTTTGTAACATCAGACAGCCAATCCATTGCGACCTTGGGTTCTGGGATTTGCGTACATATGCGTCTGCTGAGGTTACTGAAACGTTCAACAGAATCAAGATCCACACTGTGATAGCCGACTCTGCGCATTCTTGTCATAGGTTTACCATCTGCAGTGTCGATACTTACGGTTATGCAGTTAGGGATTGCAAAAACCTCAGCTGTAACACCGTAAGCATTTAGAACCCGACTAACACTATCTTCTACACGGAAGGTCTCCGCTCCGCTAATAGCCAGATAGTAGCCAAGTTCAGTAGCCATATCCAATAAGGCATTATAGTCCATAAACTAACCTCTATATTTCTCAAATTGAAAATAGTATAGCATACATGGATAAAATTCCAAGATGAAAATGCCGCCGTTGCCGGCGGCATTTGCTTATTTGCGAACAAAGAGAACACCGAGTGTTCCGGGGCCGCAGTGACAGGAAATGGTGCTGCCGGCGGTTGTCCAATAGGTATTTGAAAAGGCATCGCATTGAGATACAGCGTCAGCAACGGCCTGTTTGCAATCGTCAGTTACAGGGGTGTGCGTCACAAACAGAGTTTCGCGGTCAATATCTTCTCGATTTGCAAGTCTATCCTTAACATACATTGCAAGGGATTTTGCATAATTGCCGCGATACTTTTTAACAACACCCATTTTACCGTTTTTAACCTCGATGCAGGGTTTTAAGCCGAGGAGATTTGCACCCAGGGCAGCTGCGGCAGAGCAGCGACCACCCTTAACCATATAGTCAAGCCGGTCTAAAAGGAAACTTGCTTCTACTTTGGGAGTAAATGCATCCAACTGCTGCTTCAGGTCAGATAGGGATTCACAGGTTTTGGCAAGTTCACAAGCCTTTAGAACAACAAGGCCCTGACCGGTAGAGAGGTTTGCAGAGTCAATGCAAACAACATTATCAAACTCTTCTGCGGCAAGGCAGGCATTTTGGTGGCAGGAAGAGAATCCGGAACCCAGGCTGATATGCACAACACCATCATATTTGGGAGCGTACTCAGAAAACACATCTTCATAATCTCCTACGTTTACAGCTGCAGTAGAACAAAGACTTCCGCCTGCAGCCACATGGGAAAAGATGTCCTCGGGAGTAATGGTGACGCCATCTTTATATGCTTCTCCGTCTTTAATTACGACCAGAGGAACAATGGAAATATCATTTTTCTCAATTAGATCCTTAGAAAGATCACAGGTACTGTCAGATAAAATCTTGATATTCATTGGTTAGCTCCTTTATATATCTTTTAGATTTCCTGTAAATTGAACACTTGTTTTTTATTCACGATATGGTAGAATAATACCATATAAGCCTTGTTCTGTCAATGTTTTCAAGGAAGGTGAGCGTATGGAAAGAAAACTACAGATAACCGGTATGACCTGCGCAGCCTGCAGCGCAAGAGTAGAAAAAGCTGCTCAGTCTGTAGACGGCGTTGGGAATGTGCAAGTGAATTTACTCACCGGAACAATGTCATTTTCGGCTGAAAATGACCGAGATATTTTAATGGTTACTGATGCTATCATTAAGGCGGGATATGGTGTAAAAGATAATACTGATACATCTAATTTGCACAATGAAAAAGCCAAGAAGCAACCCATTCTTCCTATTGTTCTATCATTTGTTTTTTTGTTTGTCCTTATGTATTTTACAATGGGGAAAATGATTGGCTTACCAATGCCCAGCTGGTATCTTGGAAATAAAAATGTGCTTGTTGCAGGGTTATTGCAGTTTTTCCTAATGCTGCCGGTCGTTCTTATTAACCGAGGCTACTATATAAGAGGAATCAAGGCAGCATTTCATGGTGGGCCCAATATGGATACTTTAATTGCAGTCGGGTCCGGCGCTGCAATTTTGCATGGAATTATTGTGTTATTCCGAATGGCATATCTGGCTGGAAATGGCGGTATGGAACTGGCTGCCTTAGTGGGAAAGCACTTATACTTCGAGTCGGCCGCTATGATTTTGACCCTTGTTTCTTTGGGTAAGTTTTTGGAAGGAAGAGCCAAAGGGAAAGCAGGAGATGCCATAGAGAAGTTGATGCAGTTGCGGCCTAAAATGGCTTCTTGTATTCGAAACGGGAAAGAAGTAATCCTCCCTGTTGAGGAAATTGTAGTAGGGGATACGCTAATTCTTCGTTCCGGAGAATACGTTGCAGTGGATGGCATTGTGCTCGAGGGAACCGCATCTATTGATCAAAGCGCAATAACAGGAGAAAGTTTACCGGTAGATAAAGCATCCGGTGACAATCTGGTGGCTGCTACTGTTTGCACGCATGGCTACGTAAAATATAAAGCGCTAAAAGTTGGACAAGATACAACCCTTTCCCAGATTATTCGTATGGTGGAAGAGGCTGGTGGCTCTAAGGCACCTATTGCAAGGCTTGCAGATAAAGTTGCTGGCGTGTTTGTACCTTTGGTAATGGGAATTGCAATGATAACATTTGCAATATGGATGTTTACAGGTCATGCGCTTGCATTTTCACTAAATATGGCCATTTCTGTTTTGGTAATTTCCTGTCCTTGCGCTTTAGGTCTGGCTACACCTGTTGCAATTATGGTTGCTACAGGCAAGGGCGCAACAATGGGTGTTTTGTTCCGAAATGCCCAGTCCTTGGAAATGCTGCATAAAGTTGATACTGTTGTTATGGACAAAACCGGAACATTAACTGTTGGTAAACCGAAAATTGTTAGTGTGCTACCGGCAGATGTAGATGAGGCTTTTCTTCTGATGGTAGCGGGTTCCTTGGAGCAATTTTCGGAGCATCTATATGCTAAAGCCGTTACGGAGTATACAGAAGGAGCAGTGTACCTAAAAGTTACTGACTTTTCCGTTCTTCCCGGATATGGTGTGAGCGGGGATATTGGTGGCACAAAATATTTTGGCGGTAACCGTACATTGATGGAAAGCATTGGAATTACTGTACCGGATATTAGTCAATTTATGGAAGATGGCAAAACGCCCCTCTACTTTGGCTCTGACGAAGGCTTATATTTAGGGTGTTTGCTTGTTGCGGATACACTTAAGCAGGATGCGATTGATACTGTTAAATTGCTCCACGATGCAAATCTGGATGTAATTATGCTTACGGGTGACAACCATAAAACGGCAAAGGCCATTGCACAACACGCCGGCATCACGCACATTATTTCCGATGTCCTGCCACAAGACAAAGCAAGTGTTATTAAGGGGCTGCAAAAGGAAGGGAAAATTGTTGCAATGATTGGTGATGGCATTAACGATGCACCTGCGCTTATGGAAGCAGATGTTGGTATTGCAATGGGAACCGGTACCGATATTGCGATGGAGTCTGCCGGCGTCGTTGTAATGGGAAGTTATTTGCGTAAGATATATGATGCCATTGCATTGAGTAATGCTACAATAAGAAACATCAAGCAAAACTTGTTCTGGGCTTTCTTCTACAATGCGCTTGGTATTCCTTTAGCGGCTGGCGTGTTATACCCTGCCTTTGGTATTGCGCTTAGCCCAATGATAGGCGCTGTTGCTATGAGTTTTAGTTCTGTATTTGTTGTTAGCAATGCTCTTCGGCTCCGCTTTTTTGGCACGAAGGAGAAAAATAAACAGGACATTCCCCAAGATCATGCGCCGGTTGCGCAGACAAATCCTGTACTGACACTAACAGTAAACGGTATGATGTGCAGTCACTGCAAAGCAAAAGTTGAGAGTGTATGTTTGGAGATACAGGGAACAGAAACTGCGCTTGTGGACCTTCAGAATAAGACAGTTACTGTTACTGGAAACCCTGACAGATCCGTTCTTATTAAAGCAATTGAAGATGCTGGATACGAAGTGATTGTTAGCGATTGAGTCCGTTTTATAGGACTAAATATGTTGTATACTGTTACCGAAAGGAAAGGTGACAGTTATGTTTACAACTCGTTTTATCCAAGGACACATTCACGTTTACGATGCTATGGGGAACTTTCTGTTTTCTGCAGATAATATTCGGGAAGTTCGGGAGGAATTAAAAGAATATGAGGAATCTGCGGCTTGATATTTGCTATGATGGCAGTAGATATAAAGGCTGGCAAAGACTGCCTGGCACGGAAAATACAATCCAAAATAAATTAGAAACCGTTCTTTCCAAACTGCTTGACGAAGAAATTTCGGTGTCTGCCAGTGGTAGGACGGATGCTGGAACACACGCATTAGGGCAAGTTGTAAGTTTTCATTGCAACAACCAAATGCCGACTCAAGAAATCCTTTCCGGCCTTCGCAGGTATTTGCCTGAGGACATTGGCATATATTCTTGTAAGGTTGTTTCTGACCGTTTCCATGCCAGACTGAATGCAAAAGAAAAAACCTATCGGTATCGCCTTTGGAATTCTGAGAACCCATGTGTGTTTGACAGAAAATATGTCTATGTGGATCCAAGGCCTCTGGATATGACATCAATGCAGAAAGGCGCTCGATTGTTTCTTGGAACCCATGATTTTTCCGCTTTTTGTGCAAATAAGAATATGAAGAAATCTACCCAGCGATATATATCAGCATTTGATGTAGAGCGAATTGGAGAAGAAATCCATTTTACAGTAACCGGTAACGGCTTTTTACATCATATGGTGCGAATTATGGTTGGGACGCTACTTGAGGTTGGCAGACATGAACGGAATGTAGAGACAATTCCTGCGCTCTTTGGGGGAAAACGGGAAGCTGCGGGGGCCTTAATCCCTGCATGCGGTCTTTGCCTAATGGAGGTAACATATTGAACGTTCAGATATTTGGAAAAAGCAAATGCTTTGATACTAAGAAGGCAGAAAGATATTTTAAGGAACGCAGAATACCCTTTCAAAGTGTGGACTTGCTCCGCTATGGTCTTTCTGGGAAAGAGTTCGATGCTGTGTTGCGAGGCGTCGGCGGTATAGACAATCTTATTGACTGGCAGAGTAAATCTGAACAAATAACACTTATGCGATATATGGACGATAAGATTGCAAAAGAGGATAAAGTCTTCGATAATCCTGCCTTAATGCGCACACCAATCGTGCGGAATGGAAAGCAAGTAACGGTGGGCTACTGTCCTGATATTTGGGAAACCTGGAAATAATTACGAAAGCAGTTCTCGGAGGAGAACTGCTTTTTTGTTGAGGTGGCATATGGAACTGCTGGAAAAAGTTAACGCTGTTGTGTGGGGTGTTCCTACTCTACTGCTAATATTAGGTGTTGGCGTTTACTTAACAATCTGTAATCGTTTTCCGCAAATTGTTCTGTTTCCGGCAGCCTTTCGTGATTTTATTGAAAAATGCAAACCCGGTAAGAATTTGAATAATGGGAAGTCGTCCTACAGAGCATTATGCACAGCATTGGCTGCTACGGTGGGTACGGGGAATATTGCGGGCGTGGCAGGCGCGATAACTGTTGGAGGTCCTGGCGCAGTATTTTGGATGTGGGTAAGTGCATTTCTTGGAATGGCGACAAAGTACGCAGAGGCAACTTTGGCAGTTCACTATCGCATAGAAGATACAAACGGAGGATATACAGGAGGCCCTATGTATATGATTTACAGGGGACTTAACAAAAAGTGGCATTTTCTTGCGATCTTATATTGCATTTTTGGAGTCATTGCGGCTCTTGGTGTGGGAAATGCAACGCAAGTGAATGCTGTTATTGGGGGAATACATAGTGGGGCGGCAGCAGTTGGAATTACGATGGATCGCTTTTGGGATCTGATTATTGGTTTCATTCTTTGTATAATGGTCGGATTTGTACTATTGGGCGGATCGGAAAAAATCGCTTCGGTTGCGGAAGCAATTGTTCCGTTTGCATCTGTATTTTATATCGTTATGGCGCTCTGGCTAATTATTGTTTGCCGTGAAAATCTACCGGATGCCTTTGTAAGCATATTTTACGGGGCGTTCAACCCACAGGCCGTTACAGGCGGCGTGATTGGTTCTATGTTTGTTGTCATTCGAACAGGTGCATCAAGAGGTGTTTTCACAAATGAGGCAGGGATGGGTACTGCATCAATTGCACATGCAGGGGCTGACGTATCTCATCCATGCCAGCAGGGCCTCATGGGAATTATGGAAGTGTTTATAGATACGATTATCATCTGTACTTTAACGGCTTTAGTGATACTAACAAGCGGCATTCCCATACCGTATGGATTTGAGTATGGACCGCGTGTTACTATTGACGCTTTTACAGCAATATGTGGGGAATGGATTTGCATTCCACTTGCTCTATGCTTATGCGCATTTGCAATCGCTACAATTTTTGGATGGGGATTGTATGGTCTTCGCTGCGCGCAATTTCTTTTTGGAAAGAATGCGTGGCGATTATTTTCGATTATTCAATCAGCGTCTGTTATTTTAGGCGTAGTTCTTGGTACTGGGGCAGTGTGGATTCTTGCTGAGATTGTCAATGCATTGATGGCTATTCCTAATCTTATTGCGCTGATTGGCCTTTCACAAGAACTTGGAAAACTGACAGAACAGTTTAAGGCTCAATATAGCAAATATCCCACGACATAGTGTCGTGGGATATGATTACTCTGCAGGCAAAAGCAAAATAGAACCGTTTTCGCCATTCTGTGAAATATAAAAATTCTTGGTACCTTCAGAGGTTTCATAAGAGACCATCAATTCAGGAAGGATCTCAGGAATTGTCATTCTGATTACTGTCGCTTTCTGTGCGCTGACACCGGTAGCACGAAAAACAACATACTCTGGCAGAAAGTACAAACCGTCCGGTGTCCAACTACCTTTTGTAATTGCCAAATTCCGTACAGTTTTATCCGAGTAAAGTAAAACCTGCTCTCCTTGGGGCTGGAGGACGATTTCCGTTACTTGGGAGAAAAGACTGGTATCTGCAAATTCTGCATTTTCAGCAATCAGCACCCCGGAGGATGGCTGATGCTCATCTGGAAAATAGGCATCACTTAGAATGCCGGGAAGTTTAGCATAAGGAATTTCAACAGATACTATACCAGTGGAGAAGGGGGCTAATTCATAAGGAGAAAAGTAGAAGCACAGACCAGTATTTGTGAAGTAGAATGCTTCGTCCGTACTTTCATCAACCATAAAGCGTTCTTTAACCACATCTTCATATCCGTCAAAAAGTGCATATTGATAATACACCTTATTCAGTTCTTCCAATACAAGGTCACAAATATCCGCTTTCTTGTCGATGTGGCAAAGAATACTGCCAAGGGTTAGAGGATTACCGTTGGTGGCGTCATAACTGACAGATAAGCAGCTTTGTTCCGGGTGTATTCCACCTGTATAGGTTGTTCTTGTTCCAAAAAGGCTGATTATTCCCTGGTCCACACGTGTAGGACTGTAATAGATATGATATTTAAATGGTGTCCAGGGTGCATCGCTATCGTAACTAAGTTCAGCCTGTTGCGCAATCATATCTGCATTTGCTCTGGTACTATCAATGCGGCTAAGAAAGTCCAGGGTGATTTTGTCAGATACATAAGCATCTGCAATTTGGGCCTGAATATGTTGATACGCATATTCAAACAGGACAGTTCCGTCATTATGGTAAAGGTATTCTGTTTCGGCAGGGGTGCTTATTGCATAGAATGCATGCAGCGGGGCATCCTCACCGTTATTTGACGACGAAGGTGTTATTGAAGGATCTGGGGAAGCTTGCTGGGATTGCCCGTCAGAAACCTGGCAGGCGGCCATAGAAAGCACAAATACTATACTCAGCACAATCCTTAATATCTTCTGCATATTGCTCACCTCCTCATCCTAATTTTATCATACTGACGCAGATATAGCAACGGGGATTTGCAACTAAATTTACCATAATTCTTGACAAAGAGATGATGGTAATGGTAATATATCCATAACTTCATATCACTGTGAACGGGAAGAGTAACGAGTGAAAGCCATCTTTCAGAGAATCGGACCTTTGGCTGTAAGTCCGGTAGAGGCTGTATCGTGAAAGTGCGCCCGGGAGTGAATTTACTTTAAGTGATAAATGAGAGTGGAACCGCGAGTTTTCAATTCGCCTCTTGTGCTTTGGCGCAAGAGGATTTTTTGCTATTTGGAGGTTAATTATGTATCTTTATAATTCTTTGAGCCACAAAAAGGAACTGTTTGTCCCCAATCATCCGGATGTTGTTAAAATGTACACCTGTGGTCCTACAGTGTATCATTTTGCCCATATCGGTAATTTGCGCACCTATATTATGGAAGATGTGCTTGAGAAGGCACTTACCTATCTTGGGTATAATGTAAAGCGCGTGATGAATATTACAGATGTTGGCCACTTGGCATCCGATGCTGATACCGGCGAAGATAAGATGTTGAAGGGTGCCAAAAGAGAGAATAAATCTGTTATGGAAATCGCTCAGTATTACACCGATGCATTCTTCGCTGACTGCGATAAATTGAATATCAAAAAACCGGATTTTATCCAACCTGCAACCGGTTGTATTGCAGAGTTTATTCAAATGGTTTCAACACTGATCGAAAAAGGCTATGCCTATATTGCCGGCGGAAATGTGTATTTCGACACGTCCAAATTGGAGAAGTATTATGTATTTAACGATCATAATGAAGAAGACCTTGCCGTAGGTGTCCGGGAAGGTGTTGAGGAAGATATCAACAAGCGCAACCGTAACGATTTTGTGCTTTGGTTTACCAAGTCAAAGTTTGAAGACCAAGCCCTGAAATGGGAGTCGCCTTGGGGCGTTGGTTATCCCGGGTGGCATATTGAATGTTCTGCTATTTGCCAGAAATACTTGGGAGAGGACCTGGATATTCATTGCGGCGGTATTGACAACGCATTCCCTCACCATACAAACGAAATTGCACAGTCTGAAAGCTATTTTGGCCACAAATGGTGCAATTATTGGTTCCATGTGCATCATCTAAATACAGATACAGGTAAGATGTCCAAGTCTAAGGGCGAGTTTCTCACTGTGAGCCTGCTTGAAAGCAAGGGCTATGATCCTATGGCATATAGACTATTCTGCCTGCAAAGCCACTATCGCAGAAATCTTGTATTTAGTTGGGAAAATCTCGATAATGCCGCTCAGACTTATGAGAAGTTAATAGCAAAGATTGCAACTTTGACCCCCGGCACGGATGTTGATGACAGTGCATTCAATGCACTTAAAGAACGATTCGTTGGCGCATTAAACGGCGACCTAAACACATCTCTTGCGGTAACAGCCATCTATGATGTTCTTAAAGCGAAAACTACAGATGCTACCAAGTTGGCTGCTTTAGCGGATTTTGATCGAGTGTTGTGCCTTGATTTGCTGAAGAAGGCAGAGGATCTTCGCAATAAGCAAGCACAGGAGGCAGTGGAATCCGCTGATCCGGAAATTGACGGACTTGTATTTGCCCGCACCCAGGCAAAGAAGGACAAAAACTTTGCCGAGGCCGATAGAATTCGCGATCTTCTGAAAGAAAAGGGCATTGAAATCATTGATACCCCCCAGGGTACAAAGTGGAGAAAAGTATGAAACTTTTAATTTTGGATGGTAACAGCATTATTAACCGGGCCTTTTATGGAGTGAAACTTCTAACAACCCGGGATGGGCTGTATACCAATGCCATATTCGGTTTTTTGAATATTCTCGACCGGATGGAAAAGGATGTTCAGCCGGATGCTGTCTGTGTGGCGTTTGACCTTCATGGTCCCACATTCCGTCATTTGCAATATGACGGATATAAGGCAACGCGACACGCCATGCCGGAGGAACTTGCCCAGCAAATGCCAATTATGAAGGATGTATTGCGGGCGATGAACATCCCTGTTTATGAATGTCAGGGATGGGAGGCAGACGACGTCATTGGTACAGTAAGTGTTATTTGCAGTAATAATGATTGGGAATGTGTAATTGCTACCGGAGACCGTGATAGTCTGCAACTGATTGATAAGAATGTTCATGTAAGGCTCGTAATATCTAAGCCGGGGCAGACAACTGCTACGATTTATGATGAGGAGCTATTCCGGCAAGAATATGGTTTCGAGCCCAAGAAGATGGTTGATCTCAAGGCGTTGATGGGCGATTCATCGGATAACATACCCGGGGTTCCCGGTGTCGGCCCTAAAACCGCTACGGAGCTGCTTACGAAGTTCGGCTCTTTGGACGGCGTGTATGCTAATTTGGAAGATGCCTCCATCCGTCCTAAATTGCGTGAAAAATTGGCTGCGGGCAGGGATAGTGCTTACCTTTCTTATGACCTCGCAACCATTCGCAAAAATGCGCCCATTGATTTTGCGCCAATGGATGCTGTTATTTCGCCTTATAATAAACAGGACCTTTATAGCCTGTTTACCAAACTTGAATTTGTTAAACTAATTGATAAATATGGACTTCGTGGGGTAAATTTGCAAGAGAATCCGGCAAAAAACTGCAAGTGCGCCGCTTTGCCTGTTGTGAGCCAACCGGAAGGGGCAGGGAAGGATATTGCGCTATATATTGCACCGGATGGGTCCTTGGGAATTGCCTGGGATACTGGCGTGTGCGCCCTCACACCAATGGAGGCGTTTGGTGCAGAAGATGTAATCAGTGGTGCCAAATCAATTATTTGCCATGATCTTAAATCCACGCTACACCTTCTTGACTCTCTGGGTCTGCCTCAAGGGAACTTTGTTTTCGACACAGCACTCGCTGCATACAATCTTAATCCTTCCCAGCCTGATTATCCTGTATCTAAACTTGCAACTACCTATTTAGGTAAAAATGTGGAAGATTCAGATCCTTGCGCCTGTGCTGAAGCCATTTGGTATTTGAAAAATATTCTAAGCGATGCGCTTAATGCTGAGGGTATGTGGAATCTCTACACACAGATCGAATTCCCACTGTGTACCGTGCTATATAAAATGGAAAAGCAGGGCGTTGCGATTGATGCGCAGCAGCTTGCACAGTTTGGAAGTATGTTGTCAGATAGAATTGCCGCTTGCGAAAAATTGATTTTTACCTATGCAGAAGAGCCGTTTAATATTAATTCAACGAAGCAATTAGGGCAGTTGCTCTTTGAAAAGTTAGGATTGCCACCCATTAAGAAGACAAAGACCGGTTACTCAACCAATGCAGATGTACTGGAAAAATTGAAAGGAAAACATCCAATCATTCCTGCAATTATGGATTACCGGGTGCTTACCAAATTGAATTCCACCTACGCAGAAGGGCTAACCAATGCTATTGCGGCAGATGGGCGCATTCATACCACTTTCCAGAATTTAGTAACGGCTACCGGACGACTATCCTCAACGGAACCCAATTTGCAGAATATTCCTGTCCGTACAGATTTAGGCGCTGAAATCCGCAAAATGTTCATACCGAAGCCCGGTTACGTGCTGGTGGATGCTGACTACAGCCAGATTGAACTGCGTGTGCTTGCGCATATTGCAAATGACGATGTTATGCGTCGTGCATTTATTGATGGACAAGATATTCATACGGCTACTGCATCTCAAGTCTTTGGTGTAGGACAAGATGAGGTTACACCTTTACAAAGAAGACACGCCAAGGCTGTAAATTTCGGAATTGTCTATGGAATATCTGAATTTTCACTGGCAGAAGACATTGGCGTAGCCCGTTACCAGGCAAAAGAGTATATCGATTCTTATTTGAATAACTACCGGGGTGTCCGGAGTTATATGCACGATGTAGTAGAAAATGCCCGTCAAATTGGCTATACACAGACCCTGTATGGAAGAAAGCGGAACATTCCTGAGCTGAAGAGCAGTAATTTTAATATTCGTCAAGGCGCAGAAAGAATCGCCCTGAATACACCCATTCAGGGCACTGCGGCTGATATTATTAAACTTGCTATGGTAAAGGTGGATAAAGCATTACAGGAAAGATATCCTGAAGCAAAGCTGATTTTGCAGGTTCACGACGAACTGATTGTAGAATGTCCTGAGGAAATTGCTCCCCATGTGGCAAACCTTATTAGCAACGAAATGGAGCAGGCAGCAAAACTGTCGGTGCCTCTCGTTGCTGAGGCAAAATGGGGATACAGTTGGTATGAGGCAAAATGATGGAATATCTAATAATGGAAGAATGCCATATTGAGGCAATTGCAGAGTTGGAAAAGATTTGTTTCCGTGACCCTTGGAGCATCCGTTCAATTGCATCTGAACTTGATAACCCTTTATCCACCTGGCTTGTTGCTGTGGAAAATGGAGTAGTTTGTGGCTATGTTGGCTCACAAAGTGTACTGGATGGCGCTGATATGATGAATATTGCAGTCCACCCTGACTATCGCAATCGAGGAATAGGGCAGGAGTTAATACGTGAACTGATTGCGTTGCTTTTGAAGAAAGGTGTCGTTAGTTTGAGTTTGGAAGTAAGAGTTTCCAACGAAAGCGCCGTTAGCCTTTACCACAAGATAGGATTTGAAGTCGTCGGAAAGAGACCTGCCTATTATCGCAACCCTCGCGAGGACGCATATATTATGCGAAAGGAGTTGGCTAAATGAATATTCTTTCCGTAGAATCGTCCTGCGATGAAACTGCTGTCAGTGTCGTACAAGACGGCCGGTTTGTGCTGGCGGACTGCATCGCATCTCAGGTTGATTTGCATAGAATCTACGGTGGCGTTGTGCCGGAGATTGCATCCAGGATGCACATTGAAGCTATTTACGGCCTGGCAGACCAGGCACTTGAAAGGGCCAATTTGACACGGTCTGACATTGATGCGATCGCTGTAACTTATGCACCGGGTTTGATCGGTGCAGTACTCGTTGGAGTGAATTTTGCCAAGGCCGCAGCATTGGCTCTGAATAAACCGCTGATTCCTGTTCACCACATTCGCGGCCACATCGCAGCAAATTATATAGCCTTTCCCGATTTGAAGCCGCCTTTTCTGTGCTTGGTTGTGTCCGGTGGACATACAATGATTGTTGACGTTCAAGACTACACCAAAATGGAAATTCTTGGATCCACTCTGGACGACGCAGCAGGGGAGTGCTTCGATAAGGTTGCACGCGTTCTCAATATGCCCTATCCGGGCGGAAGCGCCTTAGATAAAGCCTCTCAAACTGGAAATGCAGATAAATACATCCTTCCTCGCTCAAAACCCGGTGCAAATCCCTATGACATGAGTTTCTCAGGCCTAAAAACGGCTGCACTGAATTTAATCCATCACGCCGAGCAAGTGGGGGAGGAACTGGATGTTCCCAGCCTTTGCGCCAGTTTCAGTAAGGCAGTTTCAGACACCCTCGTACCCAGGGTGATAATGGCTCTCGAGAAAACGGGCTATAAGAATGTGGCTGTTGCCGGTGGTGTTGCGGCTAACTCCACCATTAGGGCAGATTTGCAAATCGCCGCCGAAAAGTTGGGTGCAGTGCTTTATTTGCCGCCGCTATATCTTTGTGGAGACAATGCCGCTATGATTGGTGCGCAGGCATATTATGAATTTATTTCAGGGAATACTGCAGGTATGGATCTGAATGCCTATGCAACAAAATCTATTATTGGGGAATCAATTTAACAATAGAGGCAACTTCTTGACTTTTTGCCAATAAACCTTCCAAATTTGAAGTCGGCTATCCTGTATTTATGTTGACCGGTAATATTCGTTTTTACTAATGATAATTTGTTGGATAAAGCACCGATTTTTACCGTTTATTTCGAAGAAACATCTACAATTCAAATTGATTGCCTTGTGGATAACTTTGTGGAATGTGTGAATAAGTCCGCTGGATTTTATGAAAAACCGAATTATGGAAACCGAATTCCCCAACTTTTTGTTGAAAAACGGCCCTTCTTACAAATTTTGACATTGACTCAAAATGGAGATTTGTTGTTGTGAACTTGTGTTTTTATAGCCTGTCAGAACTGGATTTTGATGAACTTATGCGGGTGTATGAAGAGGGGAATATACAAAAGGGAGCCATCCTTTACCCGTATGAATCCGCTAAAATGCAAAAGTATCTGGCAGAGCGGGATTTTGAGGATTATTTACGGCAAATTTTTTTCCGACAGAACGGTGCTGCATATTTTGTTACTGAAGAAAATTGTTCGTACATTTCCGCTGCAAGAATTGAGCCATTCAACGATGGGTATCTATTATCTGCCCTTGAAACGAGACCGGATTATCGCACAAAAGGATACGGTAAACGACTTGTTGCGTTTATTATAAGAACATGCAGCCTACAGGGGAAAATTCCAATCTACAGCCATGTTCATTGCAATAATCATGCATCAATGAATCTGCATTTGAATTGCGGTTTCCGCGTATACAAGGACTACGCAAGATATCTTGACGGTACTGTTCATTCTGACAGTAAAACACTGATATATGAAAAATAGCGGTTGCAAATGCAACCGCTATTTTTCATATTTATCTTTCAGGTAAGCCATAGCCTGACAATATCCGTCAAACCCCTGGCCCTTAATTGTTTTCTCGCAGGCAAGACCTGCATATGAGATTTGTCGGAAGGCTTCACGACTGTCTACATCAGAAATATGCACCTCAACAGCAGGAAGAGATACGGCTTTTAGAGCGTCTAAAATTGCGACAGAGGTGTGGGTATATGCAGCGGGATTGATTACAATACCATCATACTTCCCGTATGCCTGCTGAATACGGTCTACAATCGCTCCTTCGTGATTTGATTGGAAACAAGTAATACTTATGCCATTTGCCTGTGCGTATTGGTTAACAGTATCCAACAGGTTTTGGTAGGTCCTGTTTCCGTATACTTCCGGTTCCCGGATCCCGAGCATATTGATATTTGGTCCGTTAATTATCAAAAGTCTCATTTATTCTCCTTCCAACGCCCTCAGTATGGCATTAGCGGCCTCTTCCGGCGTTGTGATGTTGTTTATAGATAAATCTGCAAAGCGGGAATAAAGGGCTTTGCGGGCGTTGTACATATCCTGTAAATTGTTCTTTTGGGAAAGGGGACGACCATCTGTCGGTAAATCTGCAATGTTCCGCCTGATCCAGATAACGCTCCCGTTTTGGCGAAGAAGTTTATAATTTTCTTCGCGGGTGACACAGCCGCCACCGGTGGCAATCACAAGGCCGGATTTTTTGCAAATATCGCCAATCACGTCAGTTTCTACCTGCCTGAATTTATCCAATCCATACTTTTCCATAAATAATGGGATTGGCATGCCAACACGATCAACAATTAATTGATCGGTATCTATAAATTGCCTGTTTGTAGCCTCAGCAATGAGGGTACCTATGGTTGTTTTTCCGCAGCCGGGCATACCAATAAGAATGATATTCTCCATTTGATGTTTAAGTCTGCTATATACATTCGTGATTTCTTCGTCTGCAATCTTCTTTCCACCGAAGTATTCTGCACTTTCTTTGGCCTGGGCAACCAGCATATATAGGCCATTTACAGCTATTAAATTTCTTGCTTCAGCCTGTAGAAGCAGATCGGTTTTTGAAGGGTTGTAGATAAGGTCTAAAACACCTTCCAAATTCGGAAAAACAGATAGTGAAACTGGGGCAGTACCGTTATTGGGATACATTCCAACCGGTGTGGCATTAACGATTACAGAGGCATCCGTATGGCGATCCAGGTTTTCATAATTATTTTCGCCGTTACGGGAGATTACCACAACTTCTGCGCCAAAGTCAGAAAGGACAGTAGATGCTGTAATGCCGGCTCCACCACTGCCTAAGACAAGCACTTTCTTGTTTTGCACAGAAAGACCGGAAATACTTAACATCTTTTGAAAGCCGAAGTAATCAGTATTATGGCCCCATAGTGTGCCATCGGGGCGCTTTACAATGGTATTTACGGCGCCTAAAAGGGCTGCCTGCGGCGATAAAGTGTTGCAATAGGGGATGACTGCCTTCTTATAGGGAATCGTCACATTAATGCCGGAAAAATCTGCAGCCAGCATAAACGCTTCCAGTTTGCATGGTTCTACTTGTATTAGTTCATAGTCATAACCGCCAAGAGCGTGATGAATTTGCGGGCTGTAACTGTGGGACAGTTTTTGACCCAGCAGACCGTAATGCATTAAACCACCTCGCAGTAACTGCCTAAGTACTTGAACTCTTCGCACATATCATCCAGTTCACAAATGAGTTGGACAAATTCGGTTGAATAGATAGATGTTTCCAAATCAAAATAGAACATAAACTCAAAATCTCTGTCAGGGATGGGCCGGGATTCCAGT
Organism: Faecousia sp.; assembly: GCA_045594945.1. Taxonomy (GTDB): domain Bacteria; phylum Bacillota; class Clostridia; order Oscillospirales; family Oscillospiraceae; genus Faecousia. Next base: position 17,145 of record JAZNZO010000001.1, read on the forward strand.
TTAATAACATTGATTCCAAGCACATACATACGGGCAAGCACCCGATAAAGTGCGCCGGGCTTATGAGGTAGAATCATCATAATGCTTGTCTTATCAGAGCCCGGATACACTTCCAAATTTTTGCTGATGCATATAAAGCGCGTGCGATTATTCCCCTTATCCTGAATGGAATCGGCTAAGGAAACAAGGCCGTAAAGCTCCTCACAATTCTTACTGGAAATTGCAGCGATATCCCGTCGATCGGAATTTGCTACCAAACTGGCCGCAATTGCAGTGTTTTCTACAGGGATGATTTTCGCGCCGGGCATTGTCATGAGGAAGTCGGAGCACTGGTTAATTGCTTGCTCATGAGAGTAAATTTCTTTAATGTCTTCCATTTTAGTGCCCGGCAAAGCCAATAGATTGTGGTCAATTTTAAGTCTGAAGGTACGAACGATGGAAAAATTGTGATGGATCATCAGATCGTATACCTTCTTAACAGAACCTGCTGTAGAGTTTTCTATTGGCAGAATGCCGTATTGGCATAATCCTTTGTCAATTGCCTGGAATACACCGTCAAAGTTCTTGAAATACATGATGCTTGGGGATTTGAAGATCCGTTCGCAGGCAATTTGGGAATAGGCGCCTTCTACACCCTGGCAGGCAACCATAGGAGACTGCGGAAACAATTTTGGCGTATTTTCAATCGCATTTGTAACACGCTTAAACAAGGGTGTCTCCTTATTATTGCACTTGGATTGATAGCTTCTGCTAATTTCGAAAATCATTGAATACAGCGAACGGATATAATCATCCATTCCATCTCCTGCTTTTGCAGCAACATCCTTGAGCTTTTCTCGTTCACGGGCGGGAACATAAATTGGCAGATTATTTACCTTTTTATATTCTGCGACTTGCTTCGCAATTTCCATACGCTCCACAAACAGGCGAACCAGTTCATCATCAATGCAATCTATTTTTTCTCTAAGCGAATCAATATTCATAAATACTCTCCTTTAGGACTTGGACAAAATGGCATCAAATAAGACAATGGCAGCTGCGGCTTCAACAACAGGCACCGCCCTGGGGACAATGCATGGGTCGTGCCGGCCTTTTACTTCGATAGTGGCGTTTTCCATTGTGAGAAGATTTACTGTTTTCTGAGCCTTTGCAATAGACGGTGTGGGTTTAATTGCCACTCGGAAGGTGAGGGGCATACCGTTTGTAATGCCGCCTAAAAGGCCACCGGCATTATTTGTGAGTGTCCTTACATTTCCATCTGCCAGGATAAATTCATCGTTGTTTTGACTGCCTAACATATCTGCAACATCAAAACCGCTGCCAAATTCGACCCCTTTAACGGCAGGGATACCAAATAGCACTTGAGAAAGGCGTCCTTCTAATCCCTCGAATAACGGACCGCCGATTCCGGCAGGTAAACCTGTTACAATGCATTCGATGACGCCGCCAACACTGTCATTATCTGCTTTGGCACAGGCAATTTTCTCACGCATTTGCTCACTACGGGTTTGATTGTAAACAGGAAAACGAGGATTTTGAAATGTTACATCGGGGTTGATACCGTCTGAACTGTAAGGAACGTCTTTAATGCCACCAATAGCACTGATATGACCGGTAATGTGAATGCCAATTTCATTTAGCCACTGAATACACATACCACCGGCGACACAGATAGGAGCTGTTAATCTGCCGGAGAAATGTCCGCCGCCGGCAATGTCATGGTTTTTACCGTACTTGATTTGTGCAGTGTAGTCTGCATGGCCGGGACGGGGACACGCCAAAAGATTTGCATAATCTGCTGAACGTGTGTTCGTATTATAGATAACAGCGCAGAGAGGTACCCCACAAGTATGCCCATCCAACAAGCCGGACTGAAATTCCGGCTTGTCCTGTTCTTTTCGTGGTGTGGAATAAGGGTCATTTCCGGGTGCTCTGCGATTAAGAAATTCTTGCAGAGCATCCATATTCACAGCATATCCTGCAGGCACACCGGTTAGTGTCATACCGATGGATGGGCCATGTGATTGACCGAATATAGATAACTGCAGGTTTTCACCCTTCCAACTGCTCATATTTGCCTCCTAATTTTGCAAAGTCTTGCCAAAACGCAGGGTAGGATTTATTTACACATTGTGCGTTTGTAATTTGAATTGGGCCTGTTGCAACTGTGGCTGCAATTGCAGCAGACATGGCTATACGATGGTCATTAAATGAGTCCACAGTACAGGGCTGAAATTCGCCAGGGTACACTGTAAGACAATCTTCTGTTTCTTCTGTGTGTATTCCCATATTATGAAGCATTTTCTGCACTGCATTGATCCGATCTGATTCCTTCAGGCGAAGGCGTTGAATGTTTTTGAATACAGCACCATTCTTTGCTGCGGAAAGGATGCTTAAAATTGGCATTAAATCCGGGATTTGCGCTACATCAATAACCGTATTGTTTTCTAAACCGGACACTAAATTTACAATTTCCATATCGCCCTGAAAACTATCTTTATTCAGGTTAGTAATCTCTATAATGCTACCAAGGGCATTTGCCACGAGAAAGAACGCGGCATTACTCCAATCGCCTTCTACGGAAAGATAATCAGGTCCTTGATAGGGATAGCAGCCGTTAATGATGTGGTTATCTGTAGTTACACCAAAGGAAGACAATACATCTTTTGTAATATCAATATACGGTTTTGACTGAAGTGTTCCGGTAATATGTAGTGCTGAATTGCCTGGTATAATTGAAAGAGCAAACAGAAGGCCGGTGATAAATTGACTGGAAATACTACCATCAATAAAATACTCACCGGGAGACAGTTTACCGGTACACAGAATGGTGTTCTCTGTGGGGCGGCACAATTTACAGCCCATCCGTTCCATCTCTTCCCAAAGAGGACTCAAAGGTCGCTTGGAAAGTCTGCCACGCATAATAAAGGTTGTGTTTACACCTAAGGCACCAGCCAGTGGCAATAAGAAACGCAATGTGGAGCCACTTTCTCTGCAATCAAGTGTAGCATCGCAAGGAATAGTAGCAATGGGGGTAACACTATAGTGCGCGTTAT
>JAZNZO010000002.1:0-14549 GCA_045594945.1 Faecousia sp.
GCATATCCCCCTGCTGGCAAACCGCCGCCTCTGCCCCCTTGCCCAGGTTTCCATACCCAACAATCCCAACCTTCATCCTCATAGCAAAACCACCTTTCCCCTATACTATATGCAAATACCCGCAGATATTCCCCTTGACGGAAAGGAGAAATTGTGGTAACATAAGTTTCACGCCGGCATGGCGGAACAGGTAGACGCAAGGGACTTAAAATTCCTCGGAGTAACATCCGTACCGGTTCGATTCCGGTTGCCGGCACCAAAAAAGACGACCTGAAAGGGTCGTGTTTTTTGATGTCGCCGAATCGGGCCGGGCGGGTTTGTAGCACCCACATTTTGCAGTCGCATATACTATTGTGGAAAGGTGGTTTTGCTATGAGGATGAAGGTTGGGATTGTTGGGTATGGAAACCTGGGCAAGGGGGCAGAGGCGGCGGTTTGCCAGCAGGGGGATATGCAGCTTGTGGGGCTTTTCTCCCGGCGGGAGGGGCTACAAAGCGCATCCCGTGTGCTTGTGTACCCAATGGATGCCATATATGACCTGCGAAAGAACCTGGATATTCTGCTCTTATGCGGGGGGAGCGCCAAGGATTTGCCGGAATTATCTCCCAAACTTGCCAAAGACTTTGCCATCGTGGACAGTTTTGACATCCACGAAAAGGCAGATGCCCATATAGCGGCCTGCCAAAGTGACCGCCACGCCGCCATTGTTTGCGCCGGTTGGGACCCTGGGCTTTTCAGCATCCAGAGGGTGCTGTGCAAATGCATTTTTCCCCATTTGCAAATCCATACCTTTTGGGGACCGGGGATAAGCCAGGGCCACAGCGATGCCATACGGCGAATAGAGGGGGTGGCAGATGCCCGGCAGTATACCATCCCCAAAGAAGAGGCCCTCCAAAAGGCCCGGGCCGGGCAGTACATACTTAAGGAGAAAACCCACCGCCGGGTGTGCCATGTGGCCATCGAGCCGGGAGCGGACCAAGAGAAAATCCGGGCGGAAATTCAGTCCATGCCCTATTATTTTGCCCCCTATGAAACGGATGTCCATTTTGTGCCGAAAGAGGAACTGAGCAAATCCCTTGGGCATGGGGGGACGGTGATTGGCGGGGCAGGGCAAATGGAACTGTCGCTGAAACTATCCTCCAATCCTCAATTCACCGGGGCAATCCTGACGGCCTACGGAAGAGCGGTCTACCGACTGGAAAAAGAGGGGAATTTCGGCGCAAAGACCCCTTTGGATGTGCCGGTTTCCTATCTGTGTCCCATTGATGCAGGGGAGTTTCTATAAAAATATGGAAGATACATCCTTTCAAAGCTATCCGTTACCCATAAAAAAATGGAGACTACTTATCAGGTAGTCTCCATTTTCATTATGCCAGGTAGATAGCCTTGCAGGCCAGCATGGTCATATAGCAATCCAGTTTGCTGACCAGTTCCATCGGTGCGTGCATACTCAAAACAGGCACGCCTGCGTCTACGGTCACAATATTCCGGTTTGCCATATAGGCGGCAACCGTGCCGCCGCCGCCCTGGTCAACCTTACCCAGGGTAGCCAGTTGCCACAGAACGCTGTTTTCGTCAAAGGTCTTGCGGATATGGAGCATAGCCTCTGCAGAAGCATCGGATGCGCCACCCTTGCCCCGGGAGCCGGTGTACTTGCAAATGGAAACGCCGTAGTTGAGGCGGCTGTTGTTCCGGCGGTCGCTGACTTCGGGGAAGTTGGGGTCAAAGGCGTTGGAAACGTCAGCAGACAAACAGAAAGATTTTTCAAAGCAACGGTTCAAATTGGCGCCGGTGGCGTCGCACAGGTCCTGCATAAAGGTATCGAAGGCCTGGCTGAGCATACCGGAAACGCCCACAGAGCCGATTTCTTCCTTGTCGGCCAGGATGCACACAGCAGTGTGGGTGGGGATGCCCATTGTGAGCATGGGCTCAATTTCTGCGAAGGCGCAGACCCGGTCATCGTGGCCATAGGCGGCCAGCAGGCTCCGGTCCAGACCCACTTCCCGGCACTTGCCGGCAGGTACGATGCAGAGTTCTGCGCTGTGGAAGTCGGCTTCCACAATGCCGTACTTCTCGTTGAGCAGTTTCATAATATGCAGTTTCACCAGGTCACTGCCCTCTCCCTGGAGAGGCTCAGAGCCCAAAATCACATTCAGTTGTTCGCCCTCAATGACCTTGGCGGCAGTTTTCTGCATCTGATCAGCAGCCAGGTGGGGCAGCAGGTCGGAAACATAGAAGATGGGGTCGGTATCCTCTTCACCGATGGTAACGGTGACGGTGGTGCCGTCTTTCTTGCAGATAACGCCGTGAATAGCCAGGGGAATCGCGGTCCACTGGTACTTCTTGATACCGCCGTAGTAGTGTGTCTTGAAGTAGGCAATTTCGCTGTCTTCATAGAGGGGGTTGGGCTTTAAGTCCATACGGGGGGAGTCCACGTGGGCGGCGCAGATGTTGGCGCCTTCATTCAGACTCTCACTTCCGATAACCGCCAGCAGAATGCTTTTGCCCCGGTTGTCAAGGTATACCTTGTCGCCGGGCTTCAGGGAAGCGCCGGGCTGAATGGCCTGGAAGCCGTGCTTTTTGGCCATTTCTACAGTCCAGGCGGTGGCTTCCCGCTCGGTCTTGCAGGCATCCATAAAGGCGGCATAGCGCTTGCAGTAGTCTTCCATTTCGGCTCTCTGCTCGGCAGTTAATTTTGCATAACCGTTTTTGGGAGCAGACAGCAGGGCCTCTTTCAGTTCTTCGTTTGTCATAGTGTTTCTCCTTTTCTTAGTTTCCTTTTATTATACCAATATTTTCATAAAGAGCAATACATTTGGTAAGGAATTCTTCCTTTGTGCCGTCGTTATGGAGATGATGTTGGCACTTTTCTACGAACCATTCCTGGCTTTTCTGGGCCTGCATCCTGCCAAGGGCCTGTTGCCTGGAAATGCCGTCTCTTTCCATCAGCCGGGAAAGCCGGGTTTCTTCCGGGGCAGTGACAGCCAGGGTGGTATCACACAGGCTGGCCAATTCCCCCTCAAAAAGACCGATGGCATCAATGGCCACCAATCCGGGGGCGTTTTCCAGTCGCCGCAACACTTCTTCCTTTACGGCCTTATGGGTAATGCGGTTCAAATCCAAAAGGGCCTTTTCGTCGGAAAAGACGATGGAAGCCAATTTCTTACGGTTCAGAGCGCCGTCTTCTACGGTGTCGGGGAAACGATTTTCAATGGCGGCAAGGAGGGTCTTGTCGGCTTTTAGCAGTTCGTGGTAAACCCGGTCGCAGTCGATGACCAGCCCTCCAAGTTGGCTGATGGCAGAAAGGGCGGTGGTTTTTCCGCAGCCCGTGCCGCCGGTGATGCCGATAATCATAGGCTTTCCTCCCCGTTCACCACCTGGAAAGCAGCCGCCTTCTTCAGCCGGTTCTGCACCGCATAGGCGATGCCGCCGCCCTCCGGGCAACGGGCATAGACCTTGCCGATTTCCTCTTTGTCCAGTTCCCGCAAAGCGGCAAACAGACCGGCGGACAGGGAAGCGGGGTCTGCCTCCTGCCCATAGGAGAGGGGATTGCAGTCTTCATAAAGAGGCAGTTCTTCCCGGAAGCACAGCACCCGGTCACCGGGGGCAAAGTGATTGTGAATGTAGCGGCTGGCGGCTTGCCGGGAGCCGGATACGATGACAACAGGACACCGGGGGGCATAGTGGCGGTACTTCATACCGGGGGCTTTTGCCACATCGTTTTGGCTTAGTTGGGCGGTAACCGCCTTATCTACCACCAAGTCACCCAAAACCTCCAAAAGGTCTTCCGGGGTGATGCCGCCGGGCCGAAGCAACCGGGGCCGTTCTTCCGTTAAATCCACAATGGTGGACTCCACGCCCACTTTACAGGGGCCTCCGTCTACCACACAGGGGAGTTTACCCTGGTGGTCATCCAGCACGTGCTGGGCGGTGGTGGTGGAGGGTTTGCCGGAAAGGTTGGCAGAGGGAGCGGCAACAGGCACACCGGAAAGGGCGATAATCTTTCTGGTAATTTCGCAGTCCGGGCAACGGATGGCTACGGTGGAAAGGCCACCGGTGGTCTTTTTGGGAACGATGTCCCGGGCGGGAAGTACAATGGTCAGCGGACCGGGCCAAAAGGCCCTGGCAAGCCGGTAGGCACTTTCCGGAATGGAGTGGCAAAGATTTTCCATTTGGCTTTCATCTGCCACGTGTAAAATGAGGGGGTTATCCTGGGGGCGCCCCTTGACAACGAAGATTTTGCTGACAGCCTCTTCATCCAAACCGTTGGCCCCTAAACCGTAAACCGTTTCCGTAGGCAGGGCAACCAACTGGCCTTTTTTAATCAGATCTGCCGCAATTTGGGCCGTTTCCGGGGCCTGGGCAGAAAGCACCATCGTTTCCATAGGACACCTCCTTTCGCATTTTGACTATTGTAGCATACAATACCGGAAAATGCTATAGAAAATACAACCATTTCGTAAGGAATGGTTGTATATCATATTTGCTTGCAAATATAGCATAAGGCAAAGCCTTATATCATATCGAAGATATATCATTTTAATGATATCCGTTGTCCCAACGGATGATATACCCTTTGGGTATGATATCTGCTTTGCAGATGATATACGCTTCGCGTATGGAAAAAGTCGACTACGAATGAAACGTAGTCGACTTTTCGTTAGATTGCTCTTGTCCACTCGGTAATGAGCCAGCCGGGAACGAGCCAAATGAGTTGATACAGGAACATATTAACGGGGGTAATCAGGTGCAGCGCGCCGATGGCAACCAAAATGGCCATCATCACAAGGCCAACCCCACCGCCAACCATTTGCACAATGGTGCCAAGCATAGATGCGGTGTAGGCGCTCCGGGCGCCGGTGATACCGTAGGCAGAAACGGCAAGGCCGGGCTTGGTGGCAAGCAAAATAGGCGTACTGCCTTCTTCCGGCTGTGTATTGCGCAGGGCCTGCCGGGTGGGGTAGTCCGGGAAGTGAAGCCGGTTTTGCCGGGCGCCGAATTTCTTATGCAAGAAGGCGCCTGTAAGCATGGGGTCGGCGGCTACGATAGTAGCACGCAGGCCACTATAGGCGCAAAGGGTCTGCAGACCGGCGGCAGATGCCCTGTTTTTATCATAGGCGATGGCAAAGATGCCGGAAAGTTCACCGTCAATGGCTATGCAAATGCTTTGGCCCATATACAGGCTCTCATCTGCTTCCACGCCCATTTGCCGCAGGAAGGAAAGGCTGCCCGCCAGCACCGGAACACCGGCAATCTGACCGCCAACGCCGTGCTCGTAGGCCTGCAAATCCTCAGCCTGCAAAATACGGCCGTTGTGGTTTTCCAGCAGGGTCATAAACAGGGGCGTAAGGCCGCTTTCCGTTGCCTGCATCAAAGTGGCGGCATAGGAAACCACTTCCTCCGGGGAAAGACTGCCGAAGAACTTGGTGCCATTCATTTTGGCATAGCCCTTGGGGAACAGGTCTTCATAAAATACGGGGTAATCGGCTTTTCCCTTTGCCTGGCGGAGCGCCTGCCAGCCGCAAAGCACACTTCCCAATTTGTGAAGCCGATGCTCCAAAATGGCAACGGGCCGGGTGGATGTAATGAAACTGCCTGCAGGCAGAGCAAGGAGCAGACTAACTGCCCAAACCTGCACCCCAGCGGCGGCATCCTGCCAAAACAGAGTGCCTGCTCCCAAAAGGAAACTGACGGCAAGCACAGCCATTGCATAAATGCCTTGCAGTTTTTCCGGCAGGGAACGGGTGTACAGATTATCCATAAAATGCTCAACCCGGCCTTCTCCGCCCACAAAATACTTTTGCCCGTCTTCTGCGGTGACGGCGTAAGTGCCTTTCAAGGAGGAGGCCTTTCGCATGGTGTCCAGCCGGGAAGAGAGGGTGGAGCGCTTATGGTAGGTAGATAGTTGGGAGAAAGTCATAGCCAGGCAGAAGGCGGCACAGCAGGGAACCCGGAGGGTTTGCAGGGCCAGCACACCGTCGGCAATACAAACAAGAAAACTGCAGCCTAAAAGGGTGTTCAGGGAGAACCGCTTGCGAATAAGGTCGGCTGCCCCTTCAATCAGTTGGAAACTGCCTAAGAGAGCAGACAGGAACATGGCAAGAATTTGCCCGAAAATCACAGCCCGCAGGTAGTTTTCTCCAACCACCCCGAAGGCCTGCAACGCGGTGACAGTGGCGCACAGCAGCACCACCACCAGGTTGGTCAGTATGGAGGCCGCCAATTTTCCCGTACCCTTTTCTGCCATCTGGTAGTAGAGCCGTTCCGGGCCGGCGGTTAATTGCTTTTTCAGTTCTTTCAGAGGATTTGACTGGGGATGGAGGACAAAGCGGTTTGCCTTTGCTTCGGCCTGGGGCTCGACCTGCGGAATTTTCCGGGTTTCCCCCAAATCGGCAATCTTTACCTCCTGGGTATCTTCCAGGTTGGCACTCTCCACTACCTGGGTATCTTCCAGGCTGGACCCGGGGGTCTTTTCTGTGTGGAGTTCTTCCAAAGAGGGGATTGCCTGGGTATCTGACAAATTCTCCTGGGGCTCCTGCAGGTCGGCAACATTGTCTAAGCGAATGGTGTCCACCTCTTCTTCAAAAATGGCAGGTTCCGGCTCCTGGAAAAATTCCTGGGGCAGGGAGAATTCCATCTCGTATTCCTCTTCCCCTAAAATTTCTTCCTGGGGCTGTTCCGGGGGGCATTCCTGGGCAGGCGCTTCCTCGGAAACAGGAGCATCTTCCGGGGCGGCATCCCCAAACTCCCGGAGGATATCTTCAATATCAAAAATTTCCGGATTTGTGCTGTTCATAGTACCTCCTTACAGGCGCTGACGGACGGCCTCGTAAAGCAAAATAGATGCGGCAGAAGCGGCATTCAAAGAGGAAATGCGGCCCTTCATGGGAATGTGGACAATTACATCACAGTTTTTTTGCACCAGGCGGCTCATACCCTCTCCTTCGTTGCCAATGACGATGGCGGCAGGAACGGTGAGGTTTGCCTGATACATGGCAATCGAACCTTCGGCGGCAGTGCCGAAAATCCAAACGCCCTTCTCCTTCAGTTGCTCAATGGCGCTGTTGATATTGGTAACCCGGGCCACCTTCATATACTCAATGGCACCGGCAGAGGCCTTGGCAACGGTGGCGGTCAGGCCTACGCTTCTGCGCTTGGGGATAATCACACCGTGCGCCCCGGCACACTCGGCGCACCGCAAAATAGCGCCTAAATTATGGGGGTCGGACAGTTCATCGCAAATCACCAAAAGGGGCTCTTCCCCCCGACTGCGGGCCACTTCCAAAATTTCATCAATGCTGGCATATTCCCGGGCGGCGGCAAGGGCAATGATACCCTGGTGGGCCCGGGTGGTGCTCATAGCATCTAATTTTCTTCTGTCCACCGGCACAATCACTGCGCCGGCCTCCTTTGCCTGGGCGGCAAGGCGCTGCAAGGCCCGGTCAGTATCGCCGTTGGCAATAAACACTTTATCAATGGTGCGGCCACTGCGCAGGGCTTCGGTTATGGCGTTGCGGCCCTCCAGTTGACCCTCATTTTCTTCGGGCTGCTCCATAGGTTTTTGACGGCGGTAGGTCTCGTTCATAGGAAATTCTCCTTGTTACTATACTTACGCCCATTATAGCAAAAAACTTGAGTGGATACAACTGGAAATTCACAGAAAATTTACGGGAAAAGTGTACATCTTTCGTTGCCACCGGACGCAAACTGTGGTATGATAGTGAAAACGAAGGAGGGATATTCCTTGGATCAGAAGAATGAAAACGAAAAAGAGCCAAACGGCAAAAAGCCGAGAAATATATGGGTTGCGCTGGTAATTACCATTGCAGTGGTGCTTGCCATCAGTGTTGCCTATAATATGCTTAGAAGCAGTCAATACACCGAGGTGGATTATAACGAGTTTGCCACCGCTATGGAAAATGGGGATTTGGTGGAAGTGCAACTGCAGTACGACCGGATTGTGTTTTTAACCCGGCAGGAAGCAGAGAAACCCTCCGCCCAGCGAAAAGCCTGCTTCACCGGCCTGCCCCAGGGGGGCGATATGCTGGCTTTGGCAGATAAACTCACCGCCCAGGGCGTGAAGGTCAACCAGGTGATTGTGGAAGATAATTCCACCATCATTATGATCCTTTTCTATGCCGGTATGTTTTTGATCACATTCCTGCTGATGCGGTCTGTGACGAAGCGGCTTTCCGGTGGCGGTATGATGGGTGGCTTTGGCAACAGTAAAGCCAAAATGTATATGGAAAAGAAAACCGGCGTCACTTTCCAGGATGTGGCCGGTCAGGATGAAGCAAAGGAATCCCTGCAGGAGATTATTGACTTCCTCCATAACCCCCAAAAGTACGCAGAAATCGGCGCAAAACTGCCCAAGGGCGCCCTTTTGGTAGGCTCTCCCGGTACGGGTAAGACTTTGCTTGCCAAGGCGGTGGCGGGGGAGGCCAATGTGCCTTTCTTCTCCATTTCCGGCTCCGATTTTGTGGAAATGTTCGTGGGCGTAGGTGCAAGCTGTGTAAGAGATTTGTTCCAGCAGGCGGCAAAGGTGGCCCCGGCCATTATCTTCATTGACGAAATTGATGCGGTGGGCCGTTCCCGGGATTCCCGCTACGGCGGCAACACCGAGCAGGAACAGACCCTGAACCAACTTTTGGGCGAGATCGACGGCTTTGACGGTTCTAAGGGCCTTGTGGTCCTGGCGGCCACCAACCGTCCTGAAATTTTGGATAAGGCCCTTCTGCGGCCAGGCCGGTTTGACCGCCGTATTGAAGTGGATAAGCCCAATTTGCAGGGCAGACTGGATACATTGAAAGTCCACACCAAGAAGATCAAACTTTCTGAAGATGTGGATCTGCAGAAGATTGCCCAGGCAACCGCCGGCGCGGTGGGCGCAGACCTTGCAAACCTTGTTAACGAAGCGGCTCTGCGGGCCGTTCGTCAGGGCAGAAAGGCTGTGTGCCAAAATGATTTGCTGGTGTCCTTTGAAACGGTTATCGCCGGCACAGAAAAGAAAAATACAGTCCTTACCGATACGGAAAAGCGGATTGTTGCCTACCACGAAGTGGGTCACGCTTTGGTGGCGGCTCTTGAGAAGCACTCCCAACCCGTTTCCAAAATCACCATCGTGCCCCATACCTCCGGGGCTTTGGGCTATACCATGCAGATGCCGGAAGAAGAAAAGTACCTGCATACCAAGGAGGAACTGCTCACCGAATTGCGCACCCTGGTAGGCGGCAGAGCCGCCGAGCAGGTGGTGTTCGGGGTGGAAACCACCGGCGCGGCCAACGATATTCAGCGGGCCACTGCCACAGCCAAGCATATGGTTACCCTTTACGGTATGTCGGAAGAATTGGGACTGATGGCCCCGGCCTCCGTTGCCAATGCCTACCTGGATAACCAGGCCTATCTGGATTGCTCCCAGGAAACTGCCGCCCGGATTGACCGGGAAGTAAAGGCCATTTTGGATAAGTGCTACGAGGAAAGCAAGGCGATCCTCACGGAAAACAGAGATCTTTTGGATCAGATCGCCCAGCACCTGCACATCAAGGAAACCATCACCGGCGCCGAACTGATGGCCTTCATCAATAAGCCGGAGGCTAACTAAGTTTGCCCTTGCGGGCAGGTGAAGTTTTGCCTATGGCAAAGTGGGCAAACTTAACTTCACTTTCGCATTAGCGAAAACTTCACAAATATATAAAAGGACAGAGAATTTTGATGTTCTCTGTCCTTTTTATTTCAATCAACCAATGCGCTTAAATTCTACACCGCCTCGTTTCATCATATCGTCAGAGGCGATGTACTTGTAGGTTTCATCGTACTTTTCACCGTGCAGGTTTAGATCACTTCCGTCCAAAACCCAGGTGTAAGCGATGTCATTGCTTTCTACAGTGCCGTCGGCATTTGCATGGTCCACATGGTAGTTGGCGGTGCCGTCTTCCAAAACTTCCAAGGTCTGGGTAACTGTAACACCGTCGGGGGTGGTGGTTATATTTTGCCACTTACCTACAACAGCGGGAGTGCTGTCCTTTTCCTCCGGCTTTTCGCCGCAGGCTGCCAGACCAAATGCAAATACAGCAACCAAGAGTAAACAAATCAGTTTTTTCATCTTTTTTCTCCTTTTTTATTCTTGTACACATTCTGTGATGCTTTTTCCAATGGGGCAGTTTGCGGCATAGGGACAATGGGCGTATTCACAGTCCACATCCGTTAATGCCCCGTCTTCTGTCACCAGGCAGACTGTGCGGCTGCCATCAAGAACCCGGCAGTAACCGCTATAAAACCATTCTTTTTCCATCTCATTCCTCCACCACACAGAAGCCCATAGGCTCCAATTCCAGCCAGTCCGGGGCCAGAGTGCGAAGTTTCTTGCCATAGAGAAGTTTGCCGGTGGGGATGGACCAGGCATCCAAAGAACGGTTTACATAAATCCGAAGGCGCTGGGTTTCTGTTTCTCTGCTAAAGCCCAAATGGCCATCTTCGGCTTTGAAGAAGGAAATGTCACCCTGCCTTAAAGCAGGCGCATTTTTCCGCAGGTGACCCAACTGGATATAGTGCTGCTGCAAATGCGTATCTTCCATTCCCCAGGGGAAGGTGCGGCGGTTGAAGGGGTCTTTTCCCCCTTCCATACCCACTTCGTCACCGTAGTAGATGCTGGGACTGCCGGGGAGGGTGTACTGCAGGAAAGAAGCCATTTCCAGTCGGGCAAGGGCGGTATCTCTTTGGCTGCGGGAGAGTTTGCGCTTGGCAAGGGCTTCCCGGCTTCCGTCAAAATCGTCTACCAGGGCGGTGAGAATGCGGGGGGTATCGTGGGTGCCCAAAAGGTTCATATTACTCATAAGTACCTGGGCAGGATAGTTTTCTGCAATGGTCATTACCCGGTCTTTGAGCAGTTTGCCGTCATCTCTATCCTTCACAAACTGCAAAATGGCGGTGCGGAAGGGGTAGTTCATAATGCTGTCCAGGGTGCCATCCACAAAGTAGCGGCGGCGCACGTCGTAGGAACTTTTGTTGGAAGCATCTTCCCAGACTTCTCCCATTAAGAGAGCATCGGGCTTTATTTTCCGCAGATGGGTTTTCAGCAGCAATAAAAATTCGTTGGGCAGTTCGTCTGCCACATCCAGTCGGAAACCGTCAGCCCCCAGTTTCAGCCAGTGGGCGATGACACTATCCTCTGCGGTGATGATATAGTCAATGAAAGCGGGGTCCATTTTGTTGACTGTGGGCAGGGTTTCAAAGCCCCACCAACTGTTGTAAGCATCGGGCCAGTGGTGGAAGGTGTACCAACTTCTGAAGGGGGAATTGGGGTCGCAGTATGCGCCTTTGCCGCCAAACTGGCCTTCTGCATCAAAGTAGAGGCTGTTGGAGCCGGTGTGGGAGAACACTCCGTCCAAAATCACCCGGATACCCAAATCGTGGGCAGTTTCGCAGAGGGCCTTGAAGTCCTCTTCCGTTCCCAGCATAGGGTCGGGGGTTTTGTAATCGCCGGTGTCATAGCGGTGGCTGGTAAAACTTTTGCTGATGGGATTCAGATACAAAATGGTTGCGCCCAAAGAGGCGAAATAGGGGAGTTTTTCGGTAATACCCTGGAAATTGCCTCCAAAAAAGTCGTTATTAAGCACAACGCCGTCTTCTGTGGGCTCCCAGGAAACTTCTTCATTCCAGTTTTCGTGAAGGATGTAGGGCTGCAGTTTGTGGGTCAAATCGCAGTGGCCGGACTTATAGAAACGGTCCGGAAATACCTGATAAATGGTTGCGCCCTTTGCCCAGTCGGGGGTAACAAAGTCCTCCGGAATGCAACTGACCTGCCACAAATCGCCGGCTTCCATATTGGTGCCATCCCCCATTTTGAACAGGCGGAAACAACTGTGGGGTTTGGTGATGTGGAAACGGTAGAAGTAAAGGCCCGGTTTGTCCAAAGTGAAAGTGCCTTCAAATCGTTGGTAAGCCCCTTTTTCATCCAAAAAGGGCAGTTCCACCGTTTTATAGGGAGCGCCGTTTTCTTCCTGCAGGAAGCATTCTACTTTGATTGCGCCCACCGTTGCAGGAATGTGAATATTCAGTTTGCAAACCTGCCCCGGCACCAAAGTGCCAAAGGGGGTTTTGTGTTCTTTTTCCTTGGAGTTGAATAAAATACGCATACTTATCTCCTAAAACATACTGCGTATAGCATACCTTATTTGCCGTAGAAAATCAAGAAAAAGGAACAGAAAAAATGCCTCCCCTGACGAGGGGAGGCATTGGTGCTGTTGCGTTATTGCAGCATTTTATGGAACAGGTCCATATATTTGCCGGCGGGCTTATCCCAACTGAAGTCCTGGTCCATACCCCGTTTCTGCAAAGCCCGGAAGGCTTCGGGGGTGTCCCGGTACAGGTGTAGCGCCCGCTTGATAGCGCCCATAAAGTCATCGGCATTGTAACTTTGGAAGGTAAAGCCCAAGCCGTTTTCGCCCTTTTCGTCCACGCCGGGAACGGTATCTTTCAGTCCGCCGGTGGCGTGTACCACAGGTACAGTGCCGTAGCGCATGGCATTCATCTGGCTCAGGCCGCAGGGCTCGCTCTTGGAGGGCATCAGATAGATGTCACCGCCGGCATAAATCCGGGCGGCCAATCCCAGATTGAAGGTAATCTTAGCAGCAACCCGGTCCGGGAATTCCCGGGCAAGGCCCTGGAAGAACTGCTCAAAGTGGGGTTCGCCTGTGCCTAAGATCAGCAGTTGGCAATCTTCCTCCCACATGAGCCTTCTGGCGATGTGACACAGAAGGTCCAAACCCTTGTGGCCTGCCAGCCGGGTCACCATTACCATTAAGGGCGCATCCGCTCTTTGGGGCAGACCCACTTCCTTTTGGAGGGCGGCCTTACATTCTGCTTTGCCTTTCAGGAAGGTTTTGCTGTCATAGTGGGCAGGCAGCGCCGGGTCGGTGGCGGGATTGAACGTACCCACATCAATGCCGTTGGTGATGCCGGTAAGCTTCCAGGCGTTGCCGCTCAGAACACTGTCCAGCCCGTGCGCATAATAAGGATACATCAGTTCTCTGGAGTAGGTTTCGGAAACGGTGGTCACCATATCTGCTGTTTCAATGGCACCCTTCATAAGGTTCACAGCGCCGTTCATATCCAGGCAGGGCCGGTATTCCCAGGGGAGCGCCAGCACATCATCAAAGAAGTCGCCGTAGGCCCAGCCCTGGTATTCCACATTGTGAATGGTGAACATACACTTTGTGCCGGGGAAAAGACTGCTGTAGCGGGCTTTCAGGAAAGTCGGCACCAGGGCCGTCTGCCAGTCGTTGCACTGAATAACATTGGGAATCCAGTCCAGGGTGACCATTGCATCCAAGCAGGCCTTGGAGAAGTAGGCATATCGCTCGGCATCGTCGATTTGACCGTAAATAGCACCGTCACGACCGCCGAAATAATAGAGGTTATCCACCAAATAAACCTGCACGCTGTCTTTCCGGTTGGTTACCCGGTAGATGCCGGCATATTGCTGCCGCCAGCCAAGACCCACGTGGAACTGGGTTACCAGTTCTGTTTCAATGGCGGGATTTTCCAGCATTTTCTTATAGTAGGGCAGAAACAGGGCAACTTCGTTGCCTGCAATACGGGATAGAGCAGAGGGGAGGGCCTCCATCACATCTCCCAGGCCGCCGGACTTTACATAGGGGGCGCCTTCGGAGGCGAGGATGGCAATTCTCATACTTTATCTCCTCTCTTGATGATCACGGGATTGGTGGGCGTACCCATCAGCTTGGAGCCGGGGCTGACCACCACGTCCTTGTCCAAAATCACATACCGCAGCTCGCAGTTTTCGCCAACTACGGTGTCGTTCATAATCAGACTTTCCTCGATCTCGCAGCCCGGGCCGATAGTGACGTGGCGGAACAGAATGCTGTTCTTCACATGGCCGTCCAGCATACAGCCGTCGGCAACAGAGCAGTTTTCGATGTCACTGCCGTCGCAGTAGTAGGAAGGCACCTGATCACGGACACGGGTGTAGATAGGCCGCTCGGGGTTAAACAGATCGGCCCGGACGGCATCGTCCAAAATGGCCAAATTGCTGCGGTAGTATTCCGCGGTGCTGTCGTTATACAGGGTCACGCCCTCGTAGCAGTAAACATTCAGGCTCAATTCGCCTGCCTGATACTGACGGAGCACAAAGTCCCTTTCAAACCGGTAAAGATTCCGGGAAACGGCCTCCTCCACATGGTGGATCAGCAGATCACGGGAGATGATGAAAATGCCCATAGAGGCAAGATAGCCCTCGGGAGCAATATAGTCAACGGCCACATCCGCGAAGCCGCCCTTGCCGTCGGGCAGGAAGGCCATATCAAGACGCTTGGTGCCATTGGCGATGCCGCGGGTGGCGATGACAGTCATATCCTTGCCGCTGGCAATGTGGGCCTCGATGATCTTACTCAGATCCATATTGCAAAGAACGCTGGAGTCAGAAAGCACAACATAGTCGTCCTCTGCGCCGTAATCCAAATATTCTCTTACGGAGTGGAGAGCCTCCAGCTTGCCCCGGAACTCGGAAACGGAGTTGCCCAGGGCATAGGG
>JAZNZO010000003.1:0-11742 GCA_045594945.1 Faecousia sp.
CATAAACTGCTTGAGTTTTTCTTCAAACAGTTGGTCAGCGGTTTTCGGTGCGGGAGGAGGGGTGGGGGTACGGTTCGCTTGGGGGCGCTGGGCAGGCCGGGGTGTAAACTCCCGCTGCGGGCGTGCTTCCAGCCGCTTGATGGAGAGGTTGATCTTGTTGCCGTCTACGGAAAGGACCACCACTTTCACATCCTGCCCTTCGGTAAGATGCTGACGGATGTCGCTGACATAGGTGTTTGACACCTCAGAAATATGTACCAAACCGGATTTTCCCTCCGGCAGGCTGATGAATGCGCCAAAATTCATGATGGATTTTACTTTGCCTTCTAAAACGGCTCCTACGGTTAACTCCATGTGTATCCTTCGATCCTCCAAAATTTATTGAACGGGAACAATGGTGGCATCCTTGTCCACCATACCCAATTCGTCGCCGGCAATATCGGTAACACTTTCCACAGTGCCGAGCCGGTCTAATTTATCCTGTAACTGGTCAATCTTTTGCTCCAGTTCCCCGGCGTAGTGCCGCAGATCCTCGGTCTGGGCGTGGATGTTTGCCAAATAGCCGCCCAAAACGGAAAGGCTGACCACTGCCACCAGAATGGTGATGAGCAGGGCGAATTTCAGCGACAGAGGACTGGACTGAAACACCAGCCGGTATTTTTGGAAAAAGCCCTTTTTCTGTGCCACTGTCCAACACTCCTTTGCTTTTGTTCTGTTTTTTTATTGTAAACCATTTTTTGCTTGTTGAAAAGAGAAAATTTGAGAAATTCCATACTTTTTTTGAAAATTTTACAAAAGGACGGCATAAAAGCCGGAAAAATCTGCCAATAATCTGCCAAAACCGGAAAAACAGTGGCCGCAAGACTTTCCCACCGGTGCTTTCCCATAGAAGTGCGCCCATAGGCAGTGTTAAGGAATAGGCCAGCCGCAGGTCTCCGTAGCAGATGCCAAAGCCGTAAAAAACCCAAAGGGCAAAAAAACCTACCATAAAAAGGCTGTCGCAAAGGTGGGGGTGCTTTGCCCGGGGCGGCCGCAGAAAACCGTAAAATAGTCCCAACCCGCCCCCTAAGAGCAAGCCTGCCCCAAACCGCCAGGCGGCAAGGGCCGGGGCGGTCACCGGAACAGCCGCCGCAACATTCCCCCGGCAGGCTTGGGTTCTTCGTAGGAAAAGGCGCAGATATGGCCATCCACCACAATTTGTCCCCCATCCGGAGAGAGGGCCTTCAGTTGGAGGTTTTCTCCCTGAATAAGCAAATTCCCCTGACTGGTGGCCACAAGGACCTGGGTATCATCAAAGCCCATCACCTGGGTAACGCCTTGCATGGTCAGTTTCGTTCGATTGTCTAAGGTCAGTTTGTGGGGCAGTTTTTCCGTTTCCTGAGCCATAAGATCCCCTCCTGTCAAGAAAGTCTATGCGCCGGAAAGAAAAAATAGAACCGTCCTGTTCCTTTGGGAACAGGACGGTCATTTAGTTCATCCGGATTTCTTCTGCGGTTTTGCCGGTAGAATAATAGAAAATATTGTCCCGGGCGGGGGTCAGGAAAGATGCCTTGCCCCGGGTGGAGAACACGCCGAAACTTTGGAACAAAATGGGGCACAGCAGACCCTCTTCCATAATGGCTTCGTGCAGCGTGTAGTAGTTACCGTGATTGGCAAGGGCTTCTTTGCTTAAAGAGTAGGCAGTAACACTGCCCAGGCCGCCGTAATTGAGGGCGCCATAGGTGGAGAAGAAGGCGCTCAAATCCATATTGGGGCTGAGTTTTGTCTGTCCCAGATATAAATCATAACTGCTGCGATCCCGCAAGGCAGAGGTGTAAGCACTGCCGCTTTTCTTCAGAACAGTCACTTTCAGTCCGCCGGCTTCCAGCATATCTGCAATCGCCTGGGCCACCTGGGTTCGCAGGGAGTCCTTGCTGTTTACAAGAAGGGTGATCTCCCGGTTAACCAGTCCCGCATCCTCCACTGCCTGGGCAAACTTTTCCGGGTTGTAGGCAAAGTTATTGGCAAGGGCCTGGTTGTAATAGGGAAACCGGGGGGAGGCGGGCAAACTTGCCGGAAGACCAAAGTTCCGATAATAGGAAGTGGCAAGGGTTGCGCGGTCAACGGCGTAGGTCAGTGCTTTCCGCAGACCGGAAGAGGTGAGAACGGAGTCGGAAGAACAGGCAAGATAGAGGAAGTTGCCGTTTTCCATTGCCCAAAGTTCATAGTCGCACATATAGTCGGCATAGGGGTCGGCGCAGGGATTTACACACACCAGGTCCAGGCCGTCAAATTTGAAATAGTCCGCAATTTGGGAAAGGGCCTGGTTGGAAGTTTTTGCCTGGTACAAGGTAATTGCCGGGGCGGTGATGGCCGTCGGAGCATCGGACCACCAGTTTGTCCGCCGCAGCAGAGGGTGCATACCGCTACTGTCCAGCATATAGGGGCCGGAACCCAAAGGATAGTCTTCTTCCACCTGCAGGGCAGGCACAATGGGGATATCCAAAAGCAAAGGCAGGTTTTCCATAGGAATGGAGGTTCGCACCTGTACGCCGCCGTCTTCTGTCACAGAAAAGGAAGAAATGTGGGTGAACCGGCCGGAATAGTAGGCGCTGGCCTTGGCCTGCTGGTAGGAAGCCACCACATCTTCCGGCGTTACAGGGGTGCCGTTGGAGAAAGTGGCCTTTTCCAAATAAAACACATAGGTACGCATATCCCGGGAAACAGAATATTCTTTACACAGAACGCCCTGCACCGCATACCCCCGGTCATACTGGAAAAGACCCTGGTAAATCAGGCCGAACAGGGCTCTGTTGGTGTAGTCGTTGGAGGCGTAGGGGTTCATGGTCTTGTCTGCATAGTACACAAGGGAAATATCCTGGGGGGTATCGTCTACTGCAGGTGTGGGGGTAGGCATATCGTCCCGGATAAGGGCATCCCCGGTGGGGGTGTAGGCCTGGTTGGTAAATTGGGTACACCCGCAAAGAAGAAAAGCGCATAAAAGAAGACAAATCAGTCGTTTCATTTGCCCATTCCTCCTTTACATACAATAATTGCCCCTTGACTGCCCCGGTTGTCCCGGTGTTTCCGGGCGGACCAGAATCGGTCCGTTTGGCAAAGGGTGCAGTCGGCGCTGATGTCAATGCTTTCCACTCCCCGACGGGTGAGGGCATAGGCATTGATTTCTTTTAGGTTTACATAAAACTTGTTGCCCCGCTTGGCAATGTACGGCATAATCGCCTCCCCATAGGTTTCCAAAAGGGCATTTGGCACATCTTCGTCGGTTTCAAAGCAGCAAGGGCCGATGTTGGGACCGATGGCCGCCCGGAGAGAATGGGCCTTGGCGCCGTAGGCTTTCTGCATTGCCTCCACTGCTTTTCCTGTAATATCCTGGGCAGTGCCTTTCCAGCCTGCGTGGACAGCGCCCACTGCGCCGGTTTCTTCATCGTAGAGCAAAACCGGGGTGCAGTCGGCGGTGAATACCACCAAAGCAAGGCCCGGGGTGTTTGTAATCAAACCGTCGCAAGGGGGAAAGGCGGGCTTATACAGGCCGGTGCCGGCATCTTCTGCGGTTACTGCCCGGATACAATCGGTGTGGGTTTGCTTGGTTAACACGCAGTTTTTAGGGTCAAAACCCAGGGCATTTCCCAAAATTCCGTAATTTTTCAAAAGGTTTTCCCGGGTATCGCCCCGGGAGGGGCCGATGTTCATAGAGGCAAGGTGGCCTTGGCTTACGCCCCCATACCGGGTAGTGAAACAATGGGGCACAGGCAAAGTGGGGGCACACAGGTATTCCAAATTTCCAATTTTAACGGATTCCATAGTGCCTCCTTTCCTGTTACTGCTCTTTATGCATACAACATTTTTTGAATTTCTTGCCGCTGCCGCAGGGGCAGGGGTCGTTAGGGCCTACCTTGCCGGAAACCCGGACAGGCTGGCTCTTTACCGTCTTATCCCCGGAAGTGGAGAATTCGGTGGCAACTTTCTGCCGCTTTACTTCCTGGGAGGGCCGCAGTTCCACCGTCATCAGGCGGCGTACCGTTTCTTCCCGGATGGCGATGATCATAGCCTGGAACATTTCATAGCCTTCTTCTTTGTAGGCAATGACCGGATCGTGCTGGCCGTAGGCCCGCAGACCGATGCCCTGCTTCAGATCGTCCATAGCGTCAATGTTATCCATCCAGTATTCGTCAACCACCCGGAGCATAACCACCCGCTCCAGTTCCCGCATCACATTGGGGGTATGCCGGCTTTCCTTCTGGGCATACAGTTTTTGGGCGGCGCTGAGGATTTCTTCTGTTAAGTCCTGCTGATTTTTGGCTTCAAACGTCTTGCCCAAAGGATAGTAGATGCCCTGCATTTTGCCGTTTACGGCCTGGAGGCTTTCCTGGGTTACCTGGCCGCCAAAGTCGGACAGGATATCGGCAACCGTAGAAGTAACTACCTGCTGCAGCATATTGGCAATGCTCTGCTGCAGGTCTTCCCCGTCCAGCACCTTTTGCCGCTGGGCATAGATAACCTCACGCTGGGTATTCATTACGTTATCGTATTCCAAAACATTTTTTCTGGAACGGAAGTTCCGGCTTTCCACGCTCTTTTGGGCGTTTTCCACTGCGCCGGAAAGGATTTTTGCATCAATGGGGGTATCCTCGTCCAGGCCCAGGGCATCCATCATACCCATTATCCGGTCAGAGGAGAACAGCCGCATCAAATCGTCCTGCAGGCTCAGGAAGAAACGGCTTTCACCCGGGTCGCCCTGACGGCCGGAACGGCCTCGCAACTGGTTGTCAATACGGCGGGACTCGTGGCGCTCTGTGCCGATGATGTAAAGACCGCCGGCCTGTCTGACCTGCTGGGCCTCCTGGGCCATTTGGGCCTTGTACTTTGCCAAAAGGTCTTTATACTTACTGCGAACGGCCAGGATTTCCGGGTTGGTTGTTTCGGAGAAGGCGTTGGCTTCCCGCAGGATTTCTTCCGGCAGATTTTCCTTGGACAGTTCTGCCAAAGCCATATATTCTGCGTTGCCGCCCAGCACAATGTCCGTACCACGACCTGCCATATTGGTGGCGATGGTAACCGCCCCTAATTTGCCTGCCTGGGCAACAATCTGAGCTTCCTGCTGGTGGTTTTTGGCGTTAAGCACATTGTGGGCAATGCCGGTACGCTTCAGCAGTTTGCTGAGCAGTTCGCTCTTTTCAATGGAAACCGTACCAACCAGCACAGGCTGCCCCTTCTGGTGGCAGGCGATAACTTGGGCGATAATGGCTTTATACTTGCCGTTGACCGTCTTATACACCGCATCATTGTGGTCCTTCCGGGCTACGGGGCGGTTGGTGGGGATTTCCACCACATCCAGCCGATAAATGGCTTCAAATTCCTCTGCCTCGGTCAGTGCCGTACCGGTCATGCCGGACAGTTTATGGTAAAGACGGAAGAAATTTTGGAAGGTGATGGTGGCCAGGGTTTTGCTTTCCCCTGCTACCGCTACCTTTTCCTTGGCTTCAATGGCCTGGTGCAATCCTTCGTTGTACCGGCGGCCAAACATCAGACGGCCTGTAAATTCGTCAACAATGATAATCTGCCCGTCCCGCACCACATAGTCGATGTCCTTTTTCATCAAACCCCGGGCCTTCATTGCCTGGTTCAGATGGTGGGAAAGGGTGGCATTTTCCGGGTCAGAAAGGTTTTCAATGCCGAAATGCCGTTCTGCCTTGGCAATACCGGTGGCAGTGAGGGAGACAGAGTGGGATTTTTCGTCCACGAAATAGTCGCAGTCGTAATTGTCGTGTACTTCCTTGTCTTCTGTTTTGGCAAAGACCTTCTT
Source organism: Faecousia sp. (assembly GCA_045594945.1). Taxonomy (GTDB): domain Bacteria; phylum Bacillota; class Clostridia; order Oscillospirales; family Oscillospiraceae; genus Faecousia. The sequence continues at coordinate 5,804 of JAZNZO010000003.1, forward strand.
TTTAAGGCCTGCAACAAAACTGTCTGCCTGCTGATAAAGAATGGAGGAGTCTTCTCCCTTGCCGGAAATAATCAGAGGGGTACGGGCTTCGTCCACCAAAATGGAGTCCACTTCATCCACAATGGCAAAGGCGTGACCCCGCTGTACCAGATCCTGCTTATAGATGGCCATATTATCCCGCAGGTAGTCAAAGCCCAGTTCGTTGTTGGTGCAGTAAGTGATGTCAGCGGCGTAGGCCACCCGGCGATCTGCAGGGGTCATTCCCGGAATAACCAGGCCAACGGAAAGGCCCATATACCGGTGAACTTTGCCCATCCATTCGGAGTCGCGCTTGGCAAGGTAATCGTTTACCGTCACCACATGGACACCCTGGCCCGTCAGAGCATTCAGGTAGCAGGGAAGAACGGCAACCAGGGTTTTGCCTTCGCCGGTTTTCATTTCCGCAATCCGGCCCTGATGCAGGATGATGCCGCCCATTAACTGCACAGGATAGGGCCGCATACCCAGCACCCGGTCCGCAGCCTCCCGAATGGCGGCAAAGGCTTCCGGAAGCAGGTCATCCAAAGTTTCGCCACCGGCCAGCCGGGCCTTAAAAAGGGCAGTTTTTGCCTTTAGTTTTTCTTCGGGAAGGGCCTTATATTCCTCTTCCAGGGCAAGAATTTTATCTACAAGAGGGGCGATTTTTTTGATTTCCCGCTCGCTTCTTGTGCCGAACATTTTTGTAAACAGTCCCATAGTAATCTCCTTAGGGTGCAGAGCACATATTTTTACCATTATAACACAGAAAAAGAAAAAAGAATAGCATTTTTGTAAATCTTCTGCGGTACAAAAGAAAAACGGGAAGTTTCAAACTTCCCATTTTGTTATTTAATTGGGCGGCTTTTCTCCTGCAGTAAGAGCAAGTCGGAAATAATACTGTTGGACACCAAAAAACCGGTGGGGGTCAAATACCAACGCCCTTCGTAGGACCGGGCTGCAAGCCCTTCTTTTTTGCAACGCAGCAGTAACCGTTCCAGGGGACGGAAAGGCAGGCGGTAACGGTTTTCATATTCTTCCGGGTCAATGCCGTGCACCGTCCGCAGGCCCATCATCAGGTATTCTGCCGCCCGTTCCCGGTGGGAAATTTCCTGGACTTCTTCCATCACCTGTCCGCCCTGTTCCATCTGCTGGATATAGGTCATCACATCCCGGACAGCGCTGAAACGGCGGCCGCCAAAGTCGGAACTGGCATCAGGGCCAAAGCCCAGATATTCTCCACCGGTCCAATATTTCAGATTGTGGCGGGAGACCATACCCCGACGGCAGAAATTGGAAATTTCATACTGGCGGTAGCCCCGCTCTTTCAAAATCTCCACGCAGCGCAGGTACATATCGGCCTGGGCATCATCATCTGCCAGGTTATAAAAGTCCCGGGAGGCGTGCAAAGGGGTGCCTTCTTCCACCTTCAGGGCGTAGCAACTGATATGTTCCGGCGCCAGGGAGAGGACGTTTTGCAAAGTCTTTTCCCAGGTGGAAAGGTTTTGCCCCGGCAGGCCGAACATCAAATCTACAGAAAGGTTTCTGAATCCCCGCCTGCGGATGGCGTGTACTGCATCCACTGCCTGCTGATAGGTGTGTACTCTGCCCAGCATATGCAAAATGTTATCATCGTCGCATTGAATACCTAAACTGACCCGGTTAAATCCTTCCCGGCGGAGTTGCCGCAGAAGATGGTCGCTGATGGACTCCGGGTTGGCTTCAAAGGTGATTTCTGCCCGGGGCGCCACATCAAAATACTTGCGGATGGTGTTGAGAATGGTGGTTAAACCTTCTGCACCAAAGTAAGAGGGAGTGCCGCCGCCAAAATAGATGGTATCCACCTGGTAGCCGGGGGCCTGGGGCGCTGTTTCTGCAATGTGGGTGCAAATGGCCTGCATATACCGTTCCATCAAAGCCTCGTCTTTGCCGGTGACGGAGTAGAAGTCACAGTACTGGCACTTGGCCTTGCAGAAAGGAATGTGGATATAAATGCCCAAAGGGGTTTTGGATTTTCTCTGAAACAAAGGCATACTTAATCCTCGTCTAACTTTAATACAGCCATAAAGGCCTCGGAAGGAACGGAGACTGTGCCAAAGGTACGCATCCGCTTTTTGCCTTCCTTCTGCTTTTCCAGCAGTTTCTTCTTTCGGGTAATATCGCCGCCGTAGCACTTTGCCAGCACGTCTTTGCGGAGGGCCTTGATGGTTTCCCGGGCGATAATCTTGCCGCCAATGGCGGCCTGCACCGGAATTTCGAACTGGGCACGGGGAATGTTCTCCTTCAGTTTTTCGCAAATCTTTCTGGCTCTGGGATAGGCATTGTCTGCAAAGAGGATAAAACTGAGGGCGTCCACAATGTCACCGTTGAGGAGAATATCCAGTTTTACAAGGCGGCTGGGGCGGTAGCCAATCAGTTCATAGTCCAGGGAGCCGTAGCCCCGGGTGCGGGACTTGAGGGCATCGAAGAAGTCGTAGATAATTTCGTTCAGGGGCATTTCGTAGTGCAGTTCCACCCGGTTGGCATCCAAATAGACCATATCTTTGAATTCGCCCCGACGGGAAGTGGCCAAATCCATAATGTTGCCCACATATTCCTGGGGCGCCATCAGATTAACCTTTACGAAAGGCTCTTCTGCCAACTGAATTTCCATAGGATCGGGGTAGTCCAGGGGATTGTCCACCATCAGCACCGTGCCGTCATTTTTGGTGACCCGGTAACTAACGTTGGGGGCGGTGGTAATCAGATCCAGGTTGTATTCCCGTTCCAGCCGCTCCTGGATGATTTCCATATGGAGAAGGCCCAGGAAACCGCACCGGAAGCCAAAGCCCAGGGCGATGGAACTTTCCAGTTCGTAACTCATGGAAGCATCGTTCAGTTTCAGTTTTTCCAGCGCTTCCCGCAAATCCTGATACTTGGCGCCGTCAGCAGGGTATACGCCGGAATAGACCATCGGCTGTACCTTCCGGTAGCCGGGCAACGGCTTTGCCGCAGGATTTTCCACAGAAGTGATGGTGTCGCCCACCTGAGTGTCTGCCACATTTTTAATGGAAGCGGTGATATAGCCTACTTCACCGGCACCCAGGGCATCCCGGGGGGTCAGACCCAGGGGGTTCATTGTGCCAACTTCCACCACTTTATAGACAGCGCCGGTGGCCATCATTTTAATTTCCATACCCGGGCGGACAGTGCCTTCCTTAATCCGGGTGTAAACAATAACACCCCGGTAGGCATCATACTGGCTGTCAAAAATAAGGGCCTGCAAAGGGGCATTCCGGTCCCCTTTGGGGCAGGGAACATCCCGGACAATCATTTCCAGCACTGCAGGAATGTTAATGCCGTTTTTGGCAGAAATCTCCGGCGCATCCTCTGCCGGCACGCAGATAATATCCTCAATTTCCTGCTTGACTTCCCGGGGCCGGGCAGAGGGCAGGTCAATCTTATTGATAACAGGCAGAACTTCCAGGCCCGCATCCGTAGCCAGGAAGGTATTTGCCAGGGTTTGGGCCTCTACGCCCTGGCTGGCATCCACCACCAGCACAGCGCCCTCACAGGCGGCCAAAGAACGGCTGACTTCGTAGTTAAAGTCCACGTGGCCGGGAGTGTCAATCAGGTTCAGGGCATAGGTTTCCCCGTCCTGGGCCCGGTAGGTAAGCTGCACAGCGGTAGCCTTGATGGTAATGCCCCGCTCCCGTTCCAGATCCATAGAGTCCAAAATTTGGTTCTCCATTTCCCGGCTGTCAACGGCGTTGCATTCTTCCAAAAGCCGGTCTGCCAAGGTGGATTTACCGTGATCAATGTGGGCGATAATGGAAAAATTTCTGATTTTGGAAAGGTCAGTCATAAAATCCCTCTAACAATGGTTTTTTATTGATTATACCGAACTTTTCCCAAAAAGTAAACTGTATCTTTGGCCGAAAAATGGGGAAACATAGCTATTGGGTAACCGCTGCAAAAATCTTGCCGATCTGATAGGGGCCGCTTTGGAATGAAAAGCAAAAATTTTGTAAAAATATTTCAAAAAACCCCTTGTCAAAAGGGAAAAAGCAGGCTATAGTCTTACAGCATTGAAAAAAGAAGGATTTTGCAGGAACAAAGGAGAGAAAGAATGAGCAAGAAAGCAACAAAGACTCCGGAAGAACTCCAGGCCGCTCTGCAGGAATTGATTGCCCAGGGCCGGAAAGAAGGTATGGTGCGCGCCACCGATCTGAACGCCATCCTGGAAAAGATGGACCTGACGCCGGAAAAAATTGAAGAAGTGTATGACCGGTTTGAGGCCATGAACATTCAGGTAATGGGTACTGAACTGGAACTGGATCTGGATGATGATCTGGATCTGGATTTGGTGGACGGCATTGACGATGACCTGACGCTGGATGAAGAAGAACTGGTTGACCCTGTGGATTTGGCCGCAGAGTATAACCTGGACGACCCGGTGCGTATGTACCTGAAGGAAATCGGCCAGATCAGACTGCTGACTCCGGAAGAGGAAGTGGATCTTGCCCGCCGCGTCAGCGAGGGCGACCAGGCTGCAAAGGATAAACTGACAGAAGCCAACCTGCGTCTGGTGGTTTCGATTGCCAAAAAGTATTCCGGCAGAGGCCTGCATATTTTGGACTTGATTCAGGAAGGCAACACCGGTCTTATTCGTGCAGTTGATAAGTTTGACTACAAAAAGGGAAACAAATTCTCTACATATGCCACCTGGTGGATTCGGCAGGCCATCACCCGCGCCATTGCCGACCAGGCCCGTACCATCCGGGTGCCGGTGCATATGGTAGAAGTCATCAATAAAGCCACCCGCTGCAACCGGAAACTGGTGCAGGAACTGGGCCGTGAGCCTACTGTGGAAGAAATCGCCGCAGAACTGAACCTGCCGGTGGAAAAGATTATCGAGGCAAACCGTACCGCCGCCGATACCCTTAGCCTGGATACCCCCGTTGGCGACGAAGAAGATACTTCCATCGGCTCCTTCGTGGAAGACGAGCGGACCCCCGGTCCTGCCGATGCCACTTCCAATGCGCTGCTGGCAGAAGCCCTGAAGGAAATCCTGGACACCCTGACAGAAAGAGAAGCCGATGTGCTGCGGATGCGCTTCGGTATGTATGATGGCCGTACCCACACCCTGGAAGAAGTGGGCCAGAACTTCCACGTCACCCGTGAAAGAATTCGCCAGATTGAAAATAAGGCAATCCGCAAACTGCGCCACCCCAGCCGGGCAAAGAAGATTAAAGATTTCTACTGCTAAGAGAACTACCCGCGGGGCATTGCTCCGGGGGTTCATAGTTTTGCCCATAGCATATCCAATTTTTCGTAGGCCCACATGGCAAAATAACTGATGGGAATCCACAGGCAAAAGAATTTCAGACAAATTTGCCCGTGAAAATTCAAAACCTGCCGGCGGTAGTCCCAAATCTCATAGGAACGGTTAAAAATAAGGCCCGCCAGCAGTTCTACGGACGTGATAACCACTGCCCCCAGTAGTAACCGTAGGGGTAAATAGAGTTGCGGTCTAAGCATCTGTAATTTTCCCAATAACAAAAAACAAAGCCCTCCGGCCAGGAACATACTGTAGTGGCTAAAACCTCGCCACGCAATCTCCAGCGAAACATAAGCAGTCCCTCCCAATAAAAAGAATACAAGCAGGCGCAGTCCTTGCAATATCTTCACCTCTCAACTTTCTAAAAGAAGTTTTTCCAAAAAACTTTAGAAAATGCGAAATTTTCTCTTGACAAACCATAAAGCCTTGTATATAATGACATAGCACTTTGGGCGGCTTGCTCAAATATGGCGGCGTAACTCAGTTGGTAGAGTAGCCGGTTCATACCCGGTATGTCACCTGTTCGAATCAGGTCGCCGCTACCAGGCCCGTTGGTCAAGCGGTTAAGACACCGCCCTTTCACGGCGGTAACATGGGTTCGATT
>JAZNZO010000004.1:0-8309 GCA_045594945.1 Faecousia sp.
TCAGCCCCTATGTGATGAGTTATAGCCTGACCTATGCCACCTATCACACCGGCTATCAAGCGGTTGCAGCATTGCAAGGTGTAATCGGCGTGCTGGTTCTTTGCAGTTTTCCCCTTTGGCGCACAAGGGCAAAACAGGAAAAAGCCCAAAAAGAAGAAACGGTGTTGGGCATCCGGGGCGTTTTGAAGGTAAAAGGCGCGATTTGGTGGCTATTAGGCTTTCTGTTTTACTGCGCTGGCGAATCCACCGTTATGCATTGGGCAAGTTCCTTCCTTGTGAAAGGTCGTGGCTTTGCCGAGGACCAAGCCGCAGCATTGGCGTCTATGTTCTTTATCGGTATGACGCTGGGAAGATTTCTTTCCGGGTTTGTTGCAGACCGGGTGGGGGACAAGAAGATGATCCGCCTTGGCGCAGCAATTGCTGCAGCAGGCACAGTTTGCCTTTTCTTGCAAGGGCAAGTCTTCCCGGCGGTGGGCTTGGTGATAATGGGTCTTGGCTGTGCGCCCATTTATCCCTGCATTATGCATGCCACCCCCAACGTCTTTGGAGAGGATAAGACCCAGGCTATCATTGGCATTCAAATGGGTTTCGCCTATATGGGCTCTTTGCTTCTTTCTCCGCTCTTTGGCCTTTTAGCCCAATTTGCGGGAATGGGACTTTTGCCGGTGTATTTTGCGGTCGCAATCGTACTTATGTTCCTTCTTTTGGAAAGAACTTACAAACTTTGCAAATAAAAAGGATGCGGTTTTCAAAAACCGCATCCTTTTACTTTTTATTCTTAAGAAGCAGTAGTGCCACCCCAAATGCAGCCAAACCGGAAACCAGTTTGCCAACAATCATAGGCCCCACCATTTGGGGGCAGAGGGCGAAGGTAAAAGCCAGATGCCCGGCAAAAGTGAAGCCAGCGGAAATGGCGAAGGCGCTGTTCAGCATAACACCTCTGCTGTCCATTTCATTCATCATTTCAAATGTGACAGTACTGGTGGCGATGGTGGAAACAAAGCCCATAGCAGAGGTTTGGTTGATTACCAATTTGGAACCAACCTTTTTCAGCGGCTTTTGCAGAATTCTGGAAAGACAGTAAATCAAGGGAAATGCGCCGGTCATCATAGCAGTGGCATTGACACAGACCATAGCGGCATTTTCGTAGGAGTCCAAGTTGGGCAGAACTTTTACCCCCGTTAAGAAGGTAAAAAGACCTAAGGCAAGACCAATTACAATGATAATGCGAATAAATTGCCCGAAAAGCCGGAAAATGGCCAGGGTGATCTTTTGTAAGAACAGCAGGCCCAAAGCAATTACGATGGAAACAATAAGCAAAGGTAAAAGCGAGAAAAGCAAGGTTATCAGGGGGATGTTGCACATTAGGCCAGATACAAAGCAGCCTACAGGGACAGTCAACACACCGCAAAGAAAGCCCAGAAACAGGCTGTCGTATTTTTTCGGTTTTACCACAGTCATAGCAAAGGGCAAAGAATAGGAAAAAGTAACACCCATCATCGAACTGACGATGAAGGCATTAAAATTGCCCAGCGCAGGGTCTTTTGCCACGATCAATGCAGTGGCCGCACCGCCCATATCGTTGGCAAGCAAGGATGCGGGAATGACGGAGGGGTCAATCCGAAACACATTGTAAAACCAGTTGCAAAAAGGAGATAAAAGTTCTCCGATCATAGGCGCAAGCACCAGCATGCCGGCCATAGAAAGAATGGATGTACCGGTAAGCATCAAGCCCCGTTCAAATTCCTTGCCCAACCCCAGCCGATTGCCAAAAATCCGGTCTATGGAGGCAAACAGGGCAAAGGCCACCATTATGTATTTGATAATGTCCATAGAAAACCTCAGAAATCTACGGGAATGAATTTCCCGTTTTTAAGTATGTAGTATTCTGTAAATCCCGCATTTTTTAGCATTTCTTCTGCCAAGTCATAGCCGATTGCCAATTTGCGGATGTCGTGACAGTCAGAAGTGATGACTGCTCCATAACCCAGTCGCTTTAGTTCCGGCAGGAAGAAATCCATAGGGTAGGGGGCGGTGCGATAACCTCGGCCGATAGCGCCCGTATTTACCTCAAAGTAGGGAATTTTGCCTGACAGATGTTCGAGTGCTTCCATGCCTGCATCCCGGTATTCTTTGCTCCGTGTATCAAAAAAAGCATGCTTTTCAATATGCTTGGTGATGATGTCAATATGACCCAGGATATCAAAGTTCGCTTTTTCCGGCAACCTTCGTAGGGTGCGGTAGTATTCCTTGGCAAAGGCCATCCCGTCACCGCCGAAATGGTCTTTGATGATTTTCCACACCGCATCTGCACCCCGGTCGAAGGGCAGTATCTGTGCATCATGGGCAGTCAGACAGTGGACAGAGCCAATCAAAAAGTCAAATCCGGAGAAATCCCCGGGGGAATAGAACTCTACTTCCACACCGCAGTAAATATCTAAATTCTCCTTATATTTTTCCTTTAGAGCATTGATTTCTGCCCGGTAGGCCGCAGTATCTTCCATTTTTCTGGAATACCCGGTATCCCAGGGCATATAGGAGTGGCTGGAAAAACCAATGGAGTCAAATCCTTGATCTATTGCGCCCAGCACCACTTCTTCCGGCGTGTTTTTTCCGTCGCAAAATGTGCTGTGTTGATGTAAATTTTGCAAGTATTTCATGGAAAAACCTCGAAAAAATGATGCAATCACTATAGCACAGTAAGCAGGAAAAGTAAAGGCAAATCCTGCCTGTTTTGGGGATCCTTCAAAAGCAGCCTTTCTTGACAAGAATAACAGCCTATGGTATCATAATTCCATATATTTTGACTTCGGAGGTACGGTTATGAGCCTTCTTTCTTATGCCCTGGCGGGTAATTTGGGCAAGTTCCATAAGGATTTGAAAGCCCTTTCCAAACAGGAAAACAGAAGCACTTTCTCTCTTTTCTGCAATTTCCTTTCCTGCTTTGCAAAAACCGGTTGTGGCTACAGCGACTATCTGAATTATAAGTTCTACAAAAGAACAAAAGAAGAACTGAAAGAATATGTAACGATCAAGCACCAGGACTGGTTTTATGAAATTGCCAGCCCCTCTGCTTATAAGACTTTCTTTACGGTAAAGCCCAACTTCCTTAAAAATTTCAGCCAGTATGTGGGCAGAGAATTCTTCACAGAAGGCACAGTGGAAGAACTGGAAGCCTTTTTAGACCGCAACCCGGTCTTTATGATCAAGCCTTACGACGGATTGGGCGGCCAGAATGTTGCCAAGATGACCCGGGAAGAGGCCGGTTCTGCCCAGGCACTCTATGAAAAAATGCAGAAGGAGCATCTGTTCATTGAAGGCTATGTGAAGCAGAACGCCGAGATCAACCGCCTTTGCGCTGCCAGTGTGAATACCATCCGCATTATGACCTTTGGCTATCGGGGAAAATCCCGGATTTTATATGCAGCGATGCGGATTGGCAACGGTGTGAACCATTGCGATAACTTCCACCAGGGTGGTATGGGCTGTTCTTTGGACATCGAAACCGGCAAACTTTACGGCATTGCGGTTGATAAAGATTTGAATGAATTTGAAGTCCATCCCACTTCCGGTGTGAAGTTTGACGGTTTCCAACTGCCCTACTGGGAGGAAGCCAAGAAGATGGTTTTGGATGCGGCCCTTGTGAATGAGCATATTCATGTGGTTGGCTGGGATGTGGCTTTTACGGACGAAGGCCCGATCTTGATTGAGGGTAACCGCCGCCCCGGTTACGACCTGGTGCAAGTTCTGTCCGAACGGGGCAGAAAAGACATTATGCGCAGTTGCCTGGAAGAAATCAACGCCGCCGAAGGCACCAATTACAAACTTTGAAAGTAACAGCGTAATCCCGGAACCGTTTGGTTCCGGGATTTTTATTGGACACAACCCTTGCTATACTGGCCATAGAAACCAAAAGGGGTGTTTAGTATGTGCGGATTGGTACTATTTTGGGCAGTCATCTGTCTTTTCGGCAAATTATGACAGGGGGGAAGGCATATGATTTTATCAGAGGAAGTAATGGACAATGCTATAAGGGATTACTATGTAACTTACTGCAATCCAAGTGCGGAGGATGTGTTCCTGGGAAAGCCTGCCTGCAATGTATGGCTGTTTTCCAGAGGAAACATCCGAATTTCCCTGCATTGTCATATTATCTCCGGAAAAGTGACCCGAACAGACTACGAGAAAGGGGAAAAACCTGGTGGATGATTATCACGCTTTTGAAAGCACCCGGGGAGAGAGTGGCGGTGGTGGTAACAGCGGTTGTCTTCCCTGGCTTATTGGCTTTTTCCTTATTCTTTGGATCTGCTCAAGGTAACAACCCCAGGAAGAAAAGACGGGAGTCCCGACCGGGACTCCCATTTTTGTTATTTCAGAGCCAAGCCGTCGTGGAAGGCCTGGCCAACTTTTTCGCCCAACACCAAATAGTGATGGTTCATAGGGTCATAAGTGATAGGCTGCAACTTGGAAACATCCACCTTGCCGTTTTCACCCAGTACAGATTCATCTGCAGATACGTTGACAATTCTGCCCACCAAGCGGCAGGTCTCGGGATTGTAAGAGATCAATTCGCACTCCAAAGCCATAGGCAGTTCGTCAATGAGGGGTGCATCCACAAAGGCAGATTTGGTAGCATGAAAACCGGCCTTTTGGAACTTATCCGGCTCTTTATTCCCGGAAACAATGCCCACATAGTCGCATTCTTTCATATATTTGGCAGTTGCCATTGATACGGTAAAAGCCTTCCGGGCCAAAATGTTTTCTGTTGTTTTGTGGTCTTCGCTGATGCAGATGGAAATCTCCTGCTCTTCACTGATGCCGCCCCAGGCAGCATTCATAGCATCCGGTGTGCCGTCAGCACCGTAAGTGCCAATAATATATACCGGCATGGGATAGCACATAGGTTTTGCACCAAAATTCTTTCTCATATTGCGCTCCCCTTAACGAATGAAGTTAGTAGATACGTGCTTTTCCTTTTCGGGAAGGCCGTATTGGGCTTTGCCCAATGCGATGGACTTCATTAAAAAGGCCATATTTCTTGCCAGGGTACGCATAGTCTGCAGTCCTTCTGCATCTTCAGCCGCTTGCCCGGGCTTGCCGCCGTGAACACTGTTCCAGTACTGGCTTGATGCAATGGGCATACCACTGATGGTGAAGTACTTATTCAGCACATCAAAGGTGGAAGAGCAGCCGCCCCGACGGGCAACGGCAATACTTGCGCCTACCTTCATGGTCTTATCAAAGTCCGTGCTGTAAAACAGACGGTCCAGGGTGGCAATCAACGTGGCATTGGGGGAGGCATAATAGACGGGGGATGCTACCACAAGGCCATCTGCCTCCCGGAACTTGGGTGCCAGCTCATTGACGATATCGTCAAATACACACTTCCCCTTTTCGTAGCAGGAATAGCAGCTGATGCAGCCGCGCACAGCCTTGTTGCCTACCTGCACGGTTTCTGTTTCGATTCCTTCCTGGGCGAAAACCTTTTCCATTTCTGTTAAGGCAAGGGCGGTATTGCCGTTTGCCTTGGGACTTCCGTTCAGCAATAATACCTTCATATTATTTCTCCTTCTGAAAATATGTGTCAATCTTTTCCATGCGGCTTTCCTGCTTTACATTAAAGGGACAGCGGCTTTCGCAGTGACCGCAATGCAGGCAGGCGTCTGCTTTTACGGAAAGTTTGGTGTAGTGGTTGGCGGCAATGGCATCGCCGGCCAAAGCCAGATCGTAGTACTTGTTCACAAGGCCAATGTCGATGCCCGCAGGACAAGGCTGGCAGTGGTTACAGTACACGCAAAGGCCTTCAATGGTGTCGGCGGTGAAACTGCCGATGATGGAGTAGTCCTTTTCTTCTTTCGTTGCCTCCAGAAACTTCAGTACCTGCTCCAAATGCTCCATAGTCTGTACACCGGGCACAGCCACCAACACGCCGGGGCGGTCAATGGCATATTGCAGGCACTGGGTATGGGTAAGAGCAACACCAAAGGGGGACTGTTCTGCGCTAAGCAACTGCCCGGCAAAGAAGGGCTTCATCACACTGATGCCAATGCCTTCCTTTTCGCACCGCTTAAACAGATCAAACCGTTCCTTTACAGAGCCGATGCCGTACTCATCACCTTTTTCAAAGTCGTAGGCCGGGTTAATGGAGAACATCATCATATCTGCAAGGCCGGTATCTAAAATGCGGTTTGCAACGGATGGCGTATGGGAGGAAAAACCGATGTGACGAACGATACCCTGTGCTTTCAGTTCTTTCAGATAGTCTAAAACACCGATTTCCACCAGTTTGTCAAAGTCTTCGTCTTCGTCTACGCAGTGCAGAAAACCGAAATCCACATAATCTGTGCCTAAGGTTTCCAGTTCCCACAGAAAGGTCCTTTTAATGGTGTCAAAATCACGGCACCAGCCGTATTCGCCGTTTTCATCGTAGACAGCGCCGAAATGTACCTGTAGGAACACTTTATCCCGTCGACCTGCTATTGCTCTGCCAAAAGGCGCATATGTAGCGCCTGCGGTGCACATATCGAAGAAATTGATGCCGCAGTCAATGGCTTTGCGGATGATTGCCTCAATTTCATCGGCAGGGGTGTTTCCAATACCGCCCAGGCCAAGACCAAGAACACTGAAGCATTCATTGGAATTGCCGCGAGGGAGTTTTCTGTATTCCATATTGTCGCCTCCTTTTCTGGATATAGTATACTGCAAATGAAAGCGGCATTGCAAGTGGAGTTTTTCTATGCTATAATTACAGCAAGAGGTGATGCGTTTTGAAAAAATGGATGATGTTACTGCTGGCTGCCTTGCTGCTGACCGGCTGTGGCGCAGAAAAAGGGGAGAAAGATGTGGTAGGCTATGAAATGATCACTGCCCAACAGGCAAAGGAAATTATGGATACCCAGGAAGGGTATGTGATTTTAGATACCCGCACCCAAGATGAATACGAAACCGGCCATATTCCCGGTGCTATCGTTATTTCCCACGAGGAAATTAAGGAAAAAGCGGAAGCAGTTTTGTCGGATAAGGATCAGCTGATTTTGGTCTATTGCCGAAGTGGCCGCCGAAGCAAGTTGGCAGCTCAGGATCTTGTGGATCTTGGCTATACCAACGTGAAAGAATTTGGGGGCATCATCGACTGGCCCTATGAAGTGGAGTGAAACTGCAGGAGGATAGGATCCATATGGAATTTTCAATCAAGGATTTTTCCTGGACGAGAGAGCCGGAAAACTATATTGCAACGGAAGAAATGGTGCAGATCGTCACAAAACCCCACACAGATCTTTGGCAGAGGACCTACTACCATTTCCGCAATGACAATGCTCCCGTATTTCAGATGGAAACGGGAGAGCGGTACTTTTCTTTCACTGTAAAAACCACCTTTGAAAGCAAACACCGTTTTGACCAATGCGGTATCGTGATGTATTTGGACAGTGAAAACTGGCTGAAGGCATCGGTTGAGTACGAAAACGAAAAATTCCAGCATTTGGGCAGCGTGGTTACCAATCTCGGGTATTCTGACTGGGCTACCACTGCAATCAATGCGTCTATCAAGTCCATGTGGTATCGGTTCAGCCGCCGGGAGGATGACTACTGCCTCGAATGCTCCGAGGATGGGGAGCATTTTTCCCAAATGCGAATTTGCCATATGCACAAAGGTGGGGGAAAGATCTGTTTCGGCATCTATGCCTGCAGCCCGGAGGACTCCTCTTTTAAGGCCGTCTTTACCCATATGCAGATGACCGAATGCAAATGGCTTGCCCATAACGGCCAAGCCCCCGACGGGGAACTGTAATAATCACCAAGAAAAGAGGAGGATTAATTATGCAGACTTTGGATGCTATTGCAAAGAGAAAATCCACAAGAAACTATACCCCCGAGCAGATCCCGGAAGAGGCACTGGAAATGATTTTGAAGGCAGGCTCTGCTGCCCCGGTGGCGATGGCAAAGTACGATTCTTTGCATATTACTGTGGTGCAAAACCCCCGGTCGCTGGATAGAATCAATAAGGCAACGGAAGAGGTGTTCTTCCAAATGCTTGGGGTGCGCAGGAATATGGATTTCGGCGCGAAGACTTTGCTTTTCGTTTCTTCCAAAGAAGTCCACCGACCTGGTACAGACCATGCCAATGCTGGCATCGTAATGGAAAATATGGTGCTGGCGGCAACGGCTTTGGGCATTGACTCTGTCATTTTGGGAGGTGCTCCCAGTGCGGTGGCAAATGAGCCGGAACTGATGAAGGCACTGGGCATTCCCGAAGGCTTCCGGCCTCTGCTTGGCTGCTTTTTAGGCTATGGTGCAGAGGATACCCCGGT
>JAZNZO010000005.1:0-19606 GCA_045594945.1 Faecousia sp.
TATTTATTTGTCAGGTGAAAACTTTAGAAGAATGTATGGCTCAAGCTCTAAAACAGCGGCAATATTAAACAGAACATCCAGCGAAATGGCCCTTACCATATTTGGCGCTTCAATGGCCCCCATATGCTGCCGGCTGATTCCAACCTTTTCTGCAACCTGTTCCTGGGTAAGTCCCTTCCGCTTGCGATAGTATGCAATGGCACAGCCCAGATCCCGATAACGCTCTGCATTGTCAAATATCTTTTGCTCCGTCATAAAATCACCTCATATCCATTCTAACGGAAAATAGGCAATTCATAAATTGCGTAAAAAGTGACACTTGATATTTGAAATGCGACAAGTTATAATGGTATTTGTGATAAATGTTAAATTTGAGATATCACTTGTCGCAAATAGAAAGAGAGGTTGGAAATATGGCGCAAATTGCGGAAATCATTAAGTATGAGGGCGATAACAGCACCTTCATATGGAAGCATCCCTGTGAGGATTTTAACAGTTTGACACAGCTGATCGTCCACGAGAGCCAGGAGGCCATCTTCTTTATGAACGGCCAGGCTCTGGACCTGTTTGGCCCAGGCCGCCATACCCTGGAAACACAAAACATCCCAATTCTTAGGAAATTCATCAACATTCCTACTGGTGGCGAAACACCTTTCCACTGCGAGGTTTACTTCATTAACAAAACTGAGCAGATGTCCATTAAATGGGGCACAGACAGTAAAGTTCAGTATATTGAGCCTACATACGGATTTCCTATTTCGATTGGTGCTTCCGGCGAAATGAGCCTGCGTGCAGAGGACAGCCGCAAATTGCTTCTTAAATTAGTCGGCACAGAAAATTTCCTCGGACAGCAGAAGCTGATCGGTTTCTTCCGGTCTTTCCTGATGACGCGTGTAAAGACGTACATTGCACAGGTCATGAAGGCAAATGCCATCAATATTTTTGAAATTGACGAAAACCTGACACTGTTTTCCAATTCCATTAAGAATCTGCTCGTAAATGATTTTGCGGAGTACGGTGTTTCTCTTGAACAGTTCTTTGTGACCAATGTTTTGAAGCCGGACGGTGACAGGCAGTACGAAAAATTCAAGGATTTGCATTTCCGTCAGTATGCGGACATCGCGGAAGCAAAACTACGCCAGCAGACCGATTTGATCTACGCGCAGACGGAAGCGCAGAAAGTTATCATCGATTCCCAGGCGCAAGCCACCAAGCGTGCGCAAGAAGGCTATACCTACCAGCAAGAACGTGGCTTTGATGTTGCAGCAGAGGTAGCAAGAAACGAAGCCGTTGGGCAATTTACCAATTTGGGTGTAGGCCTTGGCACGATGGCTGGAGTAGGCGGCGTGGTGGCCGGCACGGTTGGTGGAGCAATGAGCGATGCAATAAGTTTTACAAACACCCCGGCAACACCTGTACAGCCAGCCAATGATATGGCCGCGTTTAAAACGAAGATCGATAAACTGACGATGATGAAAGATGCAGGCCTGATTTCGGAAGAGGAGTTTGCCGCGATGAAGGCAAAACTGCTATCTGAGATTTTGTAAGGGGGTAAAGAAAATGAAAAAGATTTTCAAGGCGTATGCTATTATTTGGGCCGTTTTGCTGGCCCTCTATAACCTGATGGTATTTCTGGTAAAGCCGATTATCCCGGGCTATGTGATCAACTATGATGCCCGCTTTTGGATTTCCTGGGGTGTTGTAATTGCTACCTTTGTTGGCCAACTGGTTTGTGCCAAAACCGCATTTGATGTAAAGAACAATGAAAAACTTTTCCTAAATATTCCCCTTGTTACACAGAGCTATACCGCGCTGATCGCTGCAACTGTTGTCAGCAGTGTGCTGATGCTCATTCCCAATTGCCCGGCGTGGATTGCTGCAATCATTTGTTCCATAGTACTGGGATTGTGCATCATTGCAGTTGCCAAGGCTAAGGTCGCGGCCGATGTTGTAGGCGAAATTGATGATAAGATAAAGGTGCAAACGGCCTTTATCAAAATGCTTGCCGTGGATGCGGAAGGCTTGATCGCAAGAGGAAAAAGCGAAGCTGCTAAAACAGCCTGCAAAAAGGTCTATGAGGCAGTGCGTTATTCTGATCCTATGAGCAACGGAGCTCTTGCATCAGTTGAAAGTGAGATCACTCTTAAATTTACAAAGCTTAGCGATGCTGTTGCAGCAGAAAATGAAATGGCAATAGAAGAGCTTTCCAATGACCTGCTGATCTTGATCAATGATCGAAACAGAAGATGCAAAGTGCTGAAATAAGGGGAGTGCGAAATGGCAATATATAAATGTAAAATGTGCGGTGGTGACCTGGAGATCGCCGAAGGGCTTACCATTGCCGAATGTGAATACTGCGGCACGAAACAGACTGTGCCTAAGGCAGCAGATGAATCTCTGCAAAACCTTTTCAACCGTGCCAATACCCTGCGTATCAAGAGCGAGTTCGACAAAGCAGAGAAGCTGTATGAAAAAATCATACAGGCAGATGAGACTCAGGCAGAAGCCTATTGGGGGTTGATCCTGTGTAAGTATGGCATTGAGTACGTGGACGATCCTGCTACCTTCAAAAAGATCCCCACCTGCCACCGTGCATCCTACGATTCTATTATCGCTGACGAGGATTACAAAGCCGCCCTGGAAAATGCGGATGCAGGTCAGCGAAGCCTTTACGAGGAGCAGGCCAGGGAGATCGACCGCATTCAAAGGGATATTCTGGCCCTTGCCCAAAGGGAAGAAACCTATGACGTTTTCATTTGCTATAAGGAAACAGATGCCAGCGGCCACCGCACCCAGGATAGCGTGATCGCCAATGATATTTACTATCAGCTCACCCAGGAAGGCTTCAAGGTCTTCTATGCGGCCATCACGCTGGAGGGCAAGCTGGGCTCGGCCTATGAACCCATTATCTTCGCCGCGCTGAATTCTGCAAAGGTGATGCTCTCCATCGGCACAAAGCCGGAGTACTTTAATGCGGTCTGGGTCAAGAACGAATGGTCCAGATTCTTAAAAATCATCAAGAAAGACCGCAGCAAGCTGCTGATCCCTTGCTACCGGGATATGGATGCTTACGAGCTGCCGGAGGAGTTTGCCCATTTGCAGGCTCAGGATATGGCGAAGATCGGCTTTATCAACGATCTGGTCCGTGGCATTAAAAAGGTTATTCAAAAGGACGAGCCCAAGCAGGCAGTTGTGAAGGAAACGGTCGTTGCAACCGGCAATGCCAACACAGCGCCGCTGCTCAAGCGTGCATTCATGTTCCTGGAGGACGGCGACTGGAATTCTGCCAACGAATATTGCGAGAAGGTGCTGGATATCGATCCCGAAAACACACAGGCATATCTTGGCAAGCTGATGGCAGAATTACGGGTAAGAAAACAGGAAGATCTGAAAGACTGTGAGCAGCCCTTTGACGGCAACGGCAACTACCAAAAGACCCTCCGCTTTGCAGACGAAGGTCTGAAAAACACCCTGCTCGGCTGCATAGAGCATATCAACACCCGCAACGAAAATGCCCGCTTGGAGGGAATTTATGCCCAAGCACAAAATGTGATGGCCACAGCCAAAAGCGAGCGTTCCTTCTACGATGCCGCCCGGCTGTTTGATTCAATCCCCAACTATTTGGATTCGGCTTCCCTTGCAGAAGAATGCCGGGAAAGGGCAGAGGCATCCCGTAAAGATGCGATTTTGGTGGATGGCCGGTTACAGGCAAATAATAGCGGCAACTCCATATCCCGACTGAAGGATGCAATAAAAACCCTTCAAAAAGTCTCCGGCTGGAAGGATGCGGACGAGCTACTGGCAAACTGCCAAAAAAAGATTGAAGAAATCAAGGCGAAAGCAGAAGCCGACCGGTTGGAGTGTGAGCGCAAAGCGGAGATCGCCCGTCAGGAAGCGGAGAGGCGAGCGAAGAAAATCAAGAAGATTGCCATTATCGTAACGCCTATCGTTTGTGCAATTATTGCCTTTATCATCGTATTGAACACCGTCATCATACCTAACAACAAGTATAACAAGGCAGTAGCGCTGATGAACGCAGGAAAATATGACGAAGCAACATCTGCATTCGAAGCGCTTGATGGCTATAAGGATAGCCATGCGAAGATGAAAGAATGCATGCTGAAGGAACCCGAGGCAGGAGATTGCGTGTTCTTCGGCGCATACGAGCAGGATAACAAAACCTCAAACGGCAAAGAAGATATCGAATGGCTTGTTCTTGAAGTGACAGACGGAAAAGCACTTGTTATCAGCAAATATGCCCTTGATTGCAAACAATACAATACGAGCTATACTGATGTCACTTGGGAAACTTGCACACTTCGTAAATGGCTAAACAATGATTTTATCAATGCGGCATTTTCTGCCAATGAAAAAGCTATGATTCCTACTGTTACGGTGTTGGCAGATAAGAACCCCAAATACAGTACGAATCCCGGAAGCGCAACGCAGGATCAGGTGTTCTTGATGAGCATCACCGAAGCAAATAAATATTTCAGTTCTGAAGGCGCAGGACAGTGTAAGCCTACGGAGTATGCAGTTGCAAGTGGAGCATATGTTAATAGCGACAACGGCAACTGCTGTTGGTGGCTGCGGTCGCCCGGTGTCTATCAGAATCGTGCCGCCTACGTCGGCTCTGGCGGTGTCATCCGCGAGACCGGTAGCAGTGTCGACAACGATATTGATGCCGTCCGCCCCGCTTTGTGGATCACCATTGGATGATTGGGTGGCATCTTTACGATGTGTTGCTTCCGGATAAGGGATGTGTATGGTACATGTTGAAATTGAAAACATAGAAAGGTATGCAGAATATGAATAAAGAGAAATATATATTTCATATCACCTACGAGAAAGGAATATCATTAAATAAGCTAATTAACCTATTAAGTATTGTTAATATGTCTTTTAATGACCATTATCGAAACAATGGTATTAACAATAATACTATTGGTTCATATGCGCCTGTTGTTGAGAAGGTTGAAAGCGGCTCCATATTATTAGATGTAGGTGTTACTGTTCTTTCGGGATTGACGACAAAAGTTTTAGCAGAGCTGATATTACAGAGAATTAGAAAACCTGCAAATACTAATTCGAAAAAAGGTGAAGCTGTAAACAACATACAAATTAATGCCGGAGACAATAATACAATAAACATTCATATAGGAAATGATCAATAATCGTTATGCTCTTTGAGTTCAGCAGCCAATTTCCGATGACTGTATAGCGTGGTCATACAAATCAAACGCCCCTGAAGGGAATTTCCTTCAGGGGCGTTGATATTGCGGCGAGGTACCACCGCACCAATGGCTCCCTTGTGTAAAGGGAGCTGTCAAAACCATCGGTTTTGACTGAGGGATTGTCGATAAAAAACAATCCTCCCGTCAGCCTGCGGCTGCCACCCTCCTTTACACAAGGAGGGCTTTGTCCGTATTTAAGTGGCGTGTTTTACAGATGCAATACTCTGTCTTTGATCTCCTGGGTGCGGCCTTGGTTCCAATACTGGGTGCCGATGTAGCCACAGGTACGGCGGGCGACATTCATTTTGCTCTGATCGGTGTTGCCGCACTGGGGGCAGACCCAAATCAGTTTGCCGTCGTCTTCTCTGACTTCAATCTCACCGTCGAAGCCGCATTCCTGGCAGTAGTCGCTCTTGGTGTTCAGTTCTGCGTACATAATGTTATCGTAGATGAACTGCATAACCTGCAGCACAGCGTCAATATTCTGCTGCATATTGGGAACTTCCACATAGCTGATAGCACCGCCGGGGGAAAGCTGCTGGAATTCGGACTCAAACCGCAGTTTGGTAAAGGCGTCGATCTCCTCGGTTACGTGTACGTGATAGGAGTTGGTGATATAACTCTTGTCGGTGATGCCGGGAATCATACCAAAGCGATTTTGCAGGCACTTAGCAAACTTGTAGGTGGTGGATTCCAGGGGCGTGCCATAGAGGGAGAAGTCAATGTTGTGCTTTTCCTTCCAGCCCTTACAGGCATCGTTCATATGCTGCATAACCTTCAGGGCAAAGGGCTTGGCTTCGGGATCGGTGTGAGAACGGCCGGTCATATACTTGTCGCACTCATAAAGACCTGCGTAACCCAGAGAAATGGTGGAGTAGCCGCCATAGAGCAGCTTGTCGATAGGCTCACCCTTTTCCAGTCTTGCCAATGCGCCGTACTGCCACAGAATGGGGGCGGCATCGGAAAGGGTGCCTTTCAGCCGCTCGTGACGGCACAGCAGGCCACGATAGCACAGGTCCAACCGCTCATCAAAGATCTGCCAGAACTTGTCCATATCCTTGCCGGAGGAAAGGGCTACGTCTACCAGGTTGATGGTTACAACGCCCTGGTTAAACCGGCCGTAGTACTTATGCTTGCCCGGCTCATAGTTGCCTGCGTTGGCAATGTTGCCCACACCGGCTTCGGTGAACCGGTCGGGCGTCAGGAAGGAGCGGCAGCCCATACATACATAGGTATCGCCCTTGAATTCCAGCATCTTCTTTTCGCTGATATAGTCCGGCACCATCCGCTTGGCGGTGCACTGGGCAGCCAGTTTGGTCAGATACCAATAGGGACTGTCTTCTGTTACATTGTCCGGCTCCAATACATAAATCAATTTGGGGAAGGCGGGGGTGATCCACACGCCCTTTTCGTTCTTTACGCCCTGGTAACGCTGGCGAAGCATCTCTTCGATGATCATAGCCAGGTCTTTCTTTTCCTGCTCATTGCGGGCTTCGTTCAGGTACATAAATACGGTAATGAAGGGGGCTTGGCCGTTGGTGGTCATCAGGGTGACTACCTGGTACTGAATGGTCTGCACACCCCGGCTGACCTCATCACGGAGCCGGTCTTCCACCAGTTTGCTGATGGCTTCTTCGGTTGCGTCCACACCCAGTGTTTTAATTTCCTGTTCCACAATCTTACGGATGCGCTCACGGCTGACCTGGACGAAGGGGGCCAGGTGGGTCAGGCTGATGGACTGACCGCCGTACTGGTTTGATGCCACCTGTGCAATAATTTGGGTGGCAATGTTACAGGCGGTGGAGAAGGAGTGGGGCTTTTCAATCAGCGTGCCGGAAATGACAGTGCCGTTTTGCAGCATATCTTCCAGGTTCACCAGATCGCAGTTGTGCATATGCTGGGCATAGTAGTCTGCATCGTGGAAATGGATAATGCCGGCCTCGTGGGCTTCCACAATCTCCTTGGGGAGAAGAATGCGGCTGGTGATGTCCTTGGACACTTCGCCCGCCATATAGTCACGCTGGACTGCATTGATGGTGGGGTTCTTGTTGGCATTTTCCTGCTTCACTTCTTCGTTATTGCATTCAATCAGGGAAAGAATACGGTCATCAGTGGTGTTGGACTGACGGAGCAGGCTCCGAACATACCGATAGGTGATGTAGGCCTTTGCCACTTCAAAGGCGCCGTGCGCCATAATGGCTTTTTCTACCAGGTCCTGAATTTCTTCCACCGCTGCGCTGCGGTTCATCTCTTCACAACTGATACGCACACTGTCGGCGATGCGCTTAATCTGCAGGGGAGTCATACGGGCGCCTTCTTCCACAGTCTCGTTGGCCTTGGTAATTGCCACTTCAATCTTGGCAATATCAAAGATTTCTTCTGCGCCGTTTCTTTTTATGATCTTCATATATGTAACCTCCTCTTTTGTATTAATTTTGACGTGCAGGATGCATTATACACTATATGTTGTGTCTTGGCAAGTGCAAAAGCACCAAATGTTGCAGAATTTGCAAAAAAGGTCGAATTGCACAAAGTTTGTATTTCCCCTTGCACAAATTCTACAAAACTTTGCACCCGCAAGGAAACGGCGCATAAACTGTCCTGTAAGCACTTTGCTTATTTTAATAACCATCAGGAGGTATTTCTATGGCGGATTGCTGTCAGGACGGCATTGCCTGCAATCCCAATGATTTGCGTCAGGCATTGTCCGTACACACGAGAAAAATCACCGATAGCTGTCGGGATAAAGATTGCATAGAGGACTTGCGGGTTTATTTGACCCAGGGCAGTCAGAGCATTTTGGACTCTTGTGCCAGCGCAAAGGTGCGCTGCGCAGACCTGCTTTATACCTATATAGATGTGGAACCTGTTGCATTTGACCGAAATCATTACTGCATTGATGTCACATTCTTCTATCGTATTTTGGCAGATGCCACCGTTGGCACCAATCGGCCGGTGAGCCTTTATGGTTTGGCAGTATTTTCCAAGCGGGCTGTTCTGTGCGGTGAAGAGAGCAGAGCCCACATCTTTACCAGCAACACAAGAATTGGGGAACTGGATGGGTTAACCCTGCGCAGTGCCAACCTGCCCACCGCCATCGTGGAAGTGCTGGAGCCTATGGTTCTCAGTTCCAAAGTGGTGGATGTGTGTCAGTGTGCTTGTGGGGATCAGAATGTGGTGCAAATTCCTGCAGCCATCCGGGCCTGTTTCGATGATGAACTGGTGCTCAGTGGGGAAAGCCGCCGTCTATTGGTAACATTGGGGCAGTTCTCTCTTATTCGTCTGGAACGGGATGCTCAGCTGATTCTTCCCGTTTTGGATTACAGCCTGCCTACGAAGGAATGCTGCGATAGTCCCGGCTGCGCCGAGGACCCTTGTGAGATGTTTAGCCGTATTCCTTTCCCCACAGACCGGTTTGTACCCACCGGATGTGATTGCCCCAGAAAAGACGACAATAACGGATATACCACAACCTAAAAAAACCGCCCGAGGATTTTCCTCGGGCGGAGATTTTATCGCTTCTTTAGCAGGCGGTTTTTGGCAATGTTGATGGGGCCTTCCGTCATATGGTTCATCCAGGACAGGCTTTTGCCACAGCCCAGCGCACAGCAGGCATCCGGATCGTCAGCAATTTGACAGGGGATACCGGTACGGTCAGCAATCAGTTGGGCCATACCCCAGATTTGACTGCCACCGCCGGTGAGGGTGATGCCGTTTTCTGCAATATCTGCCACCAATTCCGGAGAGGTGTTTTCCAGCACATTGAGGATTTCATCCAAAATCAGCTGGACGGGGGCTTGCAATGCCTCTGTGATTTCCCGGGCATGCAGGTCCACACTCATAGGCGCGCTGGTCTTCAGGTCTCTGCCCCGAACAGTAAAGGAAACATTATCGTGGCGGGGATAGACAGCGCCAATTTGTACTTTCACTTCTTCTGCTACAGTGGGGCCAATAACCATATTATAAGTACGGCGCACATAACTGACAATGGCTTCATCCATTTGGTTGCCGGCAACCTTCAAAGAAGAGGCATTGGCAACGCCACTCATGCTCAGCACCGCAATATCTGTAGTGCCTGCACCGATATCCACCAGCATATGGCCGTTGGGGCCTTTGATATCCAATCCTGCGCCCAAAGCAGCAGCCAAAGGTGCTTCCATCAGGTACACACGGCGGGCACCGGCTTCAATGGCGGCGTTAATGATGGTCCGTTCTTCCACTTCTGTGATGCCACTGGGGACACTGATGATCACACGGGGCTTGGGGGAGAGGAAGGACCGGGGGGAGAGTTTGCTGAAAAGGATTTGCAGCAGTTTTACGGTGGTGCCGTGATCGGCTACTACGCCACCCTTCATAGGATGCATAGCCACCACATTGCCCGGAGTTCGGCCCAGCATATTGTGGGCGGCGGCGCCTACCTGCAGAACTTTGCCGCTGTTTCTGTCCAAAGCAACCACAGAAGGTTCCCGAACCATAATGCCCTTGCCATCCACATAAATCATAATGTTGGATGTGCCCAGGGAAATGCCCAAATCGTTGGAAAATAATTGCATACAATCACCTGTTACTACGTTTTTTATCTGGATTAATTGCCGCCAAAGCGGCACAGTATACTTCTTTTGCGCCGCCCAAGAGCAAAGTCTTTGCACATTCAGAGGCGGTGGAGCCGGTGGTTATGACATCGTCTATAAGCAAAACCCGCTTATCCTTAATTGCTTCGGGATTTGTGACGACATAAGCGCCCAGCACATTGGCCCGGCGGGCATCCAATGTTTCCAAGGTGGACTGGGTGCTGGTATCCCGGATTTTCTTTAATGTGGGGGTAAGGGCTTGTCCCAGTTCCCGGGAAACAGATTTTGCAATTTCTTCTACCTGGTCGTAGCCACGATTTCGCAGTTTTGCGGCAGAAAGGGGAACCCAGGTCAGAACATCGTAGCCGGCATAACCGCTTTGGAGCAGTTTCATTGCAAGAAGCCTTCCAAAGTTTGCACCCCGGTTTCGTTTGCCGAAAAACTTGTACCGCAGGATACCGTTGCGTACATTTCCTTTATAATACCACATTGCTGTCCAACCTGCAACAAAAGAAAGCTGTTTTTTTACTTCCGGAAAAGATTCTGCATCTTCCCGGCAGGCATGGCACAAGTCCAGTTCTTGTTTTGTAAGAATTTTCTCACATAAAAGACATTTTCGTGGAAAAAGAAGGTTTATCATTTTCCTGTTTTTCCTTCCAAACGAAGTTTTAGCCCTGTGTAGCGGCGGCTGACTTTTGCATTTTCCACCATAGTTCTAATGGTTTGTTCCTGCCCTACCACAATGAGGATTTCTTTTGCCCGGGTAATGGCAGTGTAAAGAATGCTGCGGCTGAGCAGATAGGCAGAGCCGTTCCAGGCTGACAGCACCACTGCCCGGTATTCACTGCCCTGGCTTTTGTGAACAGTCATAGCAAAGGCAGGCTCTAATTCATTTAATTGGGTAAATTCATAGTCTACCAACCGGTCATCAAAAAGCACGGTGAGGGTCTGCATATCCATATCAATGGCTGTAACATTGCCGATATCTCCATTAAATACGCCTGTACCAACCATACTTCCGTCGGATTTCCTCCAAAGAATATCATAGTTGTTCCGGATTTGCATAACCCGGTCTCCTTCCCGGAAAAGGAAATTGCCGAAGCGCCGTTCCTTTTTGCCGGGAGCGGCAGGATTCAGGCTGTTTTGCAAAAGACCGTTTAGGTTAAACGTCCCTGCGCCCCCCTTTTTTGTGGGGGAGAGAACCTGAATTTGCTCCGGGGGAATGCCCATATTTTTGGGAAGCCGTGTACTGCAAAGACTAACGATAGTCTTTGCCAGTTCCTCTTCAGACCGGACACTCAGGAAAAAGAAATCGGACTTTACATTTCGAAGTTCCGGCATTTGCCCCTGGTTAACCCGGTGGGCATTCATAACGATCAGACTTTCCTGGGCTTGTCGGAAAATTTCCGTGAGCCGCACTACCGGCAGGGCCTTACTGCGAAGCATATCCTGCAGAGGAAAACCTGGGCCTACAGGGGGAAGCTGGTCAGCGTCCCCAACCAGAATAAGCCGGCAACCTTCCGGCAAAGCGGATAAAAGGCTATGCAGCAGCCGAACATCCACCATTGACATTTCATCCACGATCACCGCTTTGGCGTTTAAGGGGTTTTGATTATCCCGCTTAAAGAAGAGGTCGCCTGTATGGGGGTCAACAGTGGCTTCCAGGAGCCTGTGGATGGTGGCAGCATCCTGGCCGGTAACCTCTGCAAGCCGTTTGGCAGCCCGGCCTGTGGGAGCCGCCAAAGCGCAGGAAATGCCCAAAGCCCGGTAAAGACGCAGAACACCGTTTAATAATGTGGTTTTGCCGGTGCCGGGACCACCTGTAATAATCAAAAGGCCGGTAGTGCAGGCCCGGGCAATGGCCTCCGTCTGCTGGGCAGAATACTCCACCTGTCCTTCCAACGCAGCAGAATGTAAAAGAGCCTGGAGTTGGGCGGGGGGTTCAAATGTTTTTTGAGAAAGGGATAAAAGTTTTTGGGCGCAGTAGCACTCTGCTTCATATAGGGAGGGCAGGTAGCATACACAAATACCTGCCAGATTGCAGGTAATTACCTGCCCGTGAGCAGAAAGCCGCTCCAAAGCATCTTTGATGTCTTCCGGCTCCAAATTCAGCAAGGTAGCGGTAGCAACAATCAATTTGTCTTTAGGCAGGAAAGTGTGCCCTGCGTTAAGGTTGTAGCGCAATTCAAAGAGAATACCTGCTTCCATTCGCCGGGGATCGTCGGCACTGACCCCTAAAGAAATGGCAAAACGGTCAATAGCCCCAAAGAGAGCATCCATTTCTTCTTCCGCCAAAAGGTAGGGGTCATCATATAGAAGATCCATAGCGGACTGCCCGTATTTTTTATATGTACGCACTGCCAGTTCTGCAGGCAACTGATGCATGGCAAAAAATTCCATCAGTTGCCGCATACCCACCTGCAAACGGAAGGTCTCGCCGATTTGTAATGCTTTGGCTTCGGAAATGCCGCTGACCAGAGCCAGGCGTTCCGGCTCCCGTTCCATAACCAGTAAAGTCTGGTCGCCAAACATCTGCACAATTTTGGCGGCGGTCTTAGGGCCAATGCCCTTAACAGCGTGACTGGAAAGATAGGTTAAAATTTCGGCGGTGGTTTGTGGCAACAGCCGCTCTAAAAACTCTGCCTCAAATTGCTTTCCGTAACCCGGATGGGTTCCCCACTTGCCGGTGACCATCAGTCTTTCCCCCACAGTGGGTAGGGGAATGGTGCCGACTACCGTTACCGTTTGCCCATTGTCACAGGCAAGGCGCAGGACAGCATAGCCATTTTCATAATTCTGAAATACGATGGCCCCAATGGTGCCCTGTAAGATCTCCAGTTCCGGTTGGGTCATAAAGCGAAAACTCCTCATCCGTAAAAAATTCCATATCCGGGTACTTGCTTTGCAGGCTCTGCCTGGCGGTGGGGGAAAGGTGACTGCCGATTACCCAAAGGGGGCATTTCAGAAATCCCAAGCCCCAAAGCCGCTGATAGCGGCAGATGGCCTGCAATTCCTGCCGGGGGCTTCGGCTTATGCATAAAAGCACCATTCCGCTCCGCTTTGCGCAGAACCAAAGCATCAAAAAGTTCCACAGGCACAGAAGCCCGAAAGCGGCCAATGTGCCAATGATAATGTAAAGAACCATCCCATTCACCTCGTTACCAGTTTATGGACGAAGCAGTGGGCTGTGCTATCTTTAGAATACTATATTTCAAACCATTTGAAAAGTGGAATTTCTGTTTATTTGCTTTTTTTCACGCCGTGTGGTATAGTATCATCTAAGGATGTGATTGGATGCTTTATGCTGGATGCCATCTTTCTGCAAGTGGCGGAAATGTTCAAATGATTGCTTCTGCCCGGGAAATCGGTGCCAATACGTTTGCCTTCTTCACCCGCAATCCCCGGGGAAGCAAGGCAAAGCCGGAAGATCCGCTGGACTGCCAACGGGCAGTGGAACTGCTGAGAGAATGGAATTTCGGCCCCTTGGTTGCACACGGGGCATATACTATGAATGTTTGCACCGCCGACAAGGACGCGAGAGCCTTTGCCGCTGATGTACTGAAAGATGACCTTCGCCGGATGGCGGCGCTGCCCGGAAATTACTATAATTTTCACCCGGGCTGCCACGTGGGGCAGGGCACGGAAACCGGCATCAGCCAAATTTGCGATGCGCTTAAGAAAGCATTGGCCCCGGGCTACCCGGTGACAGTTCTGCTGGAAACGATGGCAGGGAAGGGCAGCGAGATTGGCGGCCGGTTTGAGGAACTGAAAGCCATTATTGATGGCGTGGGCAGCGACCGGGTAGGTGTCTGCCTGGATACCTGCCACGTATATGATGGAGGCTATGACATTGTAAATGACCTTCCCGGCGTTCTTCAGGAGTTTGACCGGGTAGTGGGCCTTCACAGGCTGTATGCGCTCCACCTGAATGACTCCAAAAATCCCTTTGGAAGCCACAAAGACAGACATGAATTGCTGGGCCAGGGAAGTTTGGGCATAAAAACATTTGAGAGCATTGTAAATTGTGAAGCGTTAAAGGGAAAACCCATGATTTTGGAAACGCCCAATGACCTTCGCGGATATGCTGCAGAAATTGCAGTATTGCGGAATTTGGCGAAATAACGAAGGAGGTGACGGCACAGATGCTGGAATGGTTTGAAAACGTGGACGTAACGGTTGTGAATGTGTATATTGCTGTTTTACGGTATTTGGTGCCGGCACTGGTTTTGCTTCTGCTTTTCCGTTGCATCAAGCCACTGGTATCTTTCCGAAAAGAACCGGAAATCTGGGCTTGGATTCGCTTTGACAATGGGGATAGACTGCCTGTAACCCACTGGGAAAACGTGATTGGCAGAAATAAACGCAACGATATTGTGATTG
The DNA here is from genome assembly GCA_045594945.1 of Faecousia sp. Lineage (GTDB taxonomy): Bacteria > Bacillota > Clostridia > Oscillospirales > Oscillospiraceae > Faecousia. Next base: position 14,186 of record JAZNZO010000005.1, read on the forward strand.
ATGATCCCAAAGTGTCTAAAACCCACGCAGTTCTAACCCGGTATGATGACGGAAGTTGGAGCATCAGCAGTGTCCACCGGGGTGGGGATATCCGGGTAAACGGCAAAAAGATTAAGATGCACGCCTTAAATCCCAAGGATGTGATTACCATTGGGGATGTGTCTTTGACTCTGTTTCCTATTACGCAGCAGCAGGAAGCCCACTTAGGCACTCTTAGAACCAAGGCATCCACTGCGATGGACGGCGTTTTTAACCTGATATGTTTGACAGCAATCCAGGTGCTGGTTTGCCTTGCTTATCTGATGAACGGCAGGCCCGGGTCCGGACAGGATGTGCTTTTTGGTTTTGGCGGTATTGTCTTTTGCCAATGGCTTCTTTTTATTTTTTATTTGATTATTAAAAGGACCTCTTTTGAACTGGAGACCATTGCCTTTTTCCTATGCACGATGGGTATGACTGCGATTGCGGTGGTAGTTCCCTGGGAGGCCGGCAAACAACTGACTTCTATGCTCTTGGGCCTTTTGATTTTCCTCGTGGTAGGATGGTGCCTGCGGGATTTGGACCGGGCAAAAATTGTTCGGGAAATTGCAGTGTTTGCAGGCGTTGGCTTTTTGGTAATTACACTTCTTTTCGGCACCAATTATAACGGCGCCAAAAACTGGCTGATGCTGGGAAGTATTTCCTTACAGCCTTCGGAATTGAGTAAAATTTGTTTTGCCTTTGTGGCATCCTCTACGATGAATGTGATTGTTACAAAGCGAAACTTAGTGGTTTTCATCGTTTACTCTGCCCTTATTTGCCTGTGCCTTGCCATTATGAATGACTTTGGCACTGCCCTTATTTTCTTCGTGGCTTTCTTAGTGGGCGCATATATGCGTTCCGGCAGTATCGGCACGGTGGCGCTGGCTTGCACCAGCCTTGCTTATGCAGGCGTGATGAGTGTACAACTGATGCCCCATGCTATGAAACGTTTTTCCACCTGGCGGCATATTTGGGAAGACACCAGTTACCAGCAGCAAACCCAGGCCATTATGTGTATGGCGGCCGGTGGCTTTTTGGGACTGGGTCCCGGCAACGGCAAAGCCCGGTATATCTTCGCTTCTGACTCTGATATTGTGGTTGCTACCTTGTCAGAAGAGTGGGGCCTTGTGATGATACTGATGCTGGTTGTAAGCGTTGTGGCCTTTGCATTGTTTGCCACCCGCTCCGCCCAGGTTAGCAGAAGCGCCTTTTATTCTATTGGCGCTTGCACTGCGGCAAGTATTTTTGTGGTACAGGCGCTGCTCAATGCCCTGGGAACAGTGGATGTGGTACCCCTAACGGGCGTAACATTCCCCTTTGTTTCCAATGGCGGTTCCAGCATGCTTTGCTCCTGGGGGCTGTTGGCCTTTGTAAAGGCGGCGGATACCCGGCAAAACGCCAGTTTTGCGGTGCGCCTTCCCCGGAAGGGAGGTATGCAGGATGAATAGAATTGCTTCGCGGGCAAAATCCCTTATTCTTTTGGCAGTCCTTCTGTTAGGCGGCTTTCTCTTCTTTGTGGGAGAGTTCTGCGCCAAAGCAGACCGATGGGTGACCTTTCCCCGTTCCCCACACCTGTATAGCGCCGGCAATATTGCCAGCGGCGTGGTGGTGGACCGGGACGGCTATCTGCTTTTGGATTTGAACGATGGAAGGACCTATACCCAGGATCTGGCTCTTCGCAAATCTACCCTCCATTGGCTGGGTGACCGGTATGGTATGATTTCTGCCCCGGCTCTTCCCAATTATTTGGCGCAAAGTTCCGGTTTTGACCTGGCCAATGGGCTGTATACCTACGGCGGTTACGGAGCAGTTCAAACACTTACCCTTTCTGCATCTGTGCAGAAAGTGGCGTTGGAAGCGCTGGGAAACAGAAAGGGGACGGTTGCGGTCTATAATTATAAGACCGGGCAACTGCTTTGTTCGGTAACAACCCCTACCTATGACCCGGACAATGTATCCGAAACCCAGGATGGTATGTACTTGAATCGGTTTACTCAGGCTACCTTTATTCCCGGCTCTATCTTCAAAATCGTAACAATGGCGACAGTACTGGAAAAAGCACCCCACCTGCTGAAAGAGACGTTTGTATGCAACGATGTTTACAAAATGGGAGCAGATACAGTTACCTGCGGTCACATTCACGGCAGGCAAACCTTAAAGGAAGCCTTCCGCAATTCCTGCAACTGTGTTTTTGCTCAAATTTCGGAAAAATTGGGTGCGGAAACCCTGCAGGACTATGTGGATAGCTGCGGCGTGGTGGATAGCATATCCTTTGATGGCATTACTACCGCCAAAGGCAACTTCCGGGCAGATGCTTCTCCGGTAAATTTGGCGTGGGGCGCTATCGGACAGTATACAGATTTGATTAACCCATGCTCTTTCCTGACCTTCGTGGGCGCAATCGCCAATGGGGGAGAAGGAGTTACACCCTATGTGGTAGAAAAGATTGCTACAGAAGACAAAACCACTTATCAGGCAAAGCCGGAAACCCGGGATCGGGTAATGAGCCACGAGACTGCTGCCACCTTAAAAGAGTATATGCGCAACAATGTGGCAAGCAAATACTCTGATAAATACTTCCCCGGGCTGAATGTCTGTGCCAAGACCGGAACGGCAGAAGTATCGGGCAGTAACCACAACGCTATGCTGGCAGGGTTTGTGGCAGACGAAGAATACCCGTTGGCTTTTGTGGTATGTGTGCAAGATGCCGGATATGGCATCACTGTAGCCCTGCCCATTGCCTCGAAAGTCCTGGCTGAATGTAAGAATGTGCTGGATAATTGAAAAAGTGTTGTATGGTTTGCACAAAAATAGAACATATGGGTTCTTGTATTTGTGTACTTTCGGTGGTTGACAAATGTACGCGTACGATGTACAATAGGGACAAATCAACCGGGAGGTAGCAAACGATGACTGGTTTCAATTCTTTTAATAGCCATTCTTCCAACTGCGGCAGCACTTGCTCCGTGGCTACTTCTCACGCCCGCTATGCTATTATAATGGACACTGCATATTACGCAGTGTCCATTCTGCTTATTAGCCTGCTTGCTCTGCGAATTTTGGTTTGAGAGCGCCGCGACTTTGTATGGAGAAGCGGCTGATATATGTCAGCCGCTTTTTTATATAGTAAAACCCCTGATTGTCTCAGGAAATGAAAAGGAGAAGAAATTATGAAAAAAGTATTTGCAGTATTGATGAGCGTGCTGATGGTAGCCGCCCTGTTTGCTGGCTGTGGCGAAGCGAAGCCCTCCGGCGAAGCCAACAACACCATCAAGATCGGTATGACCGGCCCTCTGACCGGTGAAGCTGCTATCTACGGCACCGCTGTAGAAGCCGGCATGAAGATCGCTGTGGAAGAGATCAATGCCGCCGCCGGCGAAAACGGTCTGAAGATCGAATTCAAGGCTGTTGACGATGAGCACAACGGTGACAAGGCCGTTACCGGCTACAACACCCTGATGGACTGGGGCATGCAGTTCTTTGCAGGCACCGTTACTACCGGTCCTGCACTGGCCACCGCTCCCTACGCTGCACAGGATAACGTGTTGATGATGACCCCTTCTGCATCCTCTGTGGATGTTCCTAAGTTTGGCGATAACATCTTCCAAATGTGCTTTACCGACCCCAACCAGGGCGCCAGCGCTGCTGAAGTGGTCAACAAGTACTACCCCAACGCCAAGATCGGCGTGATCTATGACTCCTCTGACGACTACTCCATCGGCCTGCAGAAGGGCTTTGCAGGCAAGGCACAGGAACTGAACCTGAACGTTGTTGTTACCACTTCCTTTAGCGAGAGCACCAAGGCTGACCTGACTACCCAGGTGGAACAGTGCAAGAGCGCCGGCTGCGATCTGGTGTTTATGCCCTTCTACTATGAGCAGGCTTCTCAGATTCTGAAGTACGCTGACAGCATCGGCTATAAGCCCAACTTCCTGGGCTGCGACGGTATGGATGGCATCCTGGCACAGGACGGCTTCGATGCTGCCATCGCAGAAGGCCTGATGCTGATGACCCCCTTCTCCGCATCCAACACTGACGCCGCTACCGTTGATTTCGTTGCCAAGTATAAGGCAATCATGAACGGCACCGAGCCCAACCAATTTGCTGCTGACGGCTACGATGTTATCTATGCTATCTACAACGCCTGCGTTGCTACTGGTGTCAATGGCGATACCTCCGCATCTGATGCCTGTGATACAGTTGCTGCTTATTTCACCAGCAACACCTTCGATGGCCTGACCGGCACCGGCCTGACCTGGGCTGCTGACGGCACCGTTTCCAAGACCCCCGCCGCTGTTAAGATCGTTAACGGCGCATATGTAGCAATGGACTAATTTTAAGTAGGGGATGGGAAGGAAAACCTTCCCATCCCTACAAGTGTTTTCTTCCGCAGTCTGTGAAAGCTGCCCGGAAGGACGGTTTTCACAGACTGCTAAAGAATAGGGTAGAGCGATAAAAGGAGGACAAGATATGTCTTTTCTGCAATATACAGTAAACGGCATCAGTATGGGCGCTATCTATGCCCTCATTGCCTTGGGCTATACGATGGTCTACGGTATTGCCAAGATGCTGAATTTCGCGCACGGTGATGTAATCATGGTGGGCACCTATGTGGTATACACCGTTATGAGCAAAATGCCTGTTCCGGAATGGGCGGCCATTATCGTGGCTATGGGCGTGTGTATCGTGCTGGGTATCGCGGTAGAAGCTATGGCCTACCGCCCTCTGCGTGGCGCGCCCAGCCTGGCTGTGCTGATCACCGCCATTGGCGTGAGTATTTTTCTGCAAAATGCGGCCCAGCAGATCTGGGGCGCTGACCCCAAAATCTATGCCGGTCAGATCGAGTCTATTTCTTTATTTGGCGGCAAGCTGAACATCAGCCAGGATGTGCCGCTAACAATTCTTGTTACGGTGGTCATTATGCTGGCATTGACTTTCTATACCAACAAAACCAAAATGGGTAAGGCTATGCGTGCCGTGTCTGAAGACCGGGATGCTGCTGCGCTGATGGGCATCAATGTGAACCACACCATTTCTGTTACCTTTGCCATCGGCTCTGCCCTTGCCGCTGTTGCCGGTATCCTTCTGTGGCATAAGACTGCCTCTTTGGGTACTACCTTCGGCGCTATGCCCGGCATCAAGGCCTTTACAGCAGCCGTTTTGGGCGGCATCGGCTCTATGCCCGGTGCTATGTTGGGCGGTGTATTGCTTGGCATCATCGAGACCTTCAGTAAGGCCTATATCTCCACTCAGTTCTCCGATGCCATCGTATTTTCTGTGCTGGTTATCATCCTGCTTGTGAAGCCTACCGGCCTTCTGGGCAAGAAGATCCAAGAAAAGGTTTGAGGTGATTATGATGAACAAATTACTGAAAAACCGGGACTTTACCCAAAAGTGTAT
>JAZNZO010000006.1:0-4140 GCA_045594945.1 Faecousia sp.
GCCGTTTCCTGGCTGGATGCCAAGGCTACCAACGAACTGGATCCCAACGGCCCCTGCCAGCCCATCTTCAAGGAGGGCTTGCTGGACGAGCGCACCGGTCGTTTTGAAAGTGTCAACAAGGCCATCGCAGATGCCACACACGGCGCTGTGGAAAATGGGACCCTGTACTCCATTTTGGAAGACCCCATGACTTCCTGCGGCTGCTTCGAATGCATCTGCGGTATTGAGGCGGTTTCCAATGGCGTTATCGTTGTCAACCGGGAATACAAGGGCATGACCCCTGCCGGTATGACCTTCGGCGAACTGGCTTCCTGCACCGGCGGCGGTGTGCAGACCCCCGGCTTTATGGGTCACGGCCGTCACTTCATCGCTTCCAAGAAGTTTATGGCAGCAGAAGGCGGCATTGAGCGTATCGTTTGGATGCCCAAGGAACTGAAAGACGATGTGGCTGAGCGGCTGAATAAGACGGCCTTTGAACTGCACGGCATCGAAAACTTCTGCGATATGATTGCTGACGAGACCGTTACCTGCGATGCAGAGGAACTGATCTCCTGGCTGACCGAGAAGGGACATCCTGTTCTTTCTATGGAACCTCTTATGTAAAATCTACTTATAAAGGGCGGAGTCGAAAGACTCCGCCTTTTTGCGGGCGGATGTGGGCATCCGCCCCTACGATTATTTTGTAGACAAGGGGCGCGGAAAATGGTATAATGTATCCAACTATGGGAAAAGCGAGGTACTTTGTATGCCTAAGGTGATTTTTCAGATTGAAGGGGCGGCGGAAGTAGCCGTCGAATGCAATGCAGGGGACAACCTTTTAGAACTGGCCCGGCGGAGCAATGTGGCCATTGATGCGCCCTGCTCCGGCAACGGTTCCTGCGGCAAGTGCCGGGTGAAGATGGTATCCGGGGAAGTGGAGACCATTCCTTCCCGCCACATTACAGCCGATGAATTTGAGGCCGGCTGGCGGCTGAGCTGCAACTGCAAGGTCCTTTCCGACTGCGTGGTGTTTGTGCCGGATATTGCCTCTGCCTATCAGTCCCGGATGAAGACGGCGGATCTCAGCAGCCCCAAGGAAGTGGCGATTTTCCAGGCTGCGCAGGAAGAGTTGCAGGCAAGAGGCATTGCCCTTACCAATGGCTTCCGCAGTGTGGTGGTTTCTATGGAAGAACCCTCTTTGGAGGACACCATGCCCGACAACGAACGGCTGACCTGGGCGGTTTCTGCCCAGTTGGGTGTTGAGAAAGTGGAAATTCCTTTCTGCGTGATGGTACGGCTGGCATCTACCCTGCGGGCAAACAACTTTACCGTTTGCGTGAAGGGTGAAGTGAAGGACGACACCTTTACCTGTATGGAAATTACTTCCCCGGAAGACACCAAGATTGTAGGCTGTGCCATTGACATTGGCACCACCACTGTGACGATGGTACTTACGGACCTGGAAAACGGCAATATTTTAGCCAAGGGTTCTTCCGGCAACGGACAAATCCGCTACGGCGCAGATGTGATTAACCGGATTATTCAGCAGGGCAGAGAGGGAGGCAAAAAGAAACTGCAGGACGCCATCGTGAAAGAGACCCTGAGCCCCATTATTGCAAAACTTTGCCAGAGCGCCGGCATCAATGCCCGCAGCATTTTGCGGCTGTGTATTGCCGCCAACACCACTATGAACCATCTGCTGGTGGGCGTGGATGCAGAGCCTGTACGGATGGAGCCTTACATTCCCAGTTTCTTCAGTTGGGAAGGGCTGAAAGCCGGGGATTTGCGGCTGCCGGCCAATCCCATCGCTCCGGTAATCATTGCTCCCAACATCGGCTCTTATGTGGGCGGTGACATTACGGCAGGCACGCTGGCTACCGGATTGTGGGACAAGGACGAAATGGGATTGTTCATTGACCTTGGCACCAACGGCGAAATTGTTTTCGGCAACCGGGACTTTATGATGAGCTGCGCCTGCTCTGCAGGGCCTGCCTTTGAAGGCGGCGACATTTCCTGCGGTATGCGCGCCACCGACGGCGCGATTGAAGCCTGCGTTCTGGATAAGGACACCATGGAGCCCACCCTCACCATTGTGGGGGATGCCGGCCAAAAGCCGGTGGGCATTTGCGGCTCCGGCATTATTGACATTATTTCTGAACTGTTCCGTTGCGGCATTATCAATGCCAAGGGCCTGTTTGTAAGAGAAGGCGCCCGGGTGGGAAGGGATGCACACGGCATGGGCAGATTTATTCTGGCGACTGCTGACCAAAGTGAGACCGGCCGGGAAATTTCCATCAACGAAGTGGATATTGACAACTTTATCCGTGCCAAGGGCGCTATTTTCTCTGCCATTGACACTATGCTCAGCGCAGTGGATATGTCCACCGATATGATTGACAAGGTCTATGTGGCCGGCGGCATCGGCTCCGGCATCAATATGCAAAACTCTGTCAATATCGGTATGCTCCCGGATGTGGAACTGGAGAAGTACGAGTACATCGGCAACTCCTCTCTCACAGGTGCCTACACGATGGTTTTAAGTGACCAGGCGGTGGAAAAATGCACTGAACTGGGGGCCAATATGACCTATCTGGAACTTTCTACCCACCCCGGGTATATGGATGCTTTCGTGGCGGCCTGTTTCCTGCCCCACACCGACAGCAGACTGTTCCCCAATTCTATACAGGAGTAACTTATGGAAATCGAAAACAACAAGGAACAAGTGCCCTTTGCCTACTATGAAGAATTGTTTGCAAAGGCTGACCCCCGGGAAATTGCCGGGCGGCTGCCGGAAGTATGCTGGGATGGGCAGACTTTTACAGTGGGACTTCTCAACCGGAAGTTTGAAATTTCCCACCCCAAGTATGCAATCCGGCCTTTGGATGGGGGGGCGCTGCCGCCACTGCCAACGCAAACATTTTTGCTGCGTTACTTATTGGAAGGGAAATCTTTATCCGCCAACGGAAACTGGCTGACCTTCCGGGAAATGCCCTGGGGGGAACTGTACATCAAGCCCTACACTGGCCGGGTACTGACCCGGGCCGCCTTTACCTTCGGCACGAGAGTGGCCGCCTTTAAGAAGGCCGCCCAGGCGATGGGCGCTCAGGAAGTGAAATCCGGGGATGCAGGCTTTTTATTCCCTCTGGTAGGCCGGTATGCTATGCAGATTTTGGTTTGGGAAGGGGACGAGGAATTCCCGCCCAGCGCCCAGGTGCTGTACTCGGATAACTTTGCCCAGGGCTTTGCCGCCGAAGACCGGGTGGTGGCCGGAGATATTTTGATTGGCACCATTAAGTCCTATATGTGAGAAAAAGCACCTGCTGCGGCAGGTGCTTTTTCATCGATATAAATCCCTGGCGGGATTTTCGATATGTGCTGATGCACTCGATATAGGCTTCGCCTTCCATATGCCCTGCGGGGCGAGAAGGATTTATAACGATCTCGTGGCAAAGCGACATATCGAATGGGCCTTGGCCCATATATCGATTTTGCGCAAGCAAAAATATGGAGCCGAAGGCATATCGACAAAAATATTTTCTCCGCAAGCCAACGGATTGAAATGGTTGGCGATTCGTAAACCGCCCCGACGAAGGTATGTTAGGTAGTTAACATACCTTAGACTGTTGCTGCCGGTGGGGGGAAGGGTTGACTTGGCAGGGGAAAAGAGTTATAATATCTTTATGCATATTTTATAGATTTTTCGCTGTTTTACCAAATAATGCAGGAGGAATAGCAATGAAAAGACTGAAAAATGGGCTGGCTTGTCTGGCAGTGGTGGCAGTGGTGGCGCTCTTGTGCGCCTTTTTGCCCATGCAGGCAAGTGCGGCAACGGAAGGGCACTATACTTATAAAGTATCCAATGGCGGCGCAATCGTTACAGGTGTGGATACATCCATTTCCGGCAGCATCACCATTCCCGGTACTTTGGGCGGCTATCCTGTGACCGGTATTGGGGATTATGCGTTCTATGAGTGCAGTGGGCTGACCAGTGTGGTTATCCCCGATGGGGTGACTAGCATTGGGAAGGCTGCGTTCTCCTGGTGCGACGGGCTGACCAGTGTGGTTATTCCCAACGGTGTAACCGGCATTGGGAAGTATGCGTTCTATTCTTGCAGTGGACTGACCAGTGTGGACATTCCCAACAGTGTAACCGGCATTGGG
>JAZNZO010000007.1:0-3019 GCA_045594945.1 Faecousia sp.
AAAGGATCCATCCTCATTCACCAGGGATTCCAATGTGCGGCAGGATGTAGTGCCTACACAGATGATGCGGCCGCCATCGGCTTTCGTTTCATTCAAAACTTTCGCCGTTTCCTCACCCAGCATACAAAGTTCACTGTGCATATGATGGGAGTGGATATCTTCCACCTTTACAGGGCGGAACGTGCCAAGCCCCACGTGCAAGGTGACAAAAGCCGTCTTAATGCCTTTTTGTCGAATTTTATCTAACAATTCCTGGGTAAAATGCAAGCCTGCCGTCGGTGCGGCCGCAGAACCTACTTCCCGGGAATAGACAGTTTGATAGCGCTCCTGGTCTTGCAGTTCCGCCTTAATATAGGGCGGCAAAGGCATTTTACCAAGGCGCTCCAGCACTTCCAGGAAGATGCCCTCATAGAAAAATTCTACAATGCGATTGCCATCCTCACACACTTTGCGGATAACCGCAGTCAATTCGCCATTTCCAAAAATAACCTGTTGGCCTTCCAGCAGTTTTCTGCCGGGTTTTGCGAGGCACTCCCATTGCTTATTCCCCAAGTCTCTAAGAAGCAGCAGTTCCACTGCGCCGCCTGTGGGGCGATGCCCCAAGAGCCTGGCAGGTAACACCCGGGAGTCATTCATCACCAGACAGTCACCGGGATGCAAATACTCTAAAATATCAAAAAAATGTTTATGGGTTACTTCCCCGCTTTCCCTATTAAGAACCATAAGCCGGGAAGAGTCACGCTTCTGAAGAGGTGTCTGAGCAATCAGTTCCTCCGGAAGATCATACCAAAAATCTTGTGTTTTCACTAAGCACCCTCCAAATAACGGGTTTATTCCTACATAGTATAGACGATTTTCTTTCCTTTTGCAACACACAAAATACACCTTCTGCATAGACTGGCTTGGAGGTATCGTTTTATGGCAAATCCGTTTTTTTCCGGCGTCTGTACAGCCCTTGTCACACCTTTTTTAGGAACAAAAGTCAATTACCCGATGCTACAAAGGCTTTTGCAATATCAGATAGATGAAGGTATTGAAGCAGTTGTGATTGCAGGTACCACAGGAGAAGCTCCCACCCTATCCGATGAGGAAAAAATCAGACTTTTTGAAACGAGCAAAGCTTATGTTGGGGATGCCTGCAAACTAATTGCAGGAACCGGCAGCAATTCCACATCCCATGCCGTTTCCCTTTCTGTGCAAGCAGAGCAAGCAGGTGCTGATGCCCTACTTGTAGTCAGTCCTTATTACAACAAAGGAACAGAAGAGGGGCTTTTTGCCCACTACTTATCCATCGCCCACGCCGTATCTATTCCTGTTATCCTGTATAATGTGCCCTCCCGGACCGGTGTAGATATTCCGGTCAGCGTCTATAAGCGGCTTTCGCAAGTGCCGAATATTGTGGGGGTAAAGGAAGCCGGGAATGATATTACAAAACTCGTTGAAATCCGTAATGCCTGCGGACCGGATTTTACCGTCTGGACCGGTAATGACGACCTGACTGTACCTGCCATTGCTTTAGGTGCGCAGGGGGTCATTTCCGTCGCATCCAATATCTGTCCCCGGGAAATGGGCGTTATGACAGATGCTGCGTTGGACGGAGACTTTGACACCGCAAGCGCAATCGCCTGCCAGTTGCACCCTCTTATTAAACTCCTGTTTGCAGAAGTAAACCCCGTTATGATAAAAGAGGCAATGAAATACATCGGTTTTGACTGTGGCAAGTGCAGGTTACCTCTAACACAACCCAAGAAAGAGAATTTAGATAAATTGCAAAAGTACTTTACCAAATAAAATGGCCCCCAAACGGGGGCCATATCTTATGCCAAAACAGCCTTGTGGAAAACTTTTTTGCCCTTGCGGATTTTAACGCCTTCCCGGAGCATATCCTCTGTCACCTGGAAGGTGTGGTCTGCCACCTTTTCATCGTTGACAAACACACCGCCTTGCTGCACAAGACGACGGGCTTCGCCGTTGGAGGCTGCCAGTTTGCAGGCAACCATCAGGTTCAGAATGCCAATCTTGCCATCGGTCAGTTGCTCAAGCGCAATCTCAGTGGTAGGCATCTGGGCATCACCGCCACCCATAAAGAGCGCCTTTGCAGATGCCTGTGCCTTAGCTGCCTCCTCTTCGCCGTGAACCAGCTTTGTCAGTTCGAAAGCAAGGATTTCCTTTGCAGTGTTCAGTTGGGCATCCTTCCAACTGTCCATTTCGTTAATCTGCTCCAAAGGCAGGAAAGTCAGCATCCGGATGCACTTGAGCACATCGGAATCTTCCACATTCCGCCAGTACTGGTAGAATTCAAAGGGAGTGGTCTTATTGGGATCAAGCCACACGGCACCCTTGGCAGTCTTGCCCATTTTCTTGCCTTCAGAGTTCAGAAGCAAGGTAATGGTCATCGCATGGGCGTCCTTGCCCAACTTCTTGCGGATCAGTTCTGTGCCGCCCAGCATATTGCTCCACTGGTCATTGCCACCAAACTGCATATTGCAGCCATACTTTTCGTAAAGATAGTAGAAGTCATAGGACTGCATAATCATGTAGTTGAATTCCAGGAAGGACAGGCCCTTCTCCATACGTTGCTTGTAGCACTCTGCACGAAGCATATTGTTCACAGAGAAGCATGCGCCCACTTCCCGAAGAACATCCACATAGTTAAGGTCCATCAGCCAATCTGCATTGTTTACCATCTGGGCTTTACCTTCGCCGAACTCAATAAAACGCTCCATCTGCTTCTTGAAGCAAGCGCAGTTATGGTCGATAGTTTCCTTGGTCATCATAGACCGCATATCTGTTCTGCCGGAGGGGTCACCGATCATTGCCGTGCCGCCGCCAATGAGGGCAATCGGCTTATTGCCTGCCATCTGCAGGCGCTTCATTAAGCATAGCGCCATAAAGTGACCTACATGCAAAGAATCTGCAGTGGGGTCAAAACCGATATAAAATGTGGCCTTACCCTGGTCAATCATATTGCGAATTTCTTCTTCATTGGTTACCTGGGCAATCAGACCTCTGGCAACCA
>JAZNZO010000008.1:0-4839 GCA_045594945.1 Faecousia sp.
ATATATTTACTTCTACAATAATGAGCGCATACAGATAAAAACTGGAGTGGCGCCGCTGACGCTGCGCCACTCCGCATAAAACTAAATATTCCTACATAGGGACTCTTTTTTGTGCTGTCCGCACAAACTGGAGCAGTTCAGATGCCGCTCTTTTTATTTCAGTCTTTCAAGGGCTGCCAAAACCTGAGGGTCTTCCATCGGGTCTAAAAGGCCTGCATAGATGAGCGCCTGCGTTTCCTCGTCCACTTCCACTTCAATCGTGGGTGCAAGGCCGCCCACATCCTCTAAGCGGATACCCTTGATGGGGGTATAGTATCTGCCCACAGACAAAGCCACCGCAGAGCCATCAGACAAGGGAATGGTGATCTGATAGTTGCCCTTACCCACCGTGTGCTGGCCGACGGTAAAGGCCCATTCGTACTCTTCCAGGGCTGCCGCAAAGAATTCTGCCGCGCTGTAACTGCTGCCGTTTATCAGCACCGCCATAGGCATTTCCAGGCAGGAAGGATTGGAAGTATCTGTTTCTGTTGTGCCGGTATAGTCTTCGCTGATGAAGAGTTTGCCTTCCGGCAGAAGGTAATCCAGCAGGTCTACCAGTTCGCTCTTATAGCCGCCGCCATTGAAGCGCACATCGAACAGCAGGCTGGTTGCCCCCTGCTCTATCAGGTTTTCAATGCAGGCAATCGTTTCTGATGCGCACCGTTCATTGAAGTTTTTGATGATGATATAGCCGACAGTACCCTCTAAAAGCACACCTTCCGCAACTTTTTCGATGATCTGCATCCGTTCCATTGTGAAGGTAAGCACCTGTCCGTCACGGAGGACTTTAACGGTTACTTCAGTGCCGGGCTCTCCCCGGATGATGGAAGGAGGAATGCTCACATCCACCCCCACCAGGTTTTGTCCCTCTGCTTCGATCAGGATATCACCGGGCAGGATGCCGGCCTGCTTGGCGCTGCCGCCAGGCTCAACCTGGGAAATGGGAAAGCCCTTGCTGGTATCGGCGGTGGTGATGGTGATGCCAATTCCCACATAGGCATTTTCTTTTTGGGAGTCATAGCTCTCCATTTCTGCGGCGCAGATATAGTAGCCCCACCGGTCCCGGGTGGCCGCCACCATAGCGGCTGCTGCCGCATCGGCCATATAGGTCAGGTCAGATTCCCCAATATAGCCGGTGTCGATGATGTTCAGCAGTTCGGTGAGTTTATCTGCCTGCTCCGCCAGTTCCCCATCCGGAGAGCGCAGAGGTACATAACTATTGTAGTACTTCATTGTGGGCAGCACCAGCACAATGGTCACTATGCTGGCCAATGCCGCCACCAGAATATAGGACAAAGCCTTCACAAGGCCCTTTGAAAATTTGCTTTCCATAAATCCCTCCGGATTTTTTTGCCCACAGCGATTGCTGTGGGCAAAGGTTTTATTAAAGGATGTAAGGCATGGCCATTGCCAGCAGACTCAGCACCAGCACAACTGCCAGGAAGCCGGCCATAATGGCACTAAACAACTTTTGCTTCTTTTTCATCTTTTTATCCTCCCTTATTTTTTAACCAGTGGTAACGGATCAATGTAGTTTCCGTTATACGCAACGCCAAAATGCAGGTGGGGGCCGGTAGAGCCGCCGGTATTGCCCAAAGTGCCAATCTGCTGACCTGCCACCACATACTGGCCCACAGATACCATCATGGTATCCAGGTGCATATACACACTCTTATAGCCATCGCCGTGATTGATCCAAATGTGGTTGCCGCAGGTCTTATGGAACACGGCAGTGGTAACCACACCGCTGCGGGTTGCCACCACAGGGGTGCCGGTAGTACCGGGGAAATCCACGCCGTTGTGCATCTTATATACGTGGTCAATGGGGTGCCAGCGCATACCGAAGGGACTGGAAACGCCCTTATATACGGTGGGCATAACCCAGGTAATGCCGTTTACGGTGTTGCCACTGCCCTGGGGAACGGCTGTTGCCAGCCACTCTCTGTATTTGGCCTCGTCAATCTCGTCTTCCTTCTTGGCCATTTCCAAAAGGAGTGCCTGCTCTTCATCTTCCAACTGGGCGTGGAGGGCATCCAGGGCATCTGCATCTTTTTTCAGTTCAATGAGGATTTCATCTGCCTCTGCCCGCTTTTCCTGCAAGGTAACCTGCATGGCTTCCATTTCTTTCCGGCTCTCTTCCAGGGCAGACTGCTTTTCTACCAGTTCTTCCTTGGCCTGCTCCACGATGGCTGCCGTATCTTTCATTTCCTGCAGCCGGCGGTTATCCTCTTCCCGGATTTCCCGGATCATCTTCATCCGGTCTAAGTACTCCATAAAACTGTTGGAACTGAAAAGCACTGACCAGAAGGAAACCCGGCTGTTCTTTTCCATCGCCCGGATGCGAAGTTTGTTCTCTTCCTGGAGTTGGGCCAGCCGCTGCTGGGCTGCATCCAGTTCTTCCTGTTTATCTGCAATCAGAAGGCTGTAGGCAGAAAGTTCACTATTGGTAAGCTGCAGTTTATCCCGCAGGATATTCATTTCCTGCTCCACCACATTCTTCTGCTGAACCAGTTTTGTCATCTGGTCTGCATTGGCATCAATCTGACTTTGCAGGTCTGCCATTTCCTTATCTTTTTCTGCCTTTTTCTTTTCCAGTTCTTCCAGTTGCTTTTCCAGTTCGCTGGAAGTTGCTGCCTGGACAGTGCCGGTGGTAACTTTGCCCACAAATCCAAGGGCAAGGGCCATTACCAGCACCAGTGCTATGGCCGAAATCCATTTTACTCTATGCTTCATAATGTAATATATCCTTTTTTCGTCCTAAGTAACCGCAGGCGACTAAAGAAGCGGCTACCGCAAATTAAACATTCATATACTTTCTGATGGAGTTCCAACTGCCCACTACACCCACAAACATACCGGCGCCCAAAAATACGGGAATCATCAGGGGCAGGATTTGGGAGAAAGGCACGAAGGAAAGGAAACTCAAGGTATCATAGGCATTGAGTTTGCCTGCCATCGCATCATACAGCAGCCATTCCAGGCCAAAAGCGGCGCCTGCGCCCAGCATACCCAGGGTAAAGCCCTGGACCACATAGGGAAGGCGGATAAAGCCATTGGTGGCGCCCACCATTTTCATAATGGCAATTTCGTTTTTCCGGTCTGCCATTGCCATCTTAACCGTGTTGGAGATAATCAGCAGGGAAACAAACAGCAGTATCACAACCAGCACAACAGATACCACCCGCAGAACTTCCTGCAGGTCTGTAAAGCCCTGAATGAGGCCATCGGGAGATTTCACTTCTGTTACGCCGGGCACCAGCATCAGCCGGTCCTGGGTGTTTGCCAGTTTGGTGTTATCCAGAAGCAGCACTCTTACCCGGTACTCGAAGGTATCGGGGGTAACTGTTTCCAGCAGACTGGGGTCAGCAAAGGACTGGCGGAACTCCTCCAGCACCTGCTCCCGGGTCACCAGGTCCGCCTGGCTTACGTTATCCACCAGTCGCACCCGGGTTTCCACCTGCTTGGCCTTATCCAGGGTATATGTATCGTCAATATACACTAAGATTTCGCTGTTATTATTCAGTTGCTCCACCATCAGGCTTAAGTTATGGGTCACTGCGGTGAAGGTGCCTACAATCAGCAGGCAGGCCACCGTGACGAATACGGCGGCAAAGGACATAAAACCGTGCAGGAAAATGCCCCGGATGCCCTCTTTGAGCAAATAACCGATGTTACTGATCTTCATACTTAAAAATACCTTCCGTTCCGTCGCTGACTACCTGGCCATCATTGATAGCCACCACCCGCTTGTGGAAAGATTCCACCAAGTCCCAGGCGTGGGTTACCACCAAAACAGTGGTGCCAAGGTTGTTGATTTCCTGCAAAAGGCTCATAATTTCCATAGCCCGGGCAGGGTCTAAGTTGCCGGTAGGTTCGTCGGCAATGATGGTGGAGGGATTGTTGACCAGGGCTCTTGCGATGGCAAGCCGCTGCTGCTCACCGCCGGAAATTTGATTGGGATAGCGGTGGGCCTTGTTTTCCAGGCCGACCAGTTCCAGCACATAGGGAACACGCTCCCGGATTTCCTTATTTCTGGCGCCTACCACACGCATGGCAAATGCCACATTTTCATAGACAGTCATGGTATCAATCAAACGGAAATCCTGATACACAACACCTACAGTACGGCGCAGGTAAGGCACTTCCCGTCTGCGGATGCGCTCCAGAGAATAGCCATTGACATGGACAGAGCCGGAAGTGGGCCGCAATTCTCCGGAAATGAGCTTAATAATGGTGGACTTGCCGGAACCGGAAGGACCCACCAGGAATACAAACTCTCCGTCGTCAATCTGCATAGATACACCCTTCAGTGCCTGGGTGCCGACAGAGTAGGATTTGACTACATCATTAAATAAAATCATGGACATATTACTCCATTTTTAAGATACTGGAATTGTACCATACGGGAAAAATTATGTCAATCTGTAACCATTAAAAAAGGCAAAAACGGAGGAAAATTCGCAGATTGTTCACGATTGTGGAAGATCTTGGCTGTAATACCAAAAATGATATATCGCTTATGCGATATGATATACGGCTTTGCCGTATGATATATTTCCGTTTCGGAAATATGATATAATATCTGCTCCCTCATACGCGAAGCGTATATCATCTGCGACCTATGGGAGCGGATATCATTAGAGGCACACTTTCCAAAAGAAAGTGTGCCTCGGTTATTATCTGGCGTCCCGGCTGGACAGGTACTTGCGGACCATCAAAGCCACCTTAAAGACGATGGCATGGTCAAACTGGCGCAGGTCCAAACCGGTGAGTTTTTTAATCTTTTCCAGACGGTACACC
>JAZNZO010000009.1:0-4127 GCA_045594945.1 Faecousia sp.
CTATGACTTTGGCGGCTGGTATACCGATGCTGCTTGCACCGGCGAGGCGGTTACAGTAGAAACCACTGTCAACGCTGCCCATACTCTGTATGCTAAGTGGACCTTGCAGGCTGATCCTAACGATGTTGTGGTGCAGTACAATAACACTTACAACCCCAACAACGTTAAGAATACCGTTGATGTTGTGGATGGCAAGTACCTCTACACCTATACCACTCGTGATGTAGCTAACCCCACTACCAGTGCTTGGGGCAGAAGAATGAATATCACCTTCCCCGCAGGACAGAGCTACGTGGCAATTAATTTCCGTTATACCGAAGCCTTCCATGCTGACGGCGTAACCGAATTTGCACCTTCCCTGGCCGTATATTCTCACAGTGAAGGCGCAGGCGGAAGCTACATTAGCTCTATCAACATTCTGGATGCCACCGGCAAGCAGGTTGCAGGCGGCAATGCTCAAACCGGACTGACGGTGGGCCAGTGGTACACCCTGGTTGTAGGCGTGAAGGAAACAACTACAGACTTTGAACTGTGGACTGCCCACAACTACACCACCGATGCGGCAATCCTGACGATGGAAATCGGCGACCGTTATTGCACTGCAGATCCTGGCCTGAGCACGGCTGGCATCAAGTTTGCCACCAAGTGGGGTGACTTTGCTGATCCGCTGGTTAACTATATGAACGGCACCTGGTGCTACGCCATTGGCGGCAGCCATCAGTCTGTAGCGACAGAGCACAGACAGCTGAATGTGACTCTGACAGATGCCGATGTAACGGCCATTGAGTTCGAGTTCATGATGAACGGCCTGAACGGAACAGATGTTTCCATGCCCAGTGGATTAACGGGTATGACACTGGATATTACCAATCTGGACGGTTCTGCAGTAAGTGAAATGACTGCAGACACCTGGTATAAAGTAACGGCTTCCTACGATCCTGCATTCAGCACAACCCAGTTTGCCTTCGCTTACCTGGGTGGCCACGATAATACTGGCGGTCTGAATATGTACATCCGTAATGTTCAGCTGACCCACTCCGGATCTTAACTGTATGATAAATGCGGTAATTACCGCACATCTGCAGAAATGAAACAAAACAATGCGGACCTGGCGAAAGCCAGGTCCGCAATCTTTTTGCGCATTTATAGGCGGGCGAACATTCCGTAGGGGACGAAGCCCACTTCGTCCCGCAATGCCACACCGTCGATATGACAAACGCGGCGGTCGAATGTGGACATCCCCCCTACAAGATACAATTTGAATTTGATGTAGGAAACGGATTTATCCGTTCCGCAAACGGAATGTATGACGGGATCCCCCCGTTTAGATCTGCCGACACCGGTATTGTCAATTGTCCATTATCCATTTCCAGAATTAGTAAAGCCTATTTTGGAATCGTGATGGTCAGCACGATTTGGCTGTCCGTTTCTCTCCGCTCGGAGATGGCGCGGATGCCGCTCTTTTGAATGCGGGCAAGGGTTTGGTTTACATTCCGTAAAAACAGCCCCACATCTGCCCGCATCGGTTTTTCTCCCGGCTGGGTCAGTAACTGCTCTATGTATTCTTCCGCCCGGGCTACACTCATTTGGTTCTTTTGCATCACCACGATGGCCTTTAGCTTATCCGGCTCGGTGGGTAGTTTCAACAGCGCCCTTGCGTGGCGCTCCGTCAGTTCTGCTTCCCGGATGGCCTGCAGTACCGGAAAAGAGTGCCGCAATAGCCGCAGTTTATTGGCAACGGCGCTTTGGCTTTTCCCCAGCACTCTTGCCACTTGCTCCTGGCTCATAGTCCACTGTTCCATCAGCAAACTAATACCCCGGGCTTCTTCGATGAAATCCAAATCCTGCCGCTGCAGGTTTTCCACCAGGGCGGCCATTCCGGATTCCTTATCATCCATTGTCATTAAGATGCAGGGAATTTCTGATAGACCTGCCATTTGGGCGGCCCGGAGCCGCCGTTCTCCGGCAATCAGTTCATAGACGCCTCCTTCGATTTTTCGCACAGAAAGGGGCTGAAGAATTCCGTGCTGGCGGATACTGTTCGCCAGTTCTTCCAAAGGTTCCTGCCGAAACACTTTCCGGGGCTGACTGGGGTTGGGACGGATAGACCGGGCGGGCAGAAAGATAACCCGGCCTGTTTCCATATAGGTTTTTAATCGTTGGCATTGCATAGCCTGTCCTCCTTTGTAGCATGGGAATACTTGGGAAATGTTGGTGCAATCATTTTATTGCCCCATCCCACAGAAAAAACACGAAGCCGGGGAGGTGGTGTGGAAAATTCCTCGACAGGTTATGGTTTTTCGTTGCAAAGGGTTGCCCTATATGCTAAAATGAGGTAAAAACCGATAGAAAGCGGCCCGAACTATGGAGAAAATTTATTATCAAGATCCGGAAATACAAGAATTCACTGCTACCGTTACCGGCTGTAATATCGCAAAAAACGGCTGGGAAGTAACCCTGAATGCAACTGCCTTTTACCCCACAGGCGGTGGACAGGCCTGCGATTTGGGAACACTGGATGCAGTAGCCGTTTTGGATGTAACGGAGCGGGAAGAGGAAGTTATCCACCTGTGCGATGCCCCTCTTGAAATAGGAAAGACTGTCACCGGCCGTATTGACTGGGCAAGACGGTTTGATCTGATGCAGCAGCACACCGGCGAGCATATTGTTTCCGGTATCATTCATAAACTTTATGGCCACCAAAATTCCGGCTTCCATGTGGGAGAGGAATTGATGGAAGTGGACTTTGACGGTCCGTTGCCGGAAGGCGCATTGGAGCAAATCCAGCGCCTTGCCAATGAAGCGGTATGGGCGGATTACCCCGTGAACTGCTATGTGCCTTCTCCGGAAGAATTGCCGGGGGTGGTGTATCGCACCAAGAGGCCCCTTCCTTGGCCTGTCCGCATTGTGGAAATTCCCGGCATTGACAGTTGCGCCTGTTGCGGCATCCACACAAAGCGCACCGCCCAAGTGGGCCTTATCTATATATTCAGTTGCGTGAAATTTCATCAAGGTGTTAGATTGGAAATGGCATGCGGTAAGCGCGCGCTGGAACGGCTCCACAAACTCTGCCAGCAGAACAGACAGGTTAGCCAAATTCTCTCTGCCCGGCCTCTGGAGACCGGAGCGGCAGCCCAGCAGATGAAAGATGCATTGGCAGGGGAGCGTTACCGGGCCGCAGGCTTGGAAAGCCGCATTTTTGAAAAAATGGCGGAAACCTATGCAGGGCAAAAACAGGCCTTTTGTTTCGAGGAAAATTTGGAGCCTTCCGGAGTGCGTCAACTGGCGCAGAGACTTGCCGAAAAAGCAGAACTTGCCGGTGTGTTCTCCCAAAGAGACGGCAAATATAACCTTTGCCTGGCAGGCAAACCGGAGGAAGTAAAAGCCTTGGGTACGAGCCTATCCAAAACCCTGGGTGCCCGGGGAGGCGGAAAACCCGGCTTCTGGCAGGGAAGCGTAACTGCTACCAAGGAAGAACTTTTGGCGCAGTTGCCTGCGGAGGGGTGATTATGCAAATTTCCCAATAGAAATTGTAAAAAAATTGGGTTTTTTACATTTCCGCTACTTTACAAGGAAGTTTGCTTATAGTATAATAATGCCGTATGGGGACTTTGCACCCTATGTAAATCAGTAAAACCTGCCGCAAAGCGGCAAGGATAAAAAACGGAGGAATTTACCATGTCTGTAAAAGTTGCGATTAACGGTTTTGGCCGTATCGGCCGTCTGGCTTTCCGTCAGATGTTCGGTGCTGAAGGTTACGAAGTTGTTGCTATCAACGACCTGACCTCTCCCAAGATGCTGGCTCACCTGCTGAAGTACGACTCCACCCAGGGCAATTATGCTGCTCAGGGCCATGTTGTTGAAGCTGGCGAAGACCACATTGTTGTCGACGGCAAGAAGATCACCATTTATGCTAAGGCTAACGCTGCCGAACTGCCCTGGGGCGAACTGGGTGTTGACGTTGTGCTGGAATGCACCGGCTTCTACACTTCCAAGGCTAAGGCTCAGGCTCACGTTGACGCTGGTGCTAAGAAGGTTGTTATCTCTGCTCCCGCCGGCAACGACCTGCCCACTATCGTTTACAATGTAAACCACAAAACTCTGACCAAGGAAGACAACATCATTTC
>JAZNZO010000010.1:0-11760 GCA_045594945.1 Faecousia sp.
AGGACATGGAGTTCACCATCGAGAATGAAAAGCTCTACATGCTCCAGACCCGTAACGGCAAGCGTACTGCTCCTGCCGCCCTGCAGATCGCTGTGGATCTGGTGGCAGAAGGCCACAAGACCAAGGAAGAGGCTGTCCTGATGATCGACCCCAGAAATCTGGACACCCTGCTCCATCCCCAGTTCGATGTGAAGGCTCTGAAGGCTGCTACTCCCATGGGTCGCGGTCTGGGCGCTTCCCCCGGTGCTGCCTGCGGTCAGATCGTCTTCTCCGCTGAAGATGCCGAGGCTTGGAAGGAAGCCGGCAAGAAGGTTGTTCTGGTTCGTCTGGAAACCTCTCCCGAAGACATCACCGGCATGAAGGCCGCCCAGGGCATCCTGACCGTTCGTGGCGGTATGACTTCCCACGCAGCCGTTGTTGCTCGCGGTATGGGTAAGTGCTGCGTTTCCGGCTGTGGCGAAATCGCTATGGACGAGGAAAACAAGAAGTTCACTCTGGCCGGCAAGACCTACGTGGAAGGTGACTACATCTCCATCGACGGCTCCACCGGTAACATCTACGACGGCATCGTTCCCACTGTAGACGCTGAAATTTCCGGCAACTTCGGCACCATCATGGCATGGGCTGACAAGTTCCGTACCCTGAAGGTCCGCACCAATGCTGACACCCCCACCGATGCCAAGAAGGCTCGGGAACTGGGTGCTGAAGGCATCGGCCTGTGCCGTACCGAGCATATGTTCTTCGAAGCAGACCGTATTGCTGCATTCCGTGAAATGATCTGCTCCGACACTGCTGAAGAAAGAGAAGTTGCTCTTAACAAGATCCTGCCCTACCAGCAGTCCGACTTCGAAAAGCTGTACGAGGCTCTGGAAGGTATGCCCGTTTGCATCCGTTTCCTGGATCCCCCTCTGCACGAGTTCGTACCCACCACTGAAGCTGACATTGCCGCTCTGGCTGCCGCTCAGGGTAAGACCGTTCAGCAGATCAAGGACATCATCACATCCTTGCACGAGTTCAACCCCATGATGGGCCATCGTGGCTGCCGTCTGGCTGTCACCTACCCCGAAATCGCCAAGATGCAGACCAAGGCTGTCATCCGCGCTGCTATCAACACCCAGAAGGCACATCCCGATTGGAACGTGGTTCCCGAAATCATGATTCCCCTGGTTGGCGAAGTGAAGGAACTGAAGTACGTCAAGAGCGTTGTGGTTGCTACTGCTGATGCAGAAATCGCCGCTGCCGGCGCAGAGTTGCACTACGAAGTAGGCACCATGATCGAGATCCCCAGAGCCTGCCTGACCGCAGACGAAATCGCTCAGAACGCTGACTTCTTCTGCTTCGGCACCAACGACCTGACCCAGATGACCTTCGGCTTCAGCCGTGACGATGCCGGCAAGTTCCTGAATGCTTACTACGACAGCAAGATCTTCGAGAACGATCCCTTCGCCAAGCTGGACCAGACCGGTGTTGGCAAGCTGATGAATATGGCTTGCAAGGACGGCCGCGCCAACAACGCAAAGCTGCACATCGGTATCTGCGGTGAGCACGGCGGCGATCCCACATCTGTGGAATTCTGCCACCAGCTGGGCCTGGACTACGTGTCCTGCTCCCCCTTCCGTGTTCCCATCGCCCGTCTGTCCGCCGCCCAGGCTGCCATCAAGGGCTAATTGCTAACAATAAAATGCCGCTCTTCGGAGCGGCATTTTTCTTGACAATACTTCTACGATTTGCTATATTGAAATAGGAAATGTTGCCAATGTGTTGGTAACCGCAGCAAGTAAAGTCTGCGGGGCATTTCCAGTATAAGCAGAATCCCCCAACGGCAATTGGAGCCTATTCAGGGATTCTGCTGTTTATTTTCCCACTTTTGCTGATAGCACCACAGGCTGCCATCAAGGGCTAATTGCTAACAATAAAATCTCCCGGATTACTCCGGGAGATTTTTTGTTAGCAGCGATATAACTCCCTGACGGGATTTTCGATATGTGCTCTGCACGCGATATATCGCTTCGCGGTGCGATATGCGCGGCTCGCGCGAGAGGATTTATATCATATCGCAAGGCGAAGCCTTATATCGCTTTTGCGCAGCAAAAATATCACTCCGTCGAAGACGGAATATCACTTAAAGAATCTAAATAATTAGGTTTATAGCGCAAAATCATCCCTCTGCTGAGTAATCGGCAGAGGGATTTTGACTTTTTAAACCAATTATGTTATTATGTAAAAAACAATATAGGGGGGCATATATTATGGCTAAAATTGTTAAAATGGAAAAAGTACAACTTAAAAACAATCCCCAAATAAAGGAAGATTTGATTCAAGGTTTTATTTTTGATGATCCTTCTGTGCTGGGATTGGGCGATTTATCTCCAATACAAAGAGAAAAAATTCAGCCATTAGGAGGCAGGCTTGATTTGTTGCTTGCAGATGATGATGGTACTCGGTATGAGGTGGAAGTACAATTAGGCGCTACTGACCCTAGCCATATTATTAGAACCTTGGAATATTGGGACACTGAAAGAAAACGATACCCTCAATATGACCATTGTGCTGTAATTGTCGCAGAAGAAATCACAGGCCGATTTATGAATGTTATTTCCTTGTTTAATGGTGCAATTCCTCTTATAGCATTACAATTAACTGCATATAAACAGGGTGATGATATTTCACTTGCTTTTACAAAAGTACTCGATAGAGTAACTATTGTGAACGATGAAGATGAACAGTATGAAGCAACCGACAGAAAATATTGGGAAAGCAGAAGCACTCCTAAAATGCTTCAAAATGTTGATAAGATTTTTGAAAGTGTAAAAGAGTATGCGAGCGGCTACGAATTGAAGTACAATAAATTCTATATTGGAATGATGAAAGATGGCATATCAAAAAACTTCCTTATGTTCAGACCTAAAAAGAATTACTTATACATTGTATACAAAGGAAATGAAAATCCTGAAATGGTTCAAAACTGCGAAAGAGTTGGTTTAGATGTATCTTATACACCTCGTTGGAAAGAATATAGTGTTCAGTTATCTGGATTTGAAGAATATTCAAAGCACAAGGCGTTAATTGATTCTTTAATCAAAAGTTCAATGGAATATTTTAATATTACCGATTAAAAGGTAACTCCCCTCTTTTGCCCATAGCACCACAGGCTGCGATCAAAGGTTAACTCCTAATAAAAATCATCCGTCCGGAGTAATTCAGACGGATATTTTTATGGAATTATTTCAGAATAATTTACGGGTGTTTTACTTGACTGATTATATGTTTTTTTATCATTTTTTGTTGAGTGATGCAAAAAAACAACGTATTTAGTCAGTTTTACTTGACTGCAACTAAAAATATACTTGATTAGTTTATAG
Source organism: Faecousia sp. (assembly GCA_045594945.1). GTDB lineage: Bacteria > Bacillota > Clostridia > Oscillospirales > Oscillospiraceae > Faecousia. Next base: position 3,363 of record JAZNZO010000010.1, read on the forward strand.
TAGTTGGGTATACTATATGAAAAGGAGGAGTGTTTATGCCGTATAACATCAACATGGTCAATGCCATTATTGAAGAATCTCGCCAACATTCACATGAGTTGCCATGGATTGAATTCAAACATAATAATTGCAACGCACAAGAAATTGGAGAGTATATAAGTGCTTTATCAAACACAGCAGCACTGTTTAACCAGGAGCATGCTTTTCTAATTTGGGGCATTGACGACGATACTCATGAAATAATTGGAACAACCTTTAATCCGCAAGAAGCCAAGGTAGGTAATCAAGGGATAGACCTGTGGATTGCTACGCAGCTAAACCCACAGATACAGTTCTACTTCCATACTACAACATTAGAAGGTAAGAATGTTGTTTTACTAGAAATAGGAAGAGCTTTTTCTTCGCCTGTAAAGTTTAGATCCGAAGATTATATTCGTATTGATTCATACAAAAAGAAGCTAAAAGATTTTCCGGATACCGAGAGAGAACTCTGGGCAGTTTTTTCTAAGACACCGTTTGAAAACTTGGTGGCTATGGAGAATGTATCCGGAGACTTTGTGTTGCGAGAACTCGACTTTGCAGCATATTTCGAAATGCTTTCCCTGGACTTGCCGAGTGATAAGATTCGCATCCTTGAAGCGTTTCTCGAGGATGGTATGATTACAAAATGTGAAACTGGAAACTACAATATCACAAATTTAGGTGCTATTCTCTTTGCAAAGCGTTTGTCTGATTTTCCTTCATTGTCACGTAAAGCAGTCAGAGTAATTAAGTATGAGGGGCCAGACAGAATTAGCGCAGCTAGCAAAGAAAAAATCGAAGAAAAGGGATATGCAAACGGATTTGAAGGGTTAATTTCATATATTAATAACTTGTTGCCTAATAACGAAATTTTAGGAAAAGCACTTAGAAAAGTTGTTCCGATGTATCCGGAAACTGCTGTTAGAGAGTTGGTTGCAAATGCAATAATTCACCAAAACTTTTTTATGCAAGGAACTAGTCCTCTAATCGAAATATTTTCCGATAGACTAGAGATAACCAATCCTGGAGCTCCTTTAATTGATAAAGCTCGCTTTGTCGACCATCCCCCTGTTTCTCGCAATGAAAAGACTGCTTCTTTTATGCGTCGTATAGGTGTTTGTGAAGAACGTGGCAGTGGGTATGACAAAGTTGTATTCCAAACAGAATTTTATCAGCTTCCTGCTCCAGAAATTGAAATATATAATGATCACACCAAAGTGATTCTTTATGCGCATAAAGCATTTGCAAAAATGAGTAAAGATGATCGGTATCGTGCCTGCTATCTTCACGCATGCTTAAAGCGCGTCAACAGGGATGTTATGACTAATTCTTCCTTGCGAGAACGATTTAAGATTGAATCAAAAAACAGTTCTATGGTTACGCGATTGCTTAATGAAACATGTGCAATTGGTTTGATTAAAATATCTCCAGATTCCACATCGGACAAAAATCGCAAATACTTGCCATTTTGGGCATAGCATTTACTTGACTAGTACTTGACTTAGGGCTCAAAAAAGTTGTTTCTATTCAAAAACACATTGATTTTCAACGTTTTTTTGAAGAATCTTTGCTTGACTCATAGTTGACTATCACACAAGCCCAATAAGGAAATACGAGATATCTTTGATAGTTGCAAGGGAACAAATTGATAGCTATAACACAACGTTAAATAATTTCCCTCTTTCGGGTACTGCACCACTAGTCATTATCAAGAGCTAATTGCTAACAACAAAATCGTCACCTGACCGGGTGGCGATTTTTCTTGTAGGGGCGGCCATCGGCCGTCCGTACCGCACTACCAATTCGCGCAAGCGGACGAGCAATGCTCGTCCCTACATTGTTCATCTTTTGCATATTGCGCCGCAAGCAAAAAAACTGGGCGCTTTCTGTCTGTTGCAAAAAATGGAATGCCGTGATATACTGACTGGCAGTGGTTTACTTTACCCCCAAGAACATCCGTAGGAGTTATGATATGAAGCAACTGCTTTCCCAGTATGCCGGGCTGAAAAAAGAGATCTATATTCTCTTCATCGGCAAACTGGTTACGGCTATGGGCTCTTTCGTCTGGCCCATGCTCACCTTTTTTCTCACAACAAAGCTGGGACTTTCTGACGGCACATCCACCCTGCTGATTGCGACCGCCTCCGTTCTTTCCTTTCCTGCTGCCCTTTTGGGCGGCAAATTGGCAGACCGGTTCAGCCGAAAGAATATCATCATCGTCTTTGATTTTCTGACCATCAGTTTTTACATCCTGGCAGCCATTTTGCCCCTGACCTTCGGAACGGCTGTAATCTTGTTCCTTGCAGGACTCTTCCAGACCTTGGAGTCTCCTGCCTACGATGCGCTGAATGCAGACTATTCCACCTCGGCCCAGCGGGTGAAAGCCTATTCCCTATCTTACCTGGGCTTTAATCTGGGCTTCATCGTGGGTGCCAGTGTGGCAGGTATTTTGTTTGAAAACTTCCTGCGGCTTGCCTTTTGCATCAACGGTCTGGCAATTCTCGTTTCCACCGTGCTGATCATTTTCTTCGTCCATCCCCAAAATGCCGTTTCCCAAGATGCAGAGGCTATGAAGGAAAGTTACAGCGAGTATGAACTGCCCATAGATGAAAAGGCCTCTGTGCTGAAGGTGCTCCGGCAACGGCCGGTGCTGATCTATATGCTGCTGCTTGGCTGCTTTGCCTCTATGCCTTCCAATTTGGTTGGTATTTTGCTGCCCCTGCAGTTGAAGGACGCTATGGGCGAGGCCGGTGCCACCATATACGGCTATCTCAACTCCCTCAACGGCTTTGTGGTGATCCTCTTTACCCCTATTTTCACTGTCCTGCTGAAGCGCTTTACGGAAATCCCTAAAGCAATTTTGGGTTTACTGCTGTTTGTAGGCGGCATTGCCCTTTTCTCCATCCAAACCGCCACTGCCATTCTTTTTGTAGGTATGTTCGTCTTTACCTTAGGCGAAGTGGTTACTGTGCTGGGTAACAATCCTTATACCTCCCGCCGTGTTCCCGCCTCCCACAGAGGTCGGGTGGGCGGCATCTCCACAGTGGTGCATTCGGCCTTCTCTTCCCTGACCCAATACTTAATCAGTTTTATGCTGATCGCTACCCAAAGTAACTATAGGCTGCTTTGGACGGTCTTCATCCTCATCGGCCTTGTGGCCGCAGGTCTGTACGGATTTCTGTATGCGCCGGACAAACGGACCTTCCCCAAATTATACCAAAAACAAAAACATTCCCCGTGAATACTTCACGGGGATTATTCTTCACTTTGCACTTTTGGGATCCTCTGTGCGGCCTAAAAGATAATCTACAGAAACGTTAAAATAGTCCGCAATCTTAATCAGCTCCGCAATTCCCGGCTCGTGTTCCCCGGTTTCGTATCGGCTGATAGTGTTTTGGGTGGTGTTCAGTTCTGTGGCAAGCCGCAACTGTGTAAGCCCTTTCTTCTGCCTCAATTCCTTTAAGCGCATAAACATCCCCCTTTTCTCTTGACTTTATTATCCCACATCGGTATAATTAGAATATCCCAATTCGGGATATTCTGAACAGTTGGGTGGTGTTAGAAATGGAACATACTGTGGCGGCCTACATCGAAAGACGGTCCTCTGAGGAACTGTTACATTTTTTAGAATTGTGTGTGCAGCAAAGCCTATGGCACCAATATGCTCAGGCCATCCCCCTAATTCTTTCAACATTACAACGTCGAGCTATGTCCATACCGGAACAAATACAAGCTGCCTGGGATTGTTTCATCCGTAATACCCAGACATAACCTTTCCCTCCGGATTTCCTCCGGAGGGTTTTTTATTGCATTTTAATGAAAACTAAGATAAAATAAAGAAAAAACATTTGAGGGATTTTATGAAACGGATACTTTCTATTTTTCTTGTTGTCCTTCTTTTTCTTAGCGGTTGTGCGCCTAAGGCCGAAGGTCCCCAGCCCACCGAGCCGCTGCGCAGCGACCCCTATATCGGCATCACCGCCCAGGCCTTTTATGCGGACTATACCCCCGCAGTCAGCCTTCAGGATGCTTTATACCGGTCCAAACACGGATTTTTGTCCGGTGCTTTGGATGTGCCGGGGCAAACTGTAAAACGGGCAGAAGCCCAACCTATGGAAAACGGCCTTTATGTCCACAATACGAATAGTTACTATATTGACGACGGAAACACCTATATCGTTACTGACGGCGACGGCAACGAAGTGATGCGCATTTATAAAGGTGGCGGCTATATCACCTTAGAGGAGGTTGCTGCTTATATGTACGCCTTTGGCGGGGATGAAAATCTGCCGGCCAACTACACTTCCAAAAAAAGCGGCAAGCCCGGCGAAAGCATTTGGGGAGAGTATCTGCGGCTAAACCACTCCTGGTACAAAAATGACCCTTCCCGCTATCCCTATGAGCCGGAACTGCCCGGCAACGGAGCAGGTCTTCGCTACTACGAAATGGACATCGGCACCACCGGAACCACCACCCCCGGCTACGCCCCCAAACTCTACAATAACGGCAAATCCATCACCCGGGGTGCAGCCCGATTGGTCTATACCCGGCAGGATACCAACGGCAACGGCATAATTGAAGAAACAGAAGTATATGTATTCTACACCCATAACCACTATAACGATTTCACCCAGTATCTGAATTACTACGGCGGTTGGGGGGAAACCTTTGGCAATATCACCGGCGGCGGCCAGTTTGACAGCAAAACAAACTGCAACCCCACCCCCTACCCTCAGGTGGTCTACGCCCCCGCCTCCTAAAGCACCTTCCAATGAAAGGAGAACACACTATGAGCAGAAAATACAGACTTTCCACCGCATTGGATGTGGATGACATTTTGATGGAATGCACCGCCTATGCCATCCGTCTTGCCAACGAAAAGCACAAATTTGATCCCCCGATGACCATCTATGAAAAAGACCGTTGGGGCAAAGTCGGCACCCGGGCAGACAGCATCTATCCCTATTTCAGCGACCCGGAATTCTATCGCACCCAGCCTGTCTATGAGGGTGCAAAAGAATTTGTGCGGAAACTCTCCCAAATGACGGAAGTATTTGTGTGTACAGCCGTTCCGCCCCAGTTTATGGGTATCCGCGCTCAGCGGATTATGGAAGAATTCCCGGAAATTCCTGTCGACCACATCTATATGGGCGCCCGTAAGGACAATATTCATACGGACATTCTCTTTGACGATGCAATGCACAACATTCTCAATTCCAACGCCAAGTATCCCATTTTGATGCGCCGTCCCTGGAACCAGGAAGCCACCGGTATGTTGGCAGTGAACCACTACGAGGAATTTTTGAAAATCGTAGAAGTCATTGCAGAAAGTTACTCTGCCAAACCGGGTGGTCTTGCCCCGGAAGATACGGACATCGTGGTTTTGGTAGGCCCTTCCGGCAGTGGCAAATCCAAAATTGCAACCCGTTTTCTTGCTGAAAACAAGAATTTTGAAAAACTGGTCAGTTACACTACCAAAGACCCCACCGCTGTGGAAGAAAACCAGTGGTACACCTATATATCCCTTGAGGATTTCCGGAATATGTGCGACAACGGCGAAATGCTCCAGTCCACCATGTATGCCGGTCACGGTTACGGCTCTAAGCGAGGGGATGTGGAGAAGATTTTGGCCCGGGGCAACCGGGTGATGACCACGATGGACATTTGCGGCGCTATGTCACTGAAAACCTATTTTAAGAATGTGACTACCATTTATATCAAGCGGGAGAAAAAGGCGCTGATGGCAAATATCCTGCGGAAAAACTCTTCCGTTGAAGATAAGGTAAACCGGCTCACCGCCATTGAATACGAAGAAAAAAATGCCGCTCTTTGCGACTATGTTGTGCGGTTTGACACCTATGACGAAGCCGTTTCCCAACTTTACAGCATCCTCAAGTAAGAGTAGAAAGGGATTGTTTTTTTGAAAAAACTGTGTTTGTTATTGGCTATTTGCCTGCTGCTTTCCGGCTGCGTAACCAAGCCTGCACCCCAAATACAAACCTGTGAAACCGGTCATACAGACGAAGGAAACGACGGTTTTTGCGATGTATGCAGCAGTTTATTGCTGGTTTTCGTGGACTTTTACAGTCTGAACGATATTCACGGCAAATTAGACGATGCCAGCACCCACCCAGGCCTGGATGAACTAAGTACCTATCTGGACGAAGCCCGGCAAACAGATGACCACGCCATCTTCCTCAGCGCAGGCGATATGTGGCAGGGTAGTTCTGAGTCCAATCTGACAAAGGGACAAATTATGACCGATTGGATGAATCGGATGGGGTTTGCCGCAATGGCTCTGGGTAACCACGAATATGACTGGGGTGAGCCGCCAATTTTGGATAACCAATCTTTGGCGCAGTTTCCCTTGCTGGCGATCAATGTGTATGACAGGGCAACCAATCAGCAGGTCTCCTACTGCGAAAGTTCCACTATGGTGGACCTGGGGCAACTGCAAATCGGCATTATCGGTGCCATTGGCGATTGCTACTCTTCCATTGCTGCCGACAAAGTGGAAGATGTGTACTTTTTAACCGGGGCAGACCTGACCCGGCTGGTGAAAGCGGAAGCCCAGGCTCTGCGCGAAGAGGGCGCAGACTGTATTGTCTATTTGCTCCACGATGGCTTTGGCTCCAATCAATCCGGCACGGTCAGTAATAGCCAGTTAAAGTCCTACTATGATATTTCCCTGTCTGATGGCTATGTGGACCTGGTTTTTGAAGGACACACCCATCGGCAGTACGTCCTCAAAGACAGCGCCGGGGTATACCATTTGCAAAGTGGCGGTGATAATGAAGGCATCAGCCATGTGGAAATCGCCATCAATACTGTCACCGGTAACATAGCGGTGCAAACGGCCGAGTTGGTTCCCACAAGTGCCTATACCGATTATGAAGACCACCCTGTTGTAGACGAATTGCTGGAAAAATACGAAAGTCAAATTGCCCTTGGAGAAGAAGCCCTGGGCACCAATGCTGCAAGGCGGAATAACCGCTATATCCAGCAGTTGGTGGCAGACCTTTACTACCAGGCGGGCGTGGAACTTTGGGGCGATACTTACGATATTGCCCTGGGTGGCGGCTTTGTTTCCCTGCGGGATCCGGGATATCTGGCTGCCGGGGAAGTTACCTACAAGATGCTCTATTCCATCCTGCCCTTTGACAATCACCTGGTCCTATGCTCCATTCAGGGCAAAGACCTGGCAGACCGTTTCTTCTTCACAGATAACGCCCGCTATTACATTTCTTACGGCGATTACGGGGCTGCACTAAAAGAACATATCGACCCCAATGAAACCTACTATGTGGTGGTGGACACTTACACGTCTTTGTACGCCCCCAACAGGCTGACCGAAGTAGCCCGTCATGAAGCCAATGTGTTCGCCCGGGATCTTTTGGCATCCTATGTGAAATCCGGCGGCCTGAACTAAAAAGCCCCTGCGCCATATGATTATGATTGCATTTGGCAGAATAATTTGGTATATTATGAATAAGTAATCCTGTCAATCGGCAGGATGCCTAAGACAAATATGGAAGGAGACCCTCTATGTTCTGTAGAAATTGTGGAACCAACGTACCGGATGGTAGCCGTTTCTGCCCCGGCTGTGGCAGCGATGTATCCGGTTATGCCACCCAATCCCAGCCTCAGCCCCAACCTGTTACCCCTCCTGTCAATATTCAGCCTGCGTTAGGAATGGGTTGGTTTAAGTTCCTGATTTATTTCGGCCTGTGGGCCGGCGCCCTTCTCAACTTTGGCACTGCCATGTCCCTTCTTACGGGCTCCGTATACGGGGAAAAAGAAGTGGTAGAATTGGTTTATGCGGTCTTCCCCGATCTGAAACCCGTTGACCTGATTGTAGGCATTTCCCTGATTGCCCTTGCTATTTGGGGTATCATCACCCGGTTCCGTCTTTCCGGCTATCACAAAAATGGCCTTCTGTGCCTGAACTGCACTTATGCAGCCGGCGCAATTATCAACCTGGGTTACCTCTGCGCTGCCGGTTCCATCGTTTCCTTTGATGTACTGGGCGACAGTATAACCTCCTCCATTACCAGTGCGGTTGTTTCCATTGTGATGATTATCGTCAATACCGTCTATTTCGGCAAAAGAAAACACCTGTTTGTAAAATAACCTTTTACATAGAAAGCCGCCCAATTTGGGCGGCTTTTAGCGTGTCAAAAAAGCCGCCAACCGTCAAAATGCGAACCATATAGGGATTGTATACTTGCCCCCCCGCATTTATGAGGGGGATGGTCCGCTTCAAGGCGAACCGGGGGGCGTTTTATGCAAAAAGCTTGCTGCGCAAGGCATTTTGACTTACTGCGCAACTCGCCCTCTAACGTACCATCTGTACGCCGACGAGTGCGAGTTGCTTGTC
>JAZNZO010000011.1:0-3162 GCA_045594945.1 Faecousia sp.
GGCGATGAGAATGTAGGCCGGCGGCGCTTGCTCCTTTGTTAGCGTATAACCGGGGATGTAGCCTGCCAACCGGATGAGGGGATACAGGGCGCCCGCTTCGTCCGTTACGATCTTAAACCGGATGGGCTGCAGATTGGCAGAGCAGGCATACAGCCTGGCATCGCCGCAAATTTGCAGAAGTACTTCCCGGTCTACGGGCCGGTTTTCAAAGGCACGGACAGTCCGCCTTTGCCTTACAGCTTCAGAAACGGTCATAAAGAGGCCTCCTTAGTACTTTTTACGCAGGATCATAAAACAGATCCAGTAAAGGGTCACGATCAGGCACATGCCAAGACCGGTGGCCTGCCACAAAAGTTCCCGTTCCATTACCTTAAAAACAATGGTGCAGATGGCAGAAATGATGACAAACAGATAGCCGGCCCAAGCCCAAGCTTTGTTTCGCAAAAAGCGGTTTCTTTCGTCAGACACTTCTGTGTCCATTTTTTCCTGGTAGGTTTTGTCGGTTTTGTACAGATACAACTGGGCCAGCCGCATAATATTTATGACAAGCAAGGCTGCGCCCATACCGCTCCAAAAGGAATCCAGCACACCGGCAACTGCCAGGGTGAGCAGCGTTGCGCCTATGGCGATTGTGAGAATATAAGTAATAAGCCTTCCGGTGATTTTCATACCAATTCCTCCTCAAAAATAAAGACTTCTTCAATGGAAAGTGCAAAATACTTTGCTATTTTATGGGCAAGCAAAATAGATGGATTATACCGCCCGTTTTCCAAAGAACTGATGGTCTGCCGGGATACGCCCATTTCTTTTGCAAATTCCTCCTGCCGGATATTTCTTTCTTTCCGAATTTCCTCAATTCTGTTCTTCAAAGTACCCCTCCTTTTTGTAAAGCAACCTTTACATACAAAGCATACCATATCTCTTTTGCTTTGTCAAGCGTCCTTTACATTTTAACCAAAAGGAAAGGCAGGATAGGAATCTATCCTGCCGCATTATGAAATGAAAACGGTCCAAATTTCTACAAATACGGGAATGAGCAGAGCGGGGAGCATATTGGCTACCTTGAAGGTCTTCTCCCGGACCAAATTTACACCCACGCAAAAAATCAGTGCGCTGCCCACAAAGGAAAGCATCTCAATCAGCTCATCGGAAATCACTGTGCCGAACAGGGCGGAAACGCCGGTAATAGACCCTTGATATACGAAGATAGGGATGGCAGCGAAGATAGGGCCAACGCCGTAAGTAGATGCTAAAATGGCAACCAAAGCAAAGTCCAATGTGGCTTTTGCAGTCAGCATAGAACTGTCGCCGGAGAGTCCATCCTGCATAGCCCCCACAATCGCCATAGCGCCTACGCAAATGATCAAGGAAGTGGTGACAAACCCTTCCACAAAGAGATTGTCGTTTTTTCTGCCCACAGCCCCTTTGATTTTCGTGCCAAGGGTTTCCATTTTGGATTCAATGTCTAATAGCTGTCCAATCACACAGCCAATAACCAAACTGAAAATAAGCAGCATGGATCCCTGGGTGGAAATGACACCCTCTTTTACCACCAGCATATATTGCAGAACACCGCTTGCCCCAATGAAAATGGTGGCAAGGCCCAATGCCTGCATCAAAATTTTCTCGAACTGCTTGGCAATGCCCTTCTTCAGAAGCAAGCCTAAAAGTCCGCCCACAACCACCGCAGCGGTGTTAATTATCGTACCAAGTCCAATCATAAAAACCACCAAAGAGATTTATTTTTATCATATGTTCAGCAGGAGCAGCGCTATGACGATAAAAAACACCGCCAGCCATTGGCGCTTTTCCAGCCGTTCCTTGAAGAGGAGTACGCCCACAAGAGTGGTGATCAGCATGGTGGCGATGCTGAAGCTGGGGTAAACTACCACAGCCGGCAGATCTGCCAGCGCACCAAGCAAAAATTTGGAAGAGAAAAAATTGGGAATGCCGATGGCGGCGCCAAAGAGAAACTCTCGAATGCCCGGCCGTTCCTTTTTGTATAGCACCAAGCCCACGCACAGTAAAAATGCAAAGAAAAAGGTGTAAAACAGATACTGGTTCGATAGAATCTCCGGCCCCATAACCTTGAAGACCTTGGACATAGCATCGGAACTGCCGCACAGAATAAGCATAGCAAGTAATTGCCAGCGAAAACGGCCTGTATTCCCATTGCCGGTGAAATTGATCAACATAATGGCAAGGATCGCAATGCAAAAGCCGAGAATTTGCGCCCATGTGGGGAGCTCGTGAAAAAACAGAACGGAAAGCACCATAGGCACTAATAGTCCCAGTTTCATAAATACAGAAGTGAGAACAACACCGTTTTTGGCGGTGTTCCATTGGAAAAGAACAAAGCCTCCAAGATAAACGATGCCACTGATAAGGCCAAGGATCACAGTAAGAGAAAACCCTGGAACTTGAACTTGCAGCAGGTTAAAACCTGCATAAGCAGCGCCCAACAAGGCGCAGATCAAATAATTGGCACTGAGCATACTGAGCTTGGCAGTTACCTTGTTGGCGCTAAGGCGCATCAGTAAGGCAATGGCAGAACTGCTCAAAATCGCAAGACATAAAAAGAGCATGGAAAAGCCTCCTGCTATGTTGTCTTACTATCATAGCACAACATCGCCAAAATGCAATAAAAACCGGGCGGTTATTAACCGCCCCTATAGTTTGTATCGGTAGAATTCGTAGGGGCGGATAGTATCCGCCCGCATATCATTTCATTGTGCCATTGGCAATGGATGCTACTAAGGCATACATTTCTTTTTCACTGTGGACATTGTGTGCCTTATTCAAAATGCCTTGCTTTTCGCCTTCAGAAAGATGCGCATAACGGTTCATAGCGGCGGTATTGGCGGAAAGCGCCAAGCCAAAGCCAATGGGGGTGTTATAGAAATCCATAGATGTTTCCTCCTTTCAAGGCTTCTCCTTGAGGAGAAGCTGTCACCGAAGGTGACTGATGAGGTGTTTTGCTTTTACACCTCATCCGTCAGCCCTCCGGGCTGCCACCTTCCCCTCAAGGGGAAGGCTTTACGCTGCTACGTCTAACATATTTTCGATAAAAATGCCATAGCCCATCGTGGGATCGTTGACGAGAACATGGGTCACAGCGCCGATGAGTTTGCCGTCCTGGATGATGGGACTGCCGGACATACC
>JAZNZO010000012.1:0-28501 GCA_045594945.1 Faecousia sp.
CCGTTACGCTCGGTGTAGATGTAGGTGGCCATTTTGGGATTCCAGCGGCGGGTCTGGTGACCGAAGTGCACGCCGGCTTCCAGCAGTTGCTTCATAGATACGACAGACATTTTTGGTTTCTCCTTTTGTTTGTTCCTCCACCCCGATCATCTTGCCGCAATCGCCTTTTCAGACACGAGATTGGACAATCCCCGGGTGTGTGGTGTAATAATACTATGGGATTTACCCATGCTGAACTATTATAATAGAGGTATTCCCAATTTGCAAGCATTTTTTTCAAAAAACTGGAACTTTTCTTGGGTTTATTTCAAAAAATTCTGCCGGTTACGGACACAACGGCAATCTTCCGGTTTTACATCCACCAAAATAATGTCCGGACCGATGCGACAGATGCAGTGCCAGGGGATGATATAGTCCTCCCGACAGCCCAAAAGACCGAAGTAGCGGCCCGGCCCGGGGACGATCAGGGCGCAAAGCCGCCCTTCCGGCAGTTCCAGCCGGGCATCGGCCACAAAGCCCAGCCGCCGGCCATCTGCAATACAGATTACTTCTTTGCAGTATAGGTCAGAAATTTTCGTCAGCATCCCAATACCCCCTTTCTGCTACCTTATGCGTAAGGCGGGGGAATATTTACAAAGTGCCGGAAAAAAGTTGTTGACGGATATGGAATTTTGGGTTATAATTCGGTATGGTCTATTATTATGTGTTGCTGCGGCCTTTTGGCTGCCGAGCATAGAGATTTACTGTAGGAGGTGTACCGAATGAAGCGTACCTATCAGCCCAGCCGCCGTCACCGTTCCAAGGTTCACGGTTTCCGTATGAGAATGGCTACTTCCAATGGCCGCAAGGTTCTCGCCCGTCGTCGTGCCAAGGGCCGCAAGGTTCTGTCTGCCTGAGCATTATCGCCAGTGTAGAGTCCAAAGCGTGCGCAGGAGCGCATCGCAAAATGGGAGTGAAGCAGGGCGAATTGCCCTGCTCCCTTTTTTCATAGAAGATTTTTCTTCTGCAGGAGAAATGCTATGGAATTTTCCGTCAGCCTGAAACTTAACCACATATTCCGCCGCCTGTATAAGACAGATGCTGTGGCAAATGGGTACTTGGTACTCTACGCCCGGGAAAATCACACACAGACCAATCGGGTAGGCATTACAGTCGGCAAAAAATTGGGCAAAGCGGTGGTCCGCAATCGGGTCCGCCGTCGTCTGCGGGAAGCGTACCGGCTCAATGAGGGCGCCTTCCGGAGCGGCTATGACATTGTGGTGGTAGCACGCTCCAAATGCGTAGATGCCGAATTTACAAAACTTACGGCTGCGTACCTGCATCTTGCAAAGAAAGCAGGCATATTGCGGGAGGACCGGGAATGAGACGGTTCTTTTTGGCAGTTATTTCCTTTTATCAAAAGCACATTTCTCCTCACAGAGCGGCATGTTGCCGCTTTACCCCCACCTGTTCTGAGTATGCCCGCCAGGCAATTACCAAGTATGGCGCGGCAAAGGGTGGCTGGCTTGCCCTGCGCAGGCTTCTTCGGTGTCATCCGTTTTACAAAGGGGATTATTACGATCCCGTCCCTTAACGAAGAGAATAACCGGATTTACCCGGTTTAAGGAGGACTCTTATGGAGTTTATTCAAATTGGTTTCGGCTATGTGCTGGGTTGGCTTTATGAACTGACCCGTAACTATGGCGTAGCTCTGATCCTTTTCACCGTCGTGCTCAAACTGGTGCTTTTGTATCCCACGATGCGCAGTAAGCGCAGCACCATGAAGATGAGCCGACTGACCCCCCAAATTCAGTATATCCAGAAAAAATATGCCAATGATCGCCAAAAACAGGCAGAAATGACCCAGGCCCTTTACAAGGCCGAAGGCGTTTCTATGGGTGGTGGCTGTCTGTGGAGCCTGGTTCCCATGCTGCTGCTGTTCCCCCTGTATGCCGTTGTCCGTCAGCCCATTATTTATGTATTCCATGAAACCCTGGAAGCTGCCGGCAATGTGATGAATGTGATCAAGGAGGCTATGCCTGACCTGATCGGTCAGAGAAATGCCTACTACGAGCAGATGATCGCTGCTCCCATCCTGCCTCAGTTTACTGACAAGATCAAGGACCTGGTTTCTAATCCCGATACCCTGAACGGCCTGAAGTTCACCTTTATGGGTGTTGACCTGGCTGCTGTGCCCAACTTTAATTTTGCTTCCTGGGGAAGCAATTTGTGGGGCAACCTGGGCCTGTTCCTGCTGCCCATTCTGTCTGCTGCCAGCCAGGTGCTGACTATGCTGGTTTCTCAGAAACTGAACAACTCTCTTGTTACCAACGACAAGGGTGTACAGGATAAGGAAGCTGCCAAGAATTCCGATTCTGCCAAGACCAGCAAGACCATGATGTATGTGATGCCCATTATGTCCTTGTGGATTGGTTTTTCCATCCCCGGAGCCATGAGCGTTTATTGGCTTGCACAGGGCCTTTTGGGTATGATCATTGATGTGATCCTTACCACCCACTATCGCAAAAAGTACGATGCTGAGGATGCTTCCAAGCTGCGCCTGGCTATGGAAGAAGAGGCCCGCCAGATGGAAAAGGAGCGCATTCGTGCCGAGCGCCGGGCCGCCAACCCCGATGGCATTACCCAAAACACCAGCAAGAAGAAACTGCAGGAAAATAAGCGGAAGGAGCAGGAGGCAGAAAAAGCTGCCGCTGCCCGGGAGTATGCAGAGAAAAGAGGCATCACCTTTGAAGAAGCAAAGGAAGAACTGCCTCTGTCCGGTGTGAAGGACCGTCCTTTCTGTAAGGGCCGTGCCTACGATCCTGACCGCTACACAAAAACGGAGGAAGAATAATGGAAAAGACCCTTGTTGCTACCGGCAAGACCATTGACCTTGCCATTGAAGCGGCACTTACCCAGCTGGGCCTGGACCGGGACAGCGTTTCTGTGCAGGTGCTTGCCCAGGCAAAGTCCGGCTTTTTGGGCATTGGCGCCAGCCCTGCCAAGGTGCAGGTAACGTATGAAGCCCCCGATCTGAAGCCGGAGGCTCCCAAGTCTGCCCTGGGTTCCGCATCCCGTTCCAAACCCAAGGCCAAGCCCGTAGTGGTAAAGCCCGAACCTCAGAAGGAAGTAAAGCCTGCCCCCAAGGCAGAGCCCCAGAAGGAAGTAAAGCCTGCGCCTAAGGCAGAGCCTCAGAAAGAAGCAAAACCTGCGCCTAAGGCAGAAAAGCCTGCTCCCAAGCCTGTAGAACCCAAGACCTATGTGGAGGTGGAAGCCGGCTCTGTGGAAGAAAAGATTGTTGCCTTTGTCAATGGCCTGCTTTCCAATATGGGTTCCAAGGCAGAAGGCCGTATTTATAAGGTAGAAGGTAACACCTACTTTGTAGACCTGGTGGGTGAGGACCTGGGCTACCTGATTGGCCGTCGGGGCGATACCCTGGATGCCATCCAGCATCTTTGCAACTATGCCATCAACCGGGGCGTAGAAGGCCACATCCGCATTAATGTGGATGCAGAAGCCTACCGGGAAAAGCGGGAGGAGTCCCTGCGCCGGTATGCTACCAAGAAGGGCCATCAGGTGCTGAAGGCCCGCCGCCGCACCACCCTGGAGCCCATGAACGCTTACGAGCGCCATGTGATCCACGCCACCTTGCAGGATATGGACCGGATTACCACCTACTCTGTAGGCACTGAGCCTAACCGCAGAGTGGTAATTGAATACGTAAGATAAGGTTTACCCCAATGCTTCGGCATTGGGGTAAAATTTTTTATTTGCCATTTTCTTCCTTTGGTTGTACAATAAAGAAAATATCAACCGAAACAAAAGTGGGTGGCCTATGAAACGAAAAACTTTCGCGGGAATATGTATGCTGCTTCTTTGTATTCTGTTTGTATTACCTGTACAAGCAGATACAGAGGAAATAGAATTCGGCCCTATGCTGCCGTCTTCCTTAACGGCCCAGGAAAAATACGAATTGATGGAGGGCCTTTATGAGGCGGACATTACCTATGTGGTGGAAGCTATCCGAAAAGGCCATATTTCCTGCCAGGAATTGACCTGGTACTATCTGCAGCGGATTGAAAAGTATAACGAGCCCTATAACTGCTTCATTACCATGTGTGATAACGCAATGGAAGTGGCGGCGCAGCGGGATGCAGAACTGGTAGCAGGCACAGCCCAGGGTGATCTGTTCGGCGTTCCCATTGTGGTGAAGGATAACATCAAGTATGAGGGCTATCCAACCACTGATGGGGCAAGTTGGCGAAAAAATGACAGCTATTCCGCTGCCATTGTGCAAAACCTTCTGAATGAGGGCGCCATTGTTTTGGGTAAGACCAATATGAGCACCTATGCAGGCTATGCCAGCAACAGCACCAGCGATGTGGCGGGAGAAACAAGGGGTGCTTATGGTCTAAACCTTTCTCCTGGTGGATCTTCCGGCGGTTCCGCAGTGGCGACGTCCTTAAATTTTGCGATGGCAGGTTTGGGGACGGACACCAATGCTTCTTTGCGTTACCCGGCAGTAGTGAACGGTTGTGTGGCTATGCGGCATACCCGGGGCGTGATTTCCCGGAGCGGCGTTACCATTCTCAATTCCTACCGGGATGTTCCCGGCGTGATTACCCGTTCTGTAATGGACCAGGCGCTGATGCTTGACGGTATAACCGGGACAACAAACTATGCCCAGAATTTGAATGGGGAGGCCTTGAACGGAGCGAAAATCGGCGTACTGAAAGAACTGTCCGGCCCAGTCAGCGGGGATTCCAGTCGCAGCGCTTCAAAAATAGACCAGGAAGTGATGGATACCTTTGCCCAGGCAAAGGAGGAATTGCGGGCCTGCGGTGCGGAAGTGATAGAAGTATCTATCTCCAACTTCTTCTATGTAAGTGATCGGTACAGCGCCATTTGCATGGCAATGGATAAATATGATTTGGATGCACTGATTTATCCTACGTACTTAACAACACCCCTGAAAATAGGCGTAGATGAAAACGGGGTAAATTGGTCGAAAAAGTCTCAGAATTTTGTGTTTAACTGCCACTTGGTTTCCCCACCTACCGGAGCACCGGAAATTGCGATACCTATGGGCTTTCATTCCAGAGGGTCCGGCATTGGCCTTTCTATGATGGCCAAGCGGGGGCAGGACCAACTGCTTTTGGACTTGGCCTACAGTTACACTCTCCAATATGATAAGCGCATTCCCCCTGAAGGCGCGCCGAATGATGTGGAAAAACCCAAGTTGCAGGTGTTTTATGAGAATTTGGATGCAGAAAAGGGCTTGCTGACCGATGAAAATGGGGAAGTCTTTGTAACGACCTATGAAGCCTGGGCGGATACCCGGCAGGATTTGCCGGTGCTTACCCGGGAGCATTACGAATTTTTGGGGTGGTCCGCATCCAAAGACGGCAGCACCGGCCTTGTGAAACCGAAAGCGGTTTCCACCCAGGGCATCAGCCCCAATTTTGCAGATGAAAGTCAAATTGTGACCCTTTACCCTCAGTGGAAAAAGGTGGTGGTATCTGTTTGCGTAGCCCGGTTACCATCCAAACTGGATTACATAGAAGGGGAGAATCTGGACACCACTGGGTTATGCCTGGAAGTGCAGTACGCAGATGGGACAAAGGAACTTGTTGAGGAAGGATTTTTCCTCAATGGCGAAGATTTGCAGGAAACGGAGATTACCGTTTTCTATGAAGGGAAAACAGCCTGTTTCAGCCTTTCCCTTTCTCCCAAGCCTGTTTATGGCTTCTATATTATAGGAGTAATCTTGTTGCTGGTAACAGGTGCAGCCATTTATGTGATGGTGAGAATAAAGAAAAAGACGAAAGTAAGTGTTTGATATTTACCCCGGTGCCGCACCGGGGTAAATTTTATATTTGCCATTTTATGGCTTTGCGGTATAATAGAAAAAAGACATTTTTTGGCAAGAAGGAAAAAAGGTATGAAATTGCGAAAGCACTTTTTGGCGATAGGCATATTACTCATATGTCTAATCCTTTCTGTGCCTGTACAGGCAGAAACAGAGGAAATAGAATTCGGCCCTATGCTGCCGTCTTCCTTAACGGCGCAGCAGAAGTACGAATTGATGGAGGGCCTTTATGAGGCAGACATTACCTATGTGGTGGAAGCCATCCGAAAAGGCCATATTTCCTGCCAGGAACTAACCTGGTACTATCTGCAGCGGATTGAAAAGTATAACGAGCCCTATAACTGCTTCATTACCATATGTGATAACGCAATGGAAGTGGCGGCGCAGCGGGATGCAGAACTGGTAGCAGGCACAGCCCAGGGCGATCTGTTCGGTGTTCCCATCGTGGTGAAGGATAATATCAAGTATGAGGGCTATCCCACCACCAATGGAGAAAACTGGGAAAAAGCGGATACCTATTCCGCCACCATTGTGCAAAACCTTCTGAATGAAGGCGCCATTGTTTTGGCAAAGGCAAACTTGAGTACCTACGCAAATTACTGTGAACATAGCACCAGCGATGTGGCAGGAGAAACCAAAAACGCCTACAATATCTATCTTTCCCCCGGTGGCTCTTCCGGCGGCTCTGCTGTGGCGACTTCTTTGAATTTCGCGATGGCGGCATTGGGAACGGACACCAATTCTTCTCTGCGCTATCCGGCGGCATTGAATGGCTGCGTATCTTTGCGGTCTACCTGGGGTACAGTTCCCAGAAAAGGGGTTACCACCCTTATCTATGACCGGGATGTTCCCGGGGTTATGACCCGTACCGTAATGGATCAGGCGTTGATGCTGGATGCAATGACCGGCACTACCCAGTATGCAAAGAATTTGAACGCAGAGGCATTAAAGGGCGCAAAAATCGGCGTGTTAGAGCAACTGTCGGCGCCCATTTCCTGGAGCGCCAGCCGGAACGCCTCCAGATTGGACAAGGAAGTTCTTGCCGCATTTGCCAACGTGCAGGAGGAACTTCGCGCCTGCGGAGCAGAAGTGGTAACGGTTTCTATGTCCGATCTTTTCTACCTAAAAAATGGAGTGGGGACATCAGAAGGAAAGGAAGCCTACTACAGAGCCATTTGCAGGATGATGGACAAAAATGGCTTGGATGCGCTAATTTATCCTACTTATTTGTCTACCCCAATGAAAATCGGTGTGGATGAAAATGGGGTGAACTGGTCAAAAAAGACCCAGAAGTATACTTTTAACTGCAGTGCTATTTCACCTCCTACGGGGGCACCGGAGATTGCCATTCCTATGGGCAATCATTCCAGCGGTGCAGGCATGGGCCTTTCCATACTGGCAAAGCGGGGGCAGGACCAACTGCTTTTGGACTTGGCCTACAGTTACACTCTCCAATATGATAAGCGCATTCCCCCTGAAGGCGCGCCGAATGATGTGGAAAAACCCAAACTGCAGGTGTTTTATGAGAATTTGGATGCAGAAAAGGGCTTGCTGACCGATGAAAGTGGGGAAGTCTTTGTAACGACCTATGAAGCCTGGGCGGATACCCGGCAGGATTTGCCGGTGCTTACCCGGGAGCATTACGAATTTTTGGGCTGGTCCGCATCCAAAGACGGAAGCACCGGTCTTGTGAAGCCGAAAGCGGTTTCCGCCCAGGGCATCAGCCCCAATTTTGCAGATGAAAGCCAAATCGTCACCCTTTACCCTCAGTGGAAAAAGGTGGTGGTATCTGTTTCCGTAGCCCGGTTACCATCCAAACTGGATTACATAGAGGGGGAGGATCTGGACACCACTGGATTATGCCTGGAAGTGCAATACGCAGATGGGACAAAGGAACTTGTTGAGGAAGGATTTTTTCTCAATGGCGAAGATTTGCAGGAAACGGAGATTGCCGTTTTCTATGAGGGGAAAACAGCCTGCTTCAGCCTTTCTCTTTCTCCCAAGCCTGTTTATGGCTTTTATATTGTTGGAATAGTCCTTTTGCTGGCCTGCGGAGTTGGGGCTTTCCTGTATTCTCGAAAAGAAAAGCTTAGCAAACAGTAAGAAAATGCATTCCCCGGTGCCTTTCTTGGCACCGGGGCGAAATTCTGTAAATACTATTTGATTTCCGGTAAAAATAAGGTATAATAGAGAAAAAACGAGAAAGAGAGAGTACTATGCGAATTCTTGTTGAAAAATGGTTGCGCCCCATTTGCATTGGCGCAGGTGTTTTGCTGGGCATTGTTTTGCTGGCGGTAATTTTTGCGCTGATTGTGCCCCTGAAGATGGAAGGCCTGCCTTCCCGTGTAGTCGCTGACTGCGGTGGGGAAGTGCCGGATGTGTATGTTTCCACCACCTGGGCAGGCAAGGAAGTGGATGCCAATGTGCGTATTTCCGGCCGTGTAAACACCGATGTTCCCGGAAATTATAAGCGGACAGTGATTGCAAGATTTTTGTGGTTTACCGCCCGCCAGGAGCAGACGGGGGAAGTCCGGGACCGGGAGAAGCCGGTGATTACGCTGCAGACGGCGGAAGGCAGTTACACCCTTCCCGGGCACGAGTACGAGGAAGAGGGCTTTACGGCCACCGATAATTGCGACGGGGATATTTCTGACCAGGTACAAATCCGCAAGGGCAAAGATACCATCATTTACTCTGTCCAGGATTCTTCCGGCAACTATACAGAAGTTTGCCGGGTTATCAATTACCAGGATTATGATGCGCCGGTGATTACCCTGGAAGGGGATGCCGCCATTACCATTCTGGCCGGTGCTGACTACACCGAGCCGGGCTTTACGGCTACGGACAATGCGGATGGCGATGTAACCGATAAGGTGAAGGTAAATGCAAGCTACAGCACCTATGTACCCGGTGATTATGAGATTACTTACACCGTTTCCGATACTTTTGGCAACGAAACCGTCGTTACCCGGAAACTGACTGTGCAGGGCCGTACCAATCCTTCCACAGTGGTACCTGATGGCAAGATTATTTACTTAACCTTTGACGATGGCCCCAGCTACCACACCCCCCGGCTGCTGAAAATTCTGGAAAAGTATAATGTGAAGGCCACCTTCTTTGTGGTTGGCACCGCCTCTATCGGCTATATTGATGATATTTATGCCGGAGGCCACACGGTTGCCCTCCACACCAATACCCATAACTTCAAGTCCGTCTATTCCAGTGTGGAAGCCTATTATGAGGATTTGTATGCCATCCAGAATAAGGTTTACAATGCTACCGGTGTACGGTCCAACCTGATCCGTTTCCCCGGCGGCAGTTCCAATACGGTTAGTGCCAACTACTGCAAGGGCATTATGTCACAGCTGACAAAGTCTGTGGAAGCCCTGGGCTTCAGGTACTTTGACTGGAACGTGGACTCCAACGATGCAGGCGGTGCCCGGACGGCAGAGCAGGTATTTAAGAATGTAACCAACGGCGTGAAGGGCAACCGCTGGTCTGTGGTGTTGCAGCACGATATTCACGGCTTTAGCGTGGATGCGGTGGAAAGCATCATTCAGTGGGGCCTTGCCAATGGCTATACGTTCCTGCCCCTTACCAATACTTCTCCCACCGCCCATCACGGTGTTAACAACTGATAATGAAAATGATAAAACGGACGATGAAAATCGTCCGTTTTGTTCGTATTAATACTCTCTTACAACGGCCTTGACGATGCCGAGAATTTGCGCATTGGTGCCGTCAATGGGGTCATAGGCTTCGTTTTCCGGCAGAAGCCAAATCTGCCCGTTCTTTTTGGAAAGGCGCTTGACGGTGGCTTCGTCCTCAATAAGGGCTACAACAATTTGTCCATGATCCGCATTTTGCTGGGGGCGAACAACCACTTTGTCCCCACTGAGGATGCCTGCATTGATCATACTGTCACCCCGGACGCGAAGGGCAAAGCAATCGGCGTCCCCTTCCCAGGCCATTGTGCCTTCCTGGTTTTCAACGGCCAAGATGGGCACGCCGGCAGTGACAACGCCGACCACCGGAATATGGCCCGGACGGACGGCTGAAACCACAGCCCGCTTTGCACCTTTCACGCCGGTACCCATCAAAAGCCCCTTTGCCTGCAGTTGCCGCAGGTGGTAACTGACGGAGGCGGTGGATTGCAGACCCACAGCCGTACCGATTTCCCGGACGGAGGGGGCAAACCCATTTTCTGCTGTAAAGTCCCGGATGAACTCCAAAATTTGCTGTCCTTTTTGGGTGGTTCTTGCCATAAGATGCCCTCCTTAGCCTGCGCAAAAACCGGAATTGCCCCCGAAGGGGCACCTGTTTGGCACAGGTTACTGTATTCTGTCTCCATAATAGCACATATGAACGAAAAAGAAAAGAGAAAATAGTCAAAAACAGACAAAATTTTTATTCCCCTCCGGCGTATACTATAAGGAAAAAGGGGGAGTGGGAATGGAAAAAATCAATCGCACCCAAGCGGTGAATGTGTGGGAACGGGTAACGGCCGGCCGGGAGCAGATGCCGAATGCGGAAGAAATGGTGCTGGAAAGTTGGGAAAATACCCTGCGGCTTCTGCAATTATCCCGTAGGGTGCAAGGACAAAAAAGCGCCCAGCTACATAGCCTTTATCAATCGGCCCAACAATGCACGGACTGTCTGAAAGGAATTTGCCTGCTTATAAACGGTAACCGACCCTCCTTGGGGAACAAACCGCCCAAACAGGAGCCGGTAGAAAGTAGTTTGCGGGCAGTTTACGGATGCGCTATGCGGCTTCTTGCTAAAATGGAAGCCTGTCGGGAAGATACCCAGTATGGGCCTGCGTTCCAAAGACTTTGCCAAATGGAGCAGGAACAGTGCCGGCAAATTTTATGCCTGCTTGGCAGCCTGGAGCCTGTGAAAGGCCGGAAGGGATGAATAATCCGCAAAAGTCCGGGGAATATTAGAAAAAGTCTTGACAATGGAAGATTTTGGCCTTAAAATATAAGAAGATTGAGGGAGTAATTCGCGCGCAAGCGTAAGCCAACCCGTCACTTCGGCACTTGGTTGCCCGGAAGGCTTTGAAAGAATGAGACTCATGCGCAAGGCTATGCCCTGCGCATGAGTCTTTTTGTTTTCCCTAAAGTCCATCAGTGAACAAAGCAAAGTCTGAGCCAAGCAGATACCCCTCAGGCTAAAAGAAAGGAGCGATTCCCTTTGAACAAACCCTATGCGCAGTCAGAAGAGGCAGTCCTGCAGCATCTGGAAACCACAACCCAGGGTCTAACCACCCAGCAAGCCGAGGAACGGCGGAAGGTTTACGGACGCAATAAACTGGATGAGCCTCCCAAGGTCACCCTGTTGCAACGGTTTTTGCAGCAACTCAAAGACCCGATGTTGATCATTTTGATGATCGCGGCAGCAGTGTCTGCGGCCACTACAGTGATGCACAACATCCAGAACCCGGAACACCCGGAAGGTCTGGCAGAAGTGTTCATCATTTTGATTGTGGTACTGCTGAACGCCATTTTGGGCGTGGTGCAAGAGAGCAAAGCGGAGGCGGCTATCGAAGCCCTGCAAACCATGACGGCGGCTACCTGTAAAGTCCTGCGGGACGGCAAGCAGGTGGTGCTGCACAGCGATGAACTGGTGCCCGGTGATATCGTGATTTTGGAAGCCGGTGACAGTGTACCGGCGGACGGCCGTATTTTGGAAAGCGCCAGCCTGAAGATTGAGGAAGCAGCGCTGACCGGTGAAAGTGTACCCGTCAATAAGATTGCCCAGGTACTGAAACTGGATGGCGATAAGGAGATCCCTCTGGGTGACCGGAAAAACCTTTGCTTTATGGGCTCTACCGTTGTTTATGGCCGGGGTAAAGCGGTCATTATGGAAACGGGTATGAAAACCCAGATGGGTAAGATTGCAGATGCGCTGGCCGCTACGGAGCAGGAGCAGACCCCCCTGCAGAAGAAACTGGACCGGCTGGGCAAGACACTTAGCAAGTTGGTTTTGGGCATCTGCCTGTTTATCTTTGCCTTTAACCTGATCTCCGCCGGAGATTTCCACATGGACACCATTCTGTCCACCTTTATGATTGCCGTTTCTCTGGCAGTTGCCGCCATTCCCGAAGGCCTCGCCACAGTGGTTACGGTGGTGCTCTCCATTGGCGTGACCAATATGAGTAAGCGCAACGCAGTCATTCGCCGCTTAACTGCGGTGGAGACACTGGGTTGTACCCAGGTTATTTGCTCCGATAAGACCGGCACTCTGACCCAGAACAAGATGACGGTTGTGGAGCACTACGGCCAGGATGAAACCCTTTTGGCGACGGCTATGGCCCTTTGCTGTGATGCCCATCTGAATGCAGAAGGACAGGCAGAAGGCGAACCCACCGAGGCGGCTTTGGTGAACTATGCCGCTTCTCTGAATTTGAAGAAGCAGGATTTGGAAGCGGTTGCCCCCCGTGTGGGCGAAGCACCCTTCGATTCCGGCAGAAAGATGATGTCCACTCTGCACACTGCCCAGGCTGGGGTAGTGCAGTACACCAAGGGCGCACCTGACGAAGTACTGAAGCGGTGCAGTCACATTTTGCTGGACGGCAAGGCAGAAGTTATGACCGAGGAGCATCGGCAGACCATTCTTGCTGCCAATAAGGCAATGGCAGATAAGGCCCTCCGTGTGCTGGCAGCGGCTACCCGAAATTGGGATAACCTGCCGGAAGACAGTTCTCCGGAAAATTTGGAGCAGGATCTGTGCTTTGTGGGCCTGGTTGGTATGATTGACCCGGTCCGTCCGGAAGTAAAGGCCGCCATTGAGCAGTGCCGCAATGCGGGTATTCGTCCCGTGATGATCACCGGTGACCATAAGGACACCGCTGTTGCCATCGCTAAGGAACTGGGCATCATCGAAAGCGCAGAAGAGGCTATCACCGGCGCAGAACTGGATGCCATTTCCGATGACGATATCACAGAATTTGTGAAGAAGTACAGTGTCTATGCCCGTGTACAGCCGGAGCATAAGGTGCGGATCGTCAATGCCTGGAAAGCCAACGGCGCGATTACCGCGATGACCGGCGACGGTGTCAACGACGCGCCTTCCATCAAGAGCGCCGATATTGGCGTCGGTATGGGTATTACCGGTACCGATGTCACCAAGAATGTGGCAGATATGGTGCTGGCAGACGATAACTTTGCTACCATTGTTGGTGCAGTAGGCGAAGGCCGCCGGATCTATGACAATATCCGTAAGGCTATCCAGTTCCTGCTGGCTTCCAATATGAGTGAAGTTTTGGGCGTGTTTGGCGCATCCCTGATGGGCTTTGTCCTTCTGAACCCTGTTCACCTGCTGTTTATCAACCTGATCACCGACTGTTTCCCTGCACTGGCTTTGGGCCTGGAAGAGCCGGAACCGGACACCATGACCCGTCCCCCCAGAAAGTCTGACGAAGGCATTTTTGCCGGCGGCCTTGGCTTCGATGTGGCTTACCAGGGTGTGCTGGTAACGCTGATTACGCTGATCTCCTATATCATCGGTCACAGCATGGAAGTGGGCTACTTCCATATGCCTCAGGGCGAATCCGCCGCCGGTATGACGATGGCGTTTTTGACCATGAGTATGTGCGAGATTTTCCACAGTTTCAATATGCGCTCCCAGAGAAAGAGCGTGTTCTCTTTGAAGACCCACAATAAGGTCCTTTGGGCCGCTATGATCGGCAGTTTGGTGCTGACCACCTTGGTGCTGGAAGTGCCCTTCCTGGCAAATGCCTTTGGCTTTACAGTTTTGGGCTGGCAGCAGTATACCATCGCGATGGCTCTGGCGCTTACCGTGATCCCCATTGTGGAGCTGGTGAAGTTTATCCAGCGCCGGTTGGGCAAATAAGAATAAAGTGGCTCTGCAGTTCGCAGAGCCACTTCAGAGTGTCAAAAAAGCCACCAACCGTCAAAGAGCAGGATGAAGTGATGATTTTTAACAAAGCCTTCCCCCTGGGAGGTGGATTTCCCCGTCAGCGGGGAAAATGTCTGCGAAGCAGACAAAAGGGGCGCGGCCTGCAAGGCGGTGGCAAAAATCTCTGATTTTTGACGGATGAGGGGTTAAAAGCCTTGCGCAGCAACGCTTTTTGACTTACTGCGCAACTCGCCCCTCTCGAGTATCCACATACACTTCGGGGTCGAGTTGCTTGTCTTGGCGGCTTTAGTGACCTCTGCCAGTCTGTCAAAAACAAGTTTTTTGACAGACTGCAGTGGCTCTGCAGTTCGCAGAGCCACTTAAATTATGTATAAAAATAGTGGCACCACCCGGTGCCACTATTTTTATATTTCCTTATACATCATGACTGCATCGTCCTTACGGACATTATCAGCCACCTGCAACACTTCCACAGCCACCACTCGCTGGCCCATGGAGATTTCCAACTTGTCGCCAACCTTTACCTCGTAACTGGCTTTTACAACCCGGCCATTGACTTGAATACGGCCATTGTCGCAAGCCTCATTGGCTACGGTGCGGCGCTTGATCAGTCTGGAAACTTTCAGGAATTTATCCAGGCGCATTACTTGGCAACAGCGTCCTTCAGGGTCTTGCTTGCCTTGAACTGGGGCAGGCGGGTAGCGGGGATCTGAATGGTTTCCTTGGTGCGGGGGTTGCGGCCAACGCGGGCTTCACGGGTCTTGACTTCGAAGATGCCGAAGCCGGAAACCTGCACCTTGTCGCCCTTAACCAGGCTCTCGGTGATGGCGTCGATAGTAGCGGCAACTGCACGGTCAGCGTCCTTCTTGGACATGCCGGTCTTTGCTGCAACGGCAGCGATGAGTTCAGTCTTGTTCATAGTTTATTTACCTCTTTTCCAATTAATTGGTATTCTAATCTTACCACGATTATAGGCACTTTGCAAGTGTTTTAGGGAAAAAACCCAACATTTTTTTACAAATGTAACAACTTTGCTATTTTCTCACCCTTGGGAAGGAGCAGGCAGTCCTCTTTTTTAATGGTTTTGCAGAGGACGACGGCCACTGCGTAAACGGCAACGCCCACCATAACAGGGATGCCGCAGCAAATCAGCGCGGAATAAATGTGCAGAACATTTTGCAGGACATAAAGGCTTGCCCAAACGGCTACGCCCATAATGGCCGCCGGGAGGGCGGGGCGGAGCAGATTGCGAATGAGTTTGGGCTTCTGGGGGGCCAACCGGGAAATGGCAAACAGGTCAAGCAGCGCAATGCTCACATAACTGAACATACCGCCCAAAGGAATGCCGATTACATTGATTTCCGGATTGGCGGTAAGGTAGTACACCAGGCCCAACCGGACCACACCGCACACCACCGTGTTGATGACGGGAATGTGGGCGTAATTGTGGCTTTGCAAAATGGCATTTAGGAACAGTACACCGGCATAGAAGAAAATGCAAATGCCCAAAATCTGCAAAAGTTGGGTAGCAACTACCAGCCGGATGCCGCTATAACGAAGACTGGCGATGGGGCCTGCCAGCAAGGTCATACCTACGCCGCAGGGAAGTGCCAGCAGACCCGTAACCCGGGCGGCAGACTCTTCTGTGCTTCTTACCATAGCATCCTGCTTCAATGTCAGATACTCGGTGATGGCAGGAAGTACACTGATGGTGATAGGGCCGATGAATGCCACAGGCATATTGAAGAAGGTGTACATAAAGTTATAAATACCCTTCATATTGGCGGCGATTTTGCTGTGCAGGTCGGAAAGGGCAATATTGGGCTCAGACTGCAGGATGGATTCCCGAATGGCCACAACCAGGGGCAGGTTGGAGTCACCCAGGCTTTTCAGGTTACCCATATACAGGTTGGCTTCCAGGAAGTTTAGCAGTTGCAATCCCGCAGAACCGATGGTAATGGGAACGGCGATTGCCAGCAGGCCCTTCATAATGCCCCGGTAACTGGTAACGCCTTCGGCGCAGTTACCCAAAGCATTCCAGGCGGGTTTGAATTTGGCGTGCAAAAACAAAGTGGACACCAAACAGCTGATGGTTACACCCATAATGGCACCGCCGGCGGCATAGGCAAGGGAGCCCGTAAGCCGCAGGAGCAGGTAAGAAAGGCTCAACCCAACCACCAGTTTGACCGCTGCTTCCAGCATCTGGCTTTGGGATGTGGGCTTCATATTGCCCTGGCCCTGGAAGAAGCCCCGGTAGGCACTCATATAGCTAATCAGGAAGGCGCTGGGGGCAAGGCAGACGATGGTAATCCAGGCATCCGGCTGCCGTTGGGTCATATATTCGTTCCGGCAGAGCAGGAACATAGCCATCATACCCACAAAGCCCAATGCCAGGTAGATAAACCGTCCGGCCTTAAAAATACGGCGAACCTGCCGATGGTAGCCCAAGGCGTTGGCGGCGCTGGTCATACGGCTCAGCGCCAGAGGCAGGCCTGCGGTGGCAACGGTCATCAACACAGAATAAACATCGTAGGCGGTGGTGAAGTAACTGTAGCCTTCATCCCCAATGATCATTTGCAGGGGGAATTTATATAAAGCACCAATTACCTTTACGACCGCTACGGCCAAAGCCAGCCAGGCGGCACCGTGCAGGAAACTTTGCTTCTTTCCTGTTTCACTCATTGGGCATCCTCCTCTCGGAAAAGGCGTTCAAAGGCATAGGAAGTGATGGTTTCCACTGCTCCTGCAAGGTTCAAGGTGGGGAACTTGCCGTTTTGGTAGAGAATATTGCCTTCTACCATTGTCATTGCCACATCCCCGCCCTGGGCGCCAAACACAAGGGCAGAAAGTACATTGTGACAGGGGATTAAATGGGGAGCAGAGAAGTCCACCAGAATAAGGTCTGCATCCATACCGGGTTTGAGCATACCGGTACAGTCGGCTCTGCTCTGGGCGCGGGCACCGCATACGGTGGCCATCATCAGGGCGGCGGAGGCAGGAAAGGCATCGGCATTGCCGGCCTTTTCCCGGGCAAGGGAAGCCGTCAAACGCAGAACAGGGAACAGGTCAGCATTGCCTGTTTCAGCAGCACCCCCTGTACCAAGAGCCACATTCAGGCCGGCCTTTACAGTGCTTGCCACATCCATAGGCACCATACCGTTTTTCAGGTAGGCAAGGGGGGTGTGGACACAGGAAACCTTGTTTTTTGCAAGAAGTTTCCGGTCGGTATCGGAAAGGGCGGCACAACCAGTGGCGGTGGTGCTCCGGGAGAAAATGCGGTGGCAGTTTAGCAGTTCGGTTTGGGAAAGACCGGTCCGATCCTGGCAATCTTCCTCTTCTGCCTGGGTTTCGCCCAGGTGCAGTTGGAAACCCAAGCCTTTTTCTTCAGCGTAGGCGCAGAGGGCCTCCCAAAGTTTATAGTTGCCGGTGTACTCGGCGTGGATGCCGGCGTCAATGCGGATACGGCCGTTTTCAAAGCCGTGAAAGGCATCTACGCAGTCCCGCAGGCGGGTACAGCCCGGATCTACTTCAAAGTCAAATTCCTCGTTTTCATCGGTAAATAGGGAGCAGGCCATAGAAATATTGGCCTTGATGCCGCTTTCTGCGGCGGCCTGGGCCACAGCCTGGGGGTAAATCCCCAAATCGGAGACCGAGGTGATGCCAAACCGCAGGCATTCGGCAATGCCCAAAGTGGCGCTGGCTTTGGCGCTTACATCATCCAATTTGGCCTCTTTTTCCAGTAGGGTTTTCAGCGCTTCTGCCTGAGATAAATCGTCGGTATAGTGCCGCAGGGCGGTGGTGGCCAGGTGGGTATGGCAGTTTACAAGGCCGGGCATAGCCACCATACCGGTGCCGTCCAGAATGGTCTTGGGCTGGCTTTCCGGGGCGGTTTTGCCGATGTAGGTAATTTTGCCGTTTTCAATGCCGATAAATGCGCCGAAAAGCACCCGCATCTGCTCATCCATCGTTACGGCGGTAACATTGGAAATAAGGGTATCCAATTAATCGCATCCTTTCATAAGGGCAATCAGTTCTTCTTTGTCCGAGA
The DNA here is from genome assembly GCA_045594945.1 of Faecousia sp. Lineage (GTDB taxonomy): Bacteria > Bacillota > Clostridia > Oscillospirales > Oscillospiraceae > Faecousia. The sequence goes on from JAZNZO010000012.1 coordinate 17,778, forward strand.
GGACCTTGCTCAGTTGCTCCAGGTAGCCCTCCGGGAATTTTGGGTTATGGAAACGCTCCACCTTTCCGCCGGGCAGGTTGACTTTGTTCATACCGCCGCCGCCCAGGGACAAAATGCTGTGAAGTTCTTCCATCATATAGATATTATACAGACAGTCCTTGTCTTTTTTGCTCCAACCGATGTTTTCAAAACTGCCGGACATATATTTTTGCCGGTACAGGTAATAGGGTTTGTAGCCGTGCCGGGGCAAAATATAGTTGGCGTAGTCCACCATTTGGGCCACTTCTTCCTCCGCAGGAAGGGACTGCTGCTTTTCAAACAGGTCAGCCCCTTTTTTGAGCGCCAGGGTGTGGACAGTGATGTTTTCCGGCTCTAAAGCCAGCACCCGGTCCAAACTCTTCCGAAAACTATCTACACTGTCCAAAGGAAGACCTGCAATCAGATCCATATTGATGGCATGGAAGGAAAGATCCTTTGCCTTGCGGCACAGGTCTTCCACAGCCTTCGCTGTATGGGGTCTGCCGCAGGCTTTCAAAACGGCATCATTCATACTTTGGGGGTTGATGCTGATACGGCCTGCAAACTGGCGGATTACCCGGAGTTTTTCTTCGTCCAGGGTGTCCGGGCGGCCTGCTTCTACCGTAAATTCTATGCAGTCAGTTAAATCAAAATGGGTGGTAATTGCCTGCAAAAGCCGTGTTAATTGGTCTTTAGAAAGGGTGGTGGGGGTGCCGCCGCCAATATAGACAGTACGGATTTTCTTATGGGTTGTTTTAAGAAGGTTTCCGGTGGCCTCGACTTCCTGCAAAAGCGCCTGCAAATAAGGTTCCAACAGGTCTGTCCGCTTGCCAACCGTTCGGCTGACGAAACTGCAATAGGCGCAGCGGGTGGGGCAAAAAGGAATGCCCACGTACAAAGAAATATGATTTTCCTTGGCAAGGGCCACTGCCTGCACAGAAGAAGCGGAGCAGGAAAGCGCCAGTTCGGCTCTTTTTTTGGTTACATAGTAGGTTTTTTCCATAAGCCGAAGGGCGCTTTTCCGTGTACCGCCCTCCAAAAGGTGGCGGGTGGAAAGTTTGGTGGGCCGAACCCCTGCCAATGCGCCCCAGGCAGGAAGGCGTTCCAGGTGGGGAAGGGCAGCCAGATACAGGCTTTGCTGCAGGGCTTGCCGGCGAAGACGCACCGTTTCCTTATCTGCCGGAATGCGGCGGACTGCCCGGGTGGTTTTGCCGCCCAGGGTGACAGTGGTCACCGCACTTATATAGGTTTTTCCCCGGAAAAGACGGGAGAGCACTTTGCCCTCTGCGGATGCCGGGAATAAGGACATTTGCAGTTGCTGTACGGCGTACAGGTCCTCGTGTCCTTCTAACTTAAGTTCCATAATTTATCTGATCAGCCCAGATAGGGGTTTCGGGCCTTTTCCTTTTCTAAGGTGGTGGCTTCTCCGTGACCGGGGAAGACCTGATACGGGGCTTGCAAATTACGCAAAAAGGCAAGGGATTTTTTAATGGTTTGCCAGTTGCCGCCGGGCAGATCTGTGCGGCCGCAGGAGCCGGCAAAAAGGGTATCGCCGGTAAACAGCAGAGTGCCGATTTGAAAACAGACAGACCCGGGGGTATGGCCCGGGGTGTGCAGAACGCCAATGGTAAGGCCGCACAGCAAAAGGGTTTCCCCGCCGGTAAGGCTATGGGTGTAATAAAGGGGCCCGGCAGTCATTTGGGGCGGCATAGCCGTATCTTCCGGGTGCAAATACACCGGACAGTCTGTAACGGCCACCAAATCCCGGACAGCACCCACATGGTCAAAATGACCGTGCGTCAGCAAAATGGCATTTAAGGTTAGCCCCTTGCTGTCTAAAAAGCGGAGAATTTCTCCTGCTTCGTAGCCCGGGTCGATAACAATACAGTCATTGCGCCCTTCCGGGTGAACCACATAGCAGTTTGTTTGATAGGCCCCTAAGGGCAGGGTGTAAACTTGTGTCATAGATTATCCTCTTCTGGGACTGTCTAAAAGTTGATCTGTGTCCAAAATCAGGGTAACAGGGCCATCGTTTACAGATGCCACCTGCATATCCGCGCCGAAACGGCCGTGCTGAGGGGGATAGCCCAGGTCAGCACAGTCTTTGAGAAATTGCTCATAGAGGCGGTTACCCAATTCCGGGTCAGCCGCTTCCACAAAACTGGGGCGGCGGCCCTTCCGGCAGTTGCCATAGAGGGTGAACTGGCTAACCACCAGCACCTGACCGGCAACCGCATCCAGGCCTAAATTCATTTTGCCGTTTTCGTCTTCAAAAATCCGGAGGGAGAGGGCTTTTTCAGCCAAATACCGGCATTTTGCTTCGTTATCTTCCGGGCCTACACCCAAAAGCATCAAAAAGCCTTTGCCAATCTGGCCCACAACTTCTCCGTCAATGGTGACGCTGGCGCTTTTTACTCTTGTTAAAACAATTCTCATTAGTTTTGTCCTCGACGGGAACCGATTACATCCCGGATATTCAGCAGACGGGTCCGGATGGTGTCCAGTTCCGCAACATTTTTCACTTCAAAGCGGACAGTGAAGGTACTTCTGCCGCCGGGCAGGTCCTTGCCGGACAGTTCCTTCACCCGAATACGGGCGGCGGTCATGGCGGTAGCCACGTCCAAAAGCAGGCCGTCTCTTGTGATGCAGTCCAGTTCCAGCGTGGTTTCAAAGGGTTGGTCATCCACATTGGCCCAGCGCACATTTACCCAACGGGCAGCCTGCTCCGGGTCATTTCGGTGGGCGGCATTGGGGCAGTCGGCCCGGTGTACGGAAACGCCGAAGCCCTTGGTGATAAAGCCCACAATGGCATCACCGGGTACAGGGGTGCAGCACTTGGAGAACTTAATCATGCAGGAGTCAATATCCTCCACAATAACGCCGTTGACTGCGTGGCGGCTCTTGTTTTCGTCAGAGAAGGTCTTAATAACGGGGGCAGCCTTTTCCTGCTGGGCCTTGGTGGCCTTATTGATGTCATCGCGGATACGGCCCACAGCCTTTACAGCCGTCAGACCGCCGTAGCCGATGGCGGCATACATATCGTCCCAGCAATCGAAGGACAGTTTCTTCAAAAGCGCAGGCTCCAAAGAGGGGTCTGACAGAGCAGAAAGGGGCAGAAGAAGCCGCTTCATTTCTGCTTCAAAACTTGCCTTGCCGTGAAGAATATTCTCTTCCCGCTTTTCCTTCTTAAACCACTGCTTAATCTTGGTGCGGGCCTGGTTGGACTGGCAGATATTCAGCCAGTCACGGCTGGGACCCTTGGCAGACTTGGAAGTGATAATCTCCACAATGTCGCCGTTGTTTAAGGCAGTGTCAATATTGCAAATGCGGTTATTCACCTTTGCGCCAACCAGGGCGTTACCTACGCCGGAGTGGATAGCATAGGCAAAGTCAATGGGCGTGGAGCCCGCAGGCAGACTGACGATTTTGCCCTTGGGGGTAAACACAAAGACTTCATCGTCAAACATATCAATCTTCAAAGAGTGCACATAGTCTTCCGCGTCGGTATCCTGCTGGCTTTCCAGAAGTCGGCGTACCCATTCGAAGTCCTTTTCGTTTCCTTCTCCCACGCCCTGCTTATATTTCCAGTGGGCGGCAATACCGTATTCGGCGGTTTGGTGCATACCCCAGGTGCGGATTTGCACTTCAAAGGGGATACCCTGGGTGCCGATGACGGTGGTGTGCAAACTCTGGTACATATTGGGCTTGGGGGTGGAAATATAGTCCTTAAACCGACCGGGAACCAGGTTAAACAGGTCATGGATATGGCCCAAAACATTGTAGCAGTTGGGAATGGAGTCCACGATGACCCGGAAGGCATAAATGTCATATAGTTCTTCCAGGGTCTTATCCTGCTGGTTCATTTTCCGGTAGATGGAGTAAACGTGCTTGATACGGCCATAGGTTTCGTTGTGGATGCCCATACGGGAGAGCCGCTCTGTGATCCGGTCCTGAATGGTACGCATAAAGGCTTCATCCTGCTCCTTGTGGGCATTCAGGTAGCCGATAATATCTGCGTAGGTGGCAGGATCCAGATACCGCAGGGAAATATCTTCCAGTTCCCATTTAATCTTTTGCATACCAAGACGGTGGGCCAGGGGGGCATAAATATCCATCGTCTCCCGGCATTTTTTGATTTGCTTTTCCGGGGTCTGGTACTGCATGGTACGCATATTGTGGAGTCGGTCCGCAATCTTAATCAGCACCACCCGGATGTCCTTGGACATGGCCATAAACATCTTGCGCAGGTTTTCCATTTGAGCCTGCTCGGTGCTGGAAAAATTGGCCCGGGTCAACTTGGTAACGCCTTCCACCAGTTCGGCAACGGATGTGCCGAACAGACGGGCGATTTCATCGTGGGATGCATCGGTGTCTTCAATGCAATCGTGGAGCAGAGCGCCTAAAATGGCATCTTCATCCAGCCCCATTTCTGCTACAATTTGTGCGACGGCCAGGGGGTGGATAATATAGGGGGAGCCGTCTTTTCGGGTTTGGGCTTTGTGTTTTTCCCGGGCGTATTCCACTGCCCGGTCCACAATTCCCATATCAATGCCCGGCAGGTACCGATTTACGGCTTGGCACATGGCGGCATAGTGTTCAGAAAAGGTTTCCATTGTATCAACTCTCTTTCAGGGATAGGAGCTTTGCCATAGTGGGGCTGGCAGTCAGGTCAGCCTTGGGAGCATCCGGGCAAAGGCAAATTCGCAGGTGCTTATGTAGCCGCTCCAGTTGGAGCAGACCCACATCTGCAAAAATATCTAAACAGACCAATAGGTCTTGCAGGTCCAAGGGCTTTTGGGACCAACGGACCACTTTCCGGCAAAGGCACATAGGTTCTTCCCGGATTTCATCTTTCCGGGAGGACAGATACCGCCAAACAAGGCCCAAAGTGGCCCGGTCGGGGAGAAGCGCCTGGGCCTGCAGGCCGGTCAAAGTGCCTTCACGCAGGGCGTCATAGTTCTCTAACTCCCAGTGACAGGGTGCGGCACAGTGGGGGCGAATATCCTGCAGGTTCAGTTGTACGGAGCGATTGCCCCGGAAGTCGTTGATTTGGGGCGCAAAAGCCACATCAACCACATCGCCCACGCAGATAGAGGCGGACTGGGCTGTGGCGGAGAAGTAAATGGCCTGCAAGGTGTGGTGACCCTTGCAAAGTTGCAGGCGCATATGCTTGCCGGCGCCCACCTGGCTGATTTTTTCTATATGCAGACCTTCCATCACCAGAAGGGGCTTGGGGCAACCGTTGCCGCAAGGCTCCAAGACGGAAAGGCTGCTTACATTGGAAAGGGTGAGCAGTTCCGGGGTGACTGCGCAGTCTGTGTCCAGCACAATTCTCTGAATAGAGCCGGCATAGTAATCCCTTGCCATAGCGGTGATTTTTTCCCGGAAGGCAGGGATGTTCTGCCGCAGGACAGTAAAGCCGGCGGCCAATTCGTGCCCGCCATAACTTTCCAAAAGGCCGGCATTTTCTTTCAGGGCGGCAAACAGGTTAAAGCCACCGTAACTGCGGGAACTGGCCTTGCCATGTTCTCCGTCCAAGCAAATTAAGAAAGTGGGGCAGCAATACTCTTCTGCCATCCGGCTGGCAACAATGCCCACCACTCCCTGATGCCAACTTTCTTCAGCCAGAACAATGGCCTGCGGGGGCTGACCGGGAGGGAGCATTTCTACGGCTTGCTGATAGATTTCTGCTTCTACCGCCTGCCGGGCTTTGTTCAGTTCGCAAAGCAGACGGGCAGTTTCCCGGGCCTTTTCCGGGTCATCGGTAAGAAACAGGTCAATGGCCAGTTCAATTTTACCCATTCTGCCGGCGGCATTAATTCGGGGGGCCAGCACATAGCCCACAGAAGAAGCGGTGAGGTTATTCCCATCGCAGCCGCTTTGCTCCATCAGAGCCGCCAAGCCGGGGCGGCGGGTGTTTGCCAGAATCTTTAGACCCCGTTCCACAAACACCCGGTTTTCTCCCCGCAGGAGCATGACATCTGCTATAGTACCCAGGCAGAGCATATCGCCGTAGGCATCCAAAACAGCCTGCTGGCTGCCGTGAAGGGCGCAGGCAAGTTTGAAGGCTACGCCTACACCGGATAAATTCAGGTGGGGATAGCCGCCGTCAGGCCTGTGAGGATCCAGGACGGCCACTGCCAAGGGAAGGACATCCTTGCATTCGTGGTGGTCCGTGATCACCAGGTCGATGCCAAGGCTACGGCAAAGACGGGCTTCTTCCAAAGCGGTAATGCCGCAGTCTACGGTAATAATCAGTTTAATACCCTGGCTATGGAGTTGGTGAATGGCAATAGAATTCAGGCCATAGCCTTCTTCCAACCGACCGGGGATATAGGGCGTGCAGTTTGCTCCCCGACTGCGCAGATAGTCGGTCAGCAGACAGGTAGAAGTAATACCGTCCACATCGTAATCGCCGAACACCGCAATCTTTTCCCGGCGCTGGAGGGCTTTTGTAATCCGCTCCACCGCTGCGCGCATACCTGTCATCAGAAAAGGGTCGTGCAGAGTGCAGTCACACCGCAGGTATTCTTTTGCAGAGGGCATATCTTTTACATTTCGGCCTGCCAGAACCATAGCAGCCAATGGGTTAAATCCCCCTGCAACCAACGCGTTCACAGCCTGGGGACTGGGCTGCGAAACATTCCAAATTCCGTACTTCAAAGCATAACACATCCAATTATATCATTTTCTCATATTATAGCAAAAACGGGAGCATTACACAATAGGAAAGATGAAAAAACCCGTTCTTTTCTGAGGAAAAAGAACGGGTTCGGGTATATTCTTACAGAGGATTTTGCTTGATTTTCGCATATCTGCGGGGGTACTGATTTGGGGTGGGCGCAACTTTTTGCAGGACGATCACAGTATGGGCAGTTCCGTCAAGGGGGAAAGTGTGGATGGCCTCCAATTTGAGGCCTAATTTTTTGATAGCCCCCTTGGCTTCGCACAGTTCTTCTTCTGCAGCAGCGCCCTTCATTGCCAGCACCTTTCCACCCACTTTTACATAGGGAGCGGTCAGTTCCAGCAAGATATTCAGCCTTGCAACGGCTCTGCTGGTGGCAAAATCATATTGCTCACGGCGGCCCTCCAGGGCTTCCTCCGCCCGGCCGATAACATACTTGGCATTTATGCCCAGGGTAGGAAGGATCTCTTCCAGCCAGTGCATCCGCTTGCCCAAACTGTCAAGAAGGGTTAAGTCCATTTCCGGACAGGCAATTTTCAAAGGCACACCGGGGAAACCGGCGCCGCAGCCTACATCAATGAGCTTTTTCCCTTTCAGGTCTGCCACTTTCAGCAGGCTCACACAGTCGGCAAGGTGGAGAATGGCTACCTGTTCCGGCTGCGTGATAGCGGTCAGGTTCATCACTTTATTTTGTTCAATCACTGCCTGCCCAAAGGCACACAGTTTTTCCTGGGTGGCCCGGTCTAAGGAAAGATCCAACTGAGCAAGGCCCCGGCTTAAAGCGTTTTGCATAGGTTATGCCACCTTGTTTACGATATCCTGCAGGCGTTCATCTGTTTCGTCCATCGGATCAAAGCCGTTATCTTCTACAGGGGTCAGGGGAATGACCACTTCCTGGATGTGCCAGCTGACCAAAAGATCGGTAAACAGCACATCGGGCTCGGTTGCCTGCTCGGCGGGGAAGAAACTGTTGTACCGGTCCAAATCTTCTTTCACCAGGGTGGAAACGGAAGCATCCAGGGATGCTTGAATTTCTTTGGCACGGACACTGTTTTGACTTGCGATGGTGTTATAAATGGCTCTGTAGGCCATAAGATAGGCAGAATACTGGAATTCGTTGGGCAGATTGTCATGACAGGCGGAAGCCAGGAATGCGGCGAAATTTGCCTCGCTGTCATTATAAATCATCATCCGCTTTGCCATTTCTTTACAGATGGCAAAGGGCAGACCTACCTGGGGCATTTGGGGATTTACGGCAGATTCGCCGGTCAGGTACACGGTCATACCTGTGACACCCTGGCGGGAGTATAAGTCGCTCCAGCCCAGTTCCTTTACCGGGGAAGTATCACCGGAGAAAATGGCAAAGCCCCGCTTGTAAGTCAGATAGTGGAAGCCTTCTCCGGCCTGGGCGTTCAGATCCTCGAAGGAACTGAAAATCACGCCGCTGTCGTCCCGGTTTACCTGCCGGGACAGCACACTTGCCTTATCCTGGTAGTAAATAGCCGCATCTTCCAGCGCATCTACAGAATAATCCTGCATTTCCATCAAAAGGTCTTCTGCCATAGCGGTGGAGTACTGCCCCAAACTGAAAAGACCGTTGTTCACAAAGGAGAACAGGCAGGAAACGGCCAAAACCCAGCCAAACCACTGGATAGGATTCCACCGGAGCAAAATCATCAGCAGGATGCTGAGCACAATGCCGCCGATCACCATAACCAAAAGGGTTTGCCACAGGCAGAAATCCACACCGTTAGACCAGGCGGTCACTTCCGGAAGGAGCATACGGACCATATAAGGATAGACCATATCCATCAGCAACCGATGGCCGGCGGCAAACTGGGTGATGGCGAAGGTGGCAATCGCCAGGAAGGCGGCCACAAGATAACCACGCCAATATTTCAAAAGGAATCGCCTCCTTACAAAATAGCAACTAAACTCACTACATAGTATATCACATTTTTCGTGGGGCTTCTACCCCAAAAACGGAAAATTTACAATTACATTTTCTCCGGGGCGCTGAAGCCCAAAATGGACATACAGGTTTCCAGAATATTCTTGGCAAGGCCGATAAGGCTGATATAGCCGGCCTGCAGGGCCTGGTCGGTCTCCGTAAGAATGCGGGTTTCGTGATAGAATTTATTGACCGCGCCTGCAAGTTCATAGATATAAGCGCAAATCAGGTTGGGACTGCTGGTGCGCAGAGCACCTTCCAGGCTGGGGGCCAGGCGGGTGATGGAAAGCATCAGATCCCGGGCGCTGTCGTTGGCAGGGGGGCAGATAGGAAGTGTTTCCCAAGGGCCGTACTTTGCCAAAATGGACTTAATGCGCACTGTGGTGTAAAGGATATAGGGACCGGTGTTACCCTCAAAAGCAGCAAACCGCTCCAAATCAAAGTTATAATCTTTGGTGGGCTGGTTGCTCAGATCGCCGTATTTCAGGGCAGCCAGAGCAATTTTGGCGGTGGTGGCTTCCACCTCTTCTTCCGGAACGATTTTGTTTTCCACAACCTTGGAACGGACAAAATCGGTCATATCGCAGAGCAGTTGCTCCAAACGCAGAACACCGCCGTCACGGGTCTTGAAAGGCTTGCCGTCAGCACCGTTCATTGTGCCGTGACCTACGTGCTCCAACTCGGTTTCCGGCAAAACAATGCCGCACTTTTGAGCGGCGCGGAAGACCTGCTCAAAGTGGAGGGCTTGCCGCTTGTCGGTAACATAGAGCATCTTATGGGGCTTCCAGTCCTGCATCCGCTGGACCATTGTTGCAAGGTCAGTGGTGGCATAAATAGCAGAGCCGTCACTTTTAACCAGGATACAGGGGGGAACTTCCTTTTTGTCCTCTTCTTTGGCAACGGGAATAACCCAAGCGCCATTACTCAGAACGGCGTGACCCTTTTCTTTCATATCTGCAATCATAGGAGGAATGTAGGGGTCAGCATCGCTTTCACCCAGCCACTTTTCATAGTGGACATCCAGCATATCGTAAATCCGGTGCAGGTCCGGCAAAGAGACTCCCATTACATGATTCCAAATGGCCCGGTAGCCGGGGCGGCCGGTTTGCAGTTCGTAGGTGGCAATATGGGCCTTTTCTGCAAACACAGGGTCAGACTTCTTCGAAGAGGCGGTGGGGTAAATCTCTTCCAGCTCCGAAAGGGTGAAAGGAGAAGTTTCGGGGTAAGGGCCGGTGTAATTGGCATCAAAGTAGCAAAGATCGGGCTGGCGGCATTCCAGTTCTGCGATGATAAGACCCATCTGCAGGCCCCAGTCGCCCATATGGATATCGCCGATGGCATCCCAGCCGAAGAACTTATAAAGCCGCTTCAGCGCCTCGCCGATGATAGCAGGACGCAGGTGGCCAATGTGCAAGGGTTTTGCCACATTTGCCCCACCGTAGTCTACCACGATGGTCTTGCCGTTACCCAACTTTTCTACGCCAAAATCCGGCTCTAAACGCATTTTTTCCAGATAATCCTGCAAAAATGCATCGGAAAGGTTCAGGTTCAGGAAGCCGGGCATAACCGCTTCGATTTTCGAAAAGTCGCGGCTATCCAGTTCATCAGCCACCTTTTGGGCAATCTGAATAGGGGCGCACTTATACACCTTGGCAGCAGCCAAAGCGCCGTTGCACTGGTACTGGCACAGGTCGGGACGGTTGGAAACCGTTACTTTGCCGTAGGAAGGCTCATAGCCTGCCTTTTGGAAGGCCGCTTCCATTTTCTTGGTAATGATATCTAAAATTCTCTCCATAGTGAAACTCCTATAAAGATTTATTTGTTCTTCTGCTGTTCCATCCAGTAAAGATACTCATCGTAAGTGCCGTAGCGGTCCACAATGGTGCCGTCGGGCTGGAAGGCGATCACGCGGTTACAGACGGAAGAAAGCATTTCGTGGTCATGGGAGGCAAGCAGTACGACGCCGGGGAATGCCTCCAGGCCCTTGTTCACAGCCTGAATGGATTCCATATCCAGGTGGTTGGTGGGCTGGTCCAAAAGCACCACATTTGCGCCGCTGAGCATCATTTT
>JAZNZO010000013.1:0-5148 GCA_045594945.1 Faecousia sp.
TAACGGTAGCACACCGGACTCTGACTCCGTTCGCGGGGGTTCGAATCCCTCATCCTCTGCCAAAATCCCGACCGCAATAGCGGCCGGGATTTTTTAGCAGAGGATGAGGGATTCGAAAGATCCGTTACGATGCGAATGAGCAAAACGAATCCCGAATCCGAACAAACGCAGCAAGACCGCCCTATGGGTGGTCTTTTTCTGTTTTACGCACATTTCTTTTAGGAAACAACGCCTTTTGCAGTCTTGATAGTCATCTTTCTACAATAACGACCTTTTTATATCGCCCGCAACCTTCACACAGTTCCAGTTCATTCGTAAGGATATACCGCCACTGCTCATCTTCCGTTTCTATCATTTCCTTAAAACAATCAAAGCAAAATTCTGCCATAATATCACCTCCAAGACAGTATAGCAAATATGCATTGCGTTTGCAATGCATATTTGCTCCTGTTTTTGCCGTAAGATATCAGCAAGGCAACTGCAATGCTAACGGAGGTATTCTTTTATGGGCAAGTTTCAAATTCCAGACAATCCCCCTACAGTAAATAAAACCATTCGGTTTCCCAGTGATGTTGTAGATAGTGTAGAAAAAGCCATCCAAGGTAAGGACTGCACCTTTTCTGCATTTGTCATTGCGGCTGTACGGGCTGCATTGGATGATCTAAAGAAATAACAACCTATAAGCGGGTCGCCTAAACGCTCGGCGATCCGCTTATTATATTTTGAACTTCCTTTTGAACTTTTTGTTGTTTTCTATTGAACTTTTCTGCATTCTATGGTATTATCTACCTATCATTTTGAAAAAACGGGGTGTTTGGATGCAAAAAGAGCTATTTGCAAGCCGTTTGCAGGCTTCTATGCAGAAAAAAGGCATCAAGCAAATTGAACTTGTCCGCTTGGCGGAAGAAAAAGGGTTCAAATTAGGCAAGAGCCACATCAGCCAATATGTATCGGGAAAGACCCTTCCGAGGAAAGAAGTTCTGCAATTTTTGGCTGATACCCTGCAGGTAGATGGGGCTTGGCTGGCCGGCGAAAGTGAAAATAAGGAAAAGGAAGTGGAAAACTCCGTGAGAACATTTAAGAAATCTTCCAAATTGGATAATGTATTATACGACGTTCGTGGCCCTGTGGTTGACCAGGCCGCCAAAATGGAAGAAGCGGGCATGCACGTGCTGAAACTGAATATTGGCAACCCCGCACCCTTCGGTTTCCGCGCTCCCGACGAAGTCATTTATGATATGCGTCAGCAACTGACAGAATGCGAAGGCTACTCCGACTCCCGGGGTCTGTTTTCTGCCCGCAAAGCAATTATGCAGTATGCCCAATTAAAGCACATTCCCAATGTGACGATGGACGGCATTTACACCGGCAACGGCGCATCCGAACTGATCCAGCTTTCCCTTCACGCCCTGCTTAACAGCGGTGACGAAGTCTTGGTGCCCAGCCCGGACTATCCTCTTTGGACTGCCTGTGTCAATCTTGCCGGCGGCAAAGCTGTTCACTACATCTGCGACGAAAGTTCTGACTGGTGTCCCGATGTGGAAGACATCAAGAAAAAGATCACCCCTATGACCAAGGCCCTGGTCATTATCAACCCCAACAACCCCACCGGTGCGCTGTACCCCAAGGAATTACTGGAAGAATTGGTGCAGGTGGCAAGAGAGCATCAGCTGATCCTCTTCTCTGACGAAATTTACGACCGGCTGGTTATGGACGGCCTGGAGCACATCTCCACCGCCTCTTTGGCGCCGGATCTGTTCTGCGTTACCTTTAGCGGCCTTTCTAAATCCCATATGGCCTGCGGCTTCCGGGTGGGCTGGATGATTTTCTCCGGCAACAAATCCATTGCCAAGGATTATATGGCAGGCATCAATATGCTTTCCAATATGCGGCTTTGCTCCAATGTGCCGGGACAATCCATTATTCAGACTGCCCTGGGCGGCTACCAAAGTGTAAATGAATACATTGTTCCCGGCGGCCGCATTTACGAGCAGAGAGAGTTTATCTACAAAGCCCTTAACGACATTCCCGGTATTTCTACCACAAAGCCCAAGGCCGCTTTCTACATCTTCCCCAAGATCGACACCAAGAAGTTTAACATTGTAAACGACGAAAAATTTGCATTGGACCTTCTGCGGGAAAAGAAAATTCTCCTTATTCCCGGCAAGGGCTTCAACTGGCACCAGCCTGACCACTTCCGGGTGGTATATCTGCCTCGGGTTGAGGTTCTGGAGGATGCCACCACGAAGCTTGCAGACTTCCTGAGCACCTACAGACAAGATTAAGAAAAATGCTCTGTGCAATCGCACAGAGCATTTTTGCTTGGTGGGCTTTTGCTGACACACCACAGAGGGCGATAAAGCCGCCAAGACAAACAAATTGTTTGCTCGCATTTTGACGGTTGGCGGTTTTTGCGCCCTCTGTTAGGGGCGCAAGCCCATGCCGCCTTCCAAGGTAATGGTTTCGCCGCTCATATACTTCAGATCCGGAGAGGCCAGCGCCACGCAGGCTCTGCCAATCTCTGTTTCCGGGTCGCCAAAGTGACCCATAGGGGGCATATGCACATTGGCCTTGAACGCCTCCGGGTTGGCTTTGGACCAGTAGTCTAATTGGGCAGTCCAAGCCAGGGGGCAAACCACATTCACATTGATGCCGTCTTTTCCCCACTCCGTTGCCGCCACCCGGGTAAGCCCCCGGATGCCCTCTTTGGCGGCAGCATAAGCGCTTTGCCCAAAGTTTCCAAACAGACCGGCCCCGGATGCAAAGTTGATGACTGTCCCCTGGGTTTTTGCCAGGTAGGGATAGCAGGCTTTCATATAGTAGAATGTGGCATAAAGGCCGGAGTACATAGCAAGGTCAAACTGCTCCGTTGTGTGGTCTGCCAGCGTGACGCCGGAAGCGGAAGCCTGGGCATTGTTTACCAGCACATGGATATCTCCAAAAGCCTCAACCGCCTGCTTTACCACAGTATTCACGGTTTCCTCGTTGTTCTGCCCGGCAGAAACGTCCGCCTGTACGGGCAACACCTTCACGCCGTAAAGCCGCTCCAGTTCTTCCTTCGCATCCAAAAGTTTTTGCATATTCCGCCCGGTAAGCACCAAATTTGCCCCTTCTTTTGCAAAAGCGGTGGCAATGCCGTAGCCGATAGAGCCGCATTTACCGTTTTCCAAAACCGCCCGGCCGCCGCCGGTGACGATAACTGTTTTACCTTTCATATTTGCCATAGAAATCACTCCTTTACTGAATTTGACCACGTGGGTCAATGGTCACAATGTGCAGCGGTATATCTTTCCCACTTTCCTCGATGGCATTCTTCACTGCAAAAGGAAGGCCTCCGCAGCAGGGAACGGTCATTCGGGTCACTGTGACAGATAAAATATCGTTGTTTCTGAAAACTTCCGTCAGTTTGTTGCTGTAATCTACCATATCCAATTTGGGGCAGGCGATAACGGTAATTTTGCCTGCCATAAAATCCCGGTGGAAATTGCCGTAGGCATAGGCCGTACAGTCGGCGGCAATCAGCAGGTGGGCTCCATTTAAGTAAGGAGCATTTACCGGCATCAGTTTGATTTGGATGGGAAAATTCCTGAGGGCGCTGGGCTGCTCTTTTGGAAGGGCCTGCCGGGCCTTTTTATGTGCCTGGACCGCCTCCTCATTATATGCAGGTACATCTCTTTCTTCAAAAGAAATGGCATTCATAGGGCAGGCGGGCAAACAATCGCCCAGACCGTCGCAGTAGTCCTCCCGCAAAAGGGCGGCTTTGCCGTCCACAATGCCAATGGCCCCCTCGTGGCAGGCTTTGGCACACAGGCCGCAGCCGTTGCACCGGGCTTTATCAATGGTAATGATCTTACGAAGCATCTTTTTGTCTCCTTTGCCGTTTTTGCTGCTCAGCAATTTTCATCATCGCTTCATACATTTCTTCGCCCACACACTCTTTGGCATAGGCACACCATTGGACACAGCTAAGTGTATCGTTATAAGCCACAAAGCCACATTTTTCGCAAGGCATTTGGGTATCAATAGAGAACATTTCAATTTCTGCGCCGCAGTTGGGGCAGATCTTTTCTATAATCGTAGGGGTACGGGGTTTCCCCTGGCAACCTTCTAACATAACGATCAACTCCTTTTCTAATCTTATTATAAAAAAATACCACCTATGTGATGTTGCAAAAGTCACATAGGTGGTTTTGTTATTGTAAGAGGCGGAAACTGTTTCGGTCGTAGTCCAAAATGCCTTCCTCTTTCATTTTGGCAAGTTCCCGGGTCAGCGCGCTCCGATCCACACACAAGTAGTCTGCCAATTCTACCCGGCCAAGGGGAATATCAAAATAGGGGGAGTCCTGGGTCTGGGCCTGCAAAGAAAGGTAAGCCAGCAGTTTTTCCCGGATAGACCGCTTGGAGACCACTTCAATTTTGCGCATCAGTTCCCGGTTTTTGCCTGCTATAACCTTTACCATATTTTCAATGAGTTTTTGGTGGAAAGCGCAGGCATTGGCGCAGTTGTGCATCACCCGGCAGAAGGGCATAAACAGGATCTTTGCATCTGCAGATACCGCAAAGGTCACCACAGAAAGGCTATCCTCTCCGCAAGCAAAAGTTTCCCCAAACATTTCATCTTTGCCCAGGCGCAGAAGCATAGTCTTATTGCCCCAGTGGTCTTCCTTGATCATATCCACCGCACCCTGCAGTACAATGCCAATATACTTTACATCCTCTTCTTCAAAAACGATAATTTGCCCTTTTTTATATGTGCTGATATGGTAGCCGGTGCAGGTTAAGGCAGACGCCCGATCCTCCGGGGTCATTCCGGCAAACAGAGGGGAATTTACGGATTTCAAAAGTTCCTTCATAAAGGTCACCTCCGGGAGGGTTTTTTATGATTGTAGCATAAAACAAAGAAATTTTCAATGGCAGTAAGACAAGCGGCAGTTCACAGTCTCACGGACTGCGCTCTGCCGCCTATGGACTCGCCCCCGGCTAACGCGCCCCCAAGAAGATTATTGGGCGAATAGCATGCTTTCTTTCCGTCTACACCCCTGTGGGATGCATCCGGAAAGAAAGGGACTCTCCCACGGCCTAAGTAAGTGTCCACCGGACACTTACTTACCCTTGCTGTGCAAGGGTCGGCCTTTCGAGTCCCTAATT
>JAZNZO010000014.1:0-2007 GCA_045594945.1 Faecousia sp.
ATGTACGAAGACAAGACTTTAGTTTGCAAAGAGTGCGGCAACGAATTCGTTTTCACTGCCGGCGAGCAGGAATTCTACGCTGAGCGTGGCTTCCAGAACGAGCCCCAGCGCTGCAAGGCCTGCCGCGATGCTCGCAAGAACAACGCCCGTGGCCCCCGTGAATTCTTCACCGCTACCTGCGCCCGTTGCGGCGGCGAGGCAAAGGTTCCCTTCGAGCCCAAGTCCGACCGTCCCGTATACTGCAGCGAGTGCTTCGCTCAGATGCGCGCAGAAGGCTAATAACAAGCAAAAAAATCAGCACCGGTTTCCGGTGCTGATTTTTTCGTTAATGGACAATGATAATCCCAAATAAGTTGCGCATACTACCTGTGGAGGGATTTGTATGCGCAAGGAAAGAGAAGAAAAGCCATTATCTGAAGAAATTATGGACCCCAAGCCGCCCATTATCAAGTCAGGCCACATGGAAAACAGACGAAATCAGGCATAAATTGTTATTTTATCCTGTCGGCCCGCCGACACAATAATTATCCATTATCCATTTTCAATTTTCCATTCAAAAAGAGCAAGGGTTTCCCCTTGCTCTTTTTATGTATTACGCTTCAATCGCTTTCACAAAGTTAGGTCTGTCAGCGCTGCCGAAGAAAGCAGAGCCTGCAACCAGCACATTTGCGCCGTTTTCCTTGCAGATTTCGCCGGTTACAAGGTCCACACCGCCGTCCACTTCCAGGTGGCAGGAAGGATTTACTTTATCCAGCATAGCCCGAAGTTCCTTTACCTTGGGCATCATATCTGCCATAAACTTCTGTCCGCCAAAGCCGGGCTCTACTGTCATCACCAGCACCAGATCCACCAGCGGCAGATAAGGTGCCAATGCCTGAGCCGGGGTCTTTGGCTTTAGCACAATGCCCGGTTTTACGCCCAGCGCGCGGATCTGTTCCAGGGCTGCCTTGGTATTTTCCGGGGTGTCCGCTTCCACGTGAATGGTCAGAATATCGGCGCCTGCCTTGCAGAACTGTTCCACATACCGGATGGGCTTTTCAATCATCAAATGCACATCCAGCAAAAGGTCGGAGATGCCGTTTACTGCTTTCACAGTGGAGTAGCCAAAGGACAAATTCGGCACAAAGGTGCCGTCCATCACATCAATGTGGAGCCATTTGGCGCCGGCCTGGGCAGCATTTTCCAGGTCCTTTTGCATATTCATAGGATCAGCCGCCAAAATGGAGGGAGATAAAATAGCCATATCAGTTCTCCTTATGCTTTATACTGGGGTTGGCAGGTTACGTTAACGCCCAACCGCTTGAATGTTTTTTCATCTACAGAAGAAAGAATAACGGAGGAATGGACTTCACAGCCCCGCAATTTCCCCAGTTGTTCCATTGCCTTTTCTGCCTTGGGATCGGTGGTGGCGCAGATGGACAGGGCCAAAAGCACCTCATCGGTATGCAGCCGGGGATTTCGGTTGCCAAAATGCTCCACCTTCAGCCGCTGAATGGGCTCAATGACATAAGGGGCAATCAGATGTACGCCATCGTCAAGACCGGCCAGTTCCTTCAGGGCATTGAGCAACAGAGCGGCAGAAGCACCTAAAAGGTCGGACGTTTTGCCGGTGACAATTTTGCCGTCGGGCAGTTCCATTGCCGCCGCAGGCTTGCCGCATTCCATTGCCTTCTGCATTGCAGGGGCCACCACCCGGCGCTGGTCCTCGGTAGTACCGGCTTTCTTCATAAGCAGTTCCAGTTTCAGCACCTGGGCATCGTCTGCCTTGCCCTTCTTTTGGTCGCACAGGGCGGTGTAGTACCGGCGGATAATCTCCTGCCGGCAGGCCTGCCGGGTTACTTCATCGTCAATAATGCAGTTGCCCACCATATTCACGCCCATATCTGTGGGCGATTTATAGGGGCAGTAGCCCAAAATCTGCTCAAAAATGGCCACCAGCACAGGGAATGCTTCCACATCCCGGTTATAGTTGACGGTGGTTTGACCGTAGGCTTCCAAATGGAAGGG
>JAZNZO010000015.1:0-5447 GCA_045594945.1 Faecousia sp.
CCATCCTGCAGGGTCTGGCAGCCCCCATTAACGATCTGAGTCGTGGCTGCAACGCCGACGAAGTTTACAAGATGGCAATTATCACCGCCGCTCTGGTATAATTTCTGTTTTATTTGGCAGAAAGGGATTTTTCCATGAAAAAGCTGTTAGCGATCCTTTTGGCGGTCGTTATGGTCCTGGGTCTGGCTGCCTGCGACAAGGGCAGCGATGACGAACCTACCATTGTAGGCACTTGGAAAGGCTCGGTGGATTTGGGAACGGCCTTGAAGATAGCTGCGCAAAAGGACATCTATGTTCCCCTTTGGCTCGACATAATGTATACCTTCGATGCAGACGGAACCTATTCTCTAACTGTGGATAAAGACAGTGTCGAGACCATGTTGGATGATCTGGTGGATGTTATGATTGAAGTGATGTATGATCCGGATATGGACCTTGAAGCTGCTGTGGCAGCAGAAGGTATGACCATGGAAGAGTTTAGGAAACAGTTTATGGATTCTATGGGCATGGATGTGGACCAAGTGACGACCAACCTCTCCACAAAAGGCTTTTACAAATATGAAGACGGCAAACTATATTCTACGAAAGACAAAGAATCCTTGGATGCCGGTGACTACATTGAAATTAATTATATTACTTTGACTGCCGAAACGATGACCATTACCGATGCCGAGCAGGGTGGTGAAAAGCTATCCGAACTCGTGCCCGATATGCTCCCTATAGTATGTACCAAGCAGTAATTACAAAACAAAATTGGCTACCGATCGGTGGCCAATTTTTATTGTTGTATAGAATATAGAGAAAACCACGCGTCTAACGCTGCGGTTTTCTCTATACAAAAAAGAGGTGCCGAAGCACCTCTTTTCTTATTTTGCGTATTCCACAGCCTTGGTTTCCCGGATCACATTGACTTTGATCTGACCGGGGTATTCCAGTTCGCTTTCGATCTTCTTGGCGATATCCCGGGCAAGGAGAATCATATTGTCCTCGGTGACTTCCTCGGGTTTGACCATAATCCGGACTTCCCGGCCTGCCTGGATGGCAAATGCCTTTTCTACACCGGGGTAAGAACCGGTGATTTCTTCCAGTTTCTGCAGGCGGCGGATATAGTTTTCCACGTTCTCGCGGCGGGCGCCGGGACGGGCGGCAGACACAGCGTCAGCAGCCTGCACCAGAACGGCGATAACGGTCTTGGGTTCTACATCTCCGTGATGGGCCTCGATGGCATTGACCACAACAGGATTTTCCTTATACTTCCGGGCCAGTTCTGCGCCCAGTTGTACGTGGCTGCCTTCCACTTCGTGGTCGATAGACTTGCCCAGGTCGTGCAGCAGGCCTGCCCGCTTGGCAAGGGCCACATCCACACCCAGTTCTGCAGCCATCAGGCCGGCAATGTGGGCAACTTCCATAGAGTGGTTCAGCACGTTCTGACCGTAGGAAGTACGGTACTTCTGGCGGCCCAGCACTTTCACAAGTTCGGGGTTCAGGTTATGCACACCGGTTTCGTAGCAGGCACGCTCGCCCTCTTCCTTGATGGTCCGGTCCACTTCTTTTTGTGCTTTTTCCACCATATCTTCGATACGGGTGGGGTGAATTCTGCCGTCGATAATCAGTTTTTCCAGGGCAAGTCTTGCCACTTCCCGGCGAACGGGGTCAAAACTGCTGACGGTAATGGCTTCCGGGGTATCGTCAATAATGAGGTCAACACCGGTGATGGTTTCCAGGGTGCGGATGTTCCGGCCTTCACGGCCGATGATGCGACCCTTCATTTCATCGTTGGGCAGAGGCACAACGCTAACGGTGGCTTCTGCGGCGTGATCGGCAGCGCAGCGCTGGATGGCAAGGGACAGAACTTCCCGGGCCTTTTCATCGGCCTCATCCTTCATCTGCTGCTCGATTTCCTTGATCTTCATAGCGGTTTCGTGGCGGACTTCCTCCTCCACGCTGGCAAGAAGATGCTGCTTTGCCTGCTCCTGGGTCAGGCCGGAGAGTTTCTCAAGGGTGGCAATGTGCTGACGGCGAACAGCCTCGGCCTCTTCTTTGGCCCGGGCCACTTCTGCCAGTTTGGCAGCCATTTCCTCTTCCTTGCGTTCGAAATTCTCTGCTTTTTTGTCCAGGGTTTCTTCTTTTTGCTGCAGTCTGCGCTCCTGCTTTGTCAGTTCCGCGCGACGCTCTTTGACTTCTTTCTCGTATTCTGTGCGAGATTTATGGATTTCGTCTTTGGCTTCCAGAAGCATTTCCTTCTTGCGGCTCTCACCGCTGCGAATGGCTTCGTTAATCAGCCGAGTGGCTTCCTGCTCAGCAGAACCGATTTCCCGCTCTGCGAACTTCTTGCGGTAGCCCACGCCCAGGGCAAAACCCAGGCCGATGCCTACGGCAGCACAACCGACGATAGCAATAATGGCAATCGTTAAGTCCATAACTCTTTCTGCACACCTCCTTTTAGAATAGGCCAAGCCGGGAAGGTGGGCAAAATGAGCCCCATGTGTAAAATTTGCAAAATATCCGGTTCAGACCCGTTCAGCCCTACCCGGTACAGTCCAAATACAAACGCCACGAGGCGCAAATCCCAAATTCCGGCTTTGTGCCGGATAAAAATGAAACGCCGGAGCAGCAAGGCACTACTTCCACAGCGTACACCATACCGTGTTTATTTTACTTGTCAACCGGGCGAAAGTCAAGCCTTTTTGCACAAAAAAATCACACCTTCCCAGGAAAATTACTGCATTCTGCTAAGGACGATGCCTATTGAATTTGCCGGCCTTTTCCTTTATAATGACAGAAAAAGGAAAAGGGGGATCTTTGTGGAAATAAAGCTTTGCACAGCGCCCTTTGACGCAGAGCAAATGCTTTGCCGGCTGGAAGAAATTTTCGGCGTGGAAGAGCGGCTTTTGGAAACGCCCCAGCTGACAGGCCTGGAAACAAGCGAAAATAAGGATATCGTGCTTTTGGCGATGGAGGATGGCGTCCTTTTAGGAGCGATTCACGGTACGATTCCCCAAAAAGAACCCCAAATAGCCGGCCTTTCTGCAATGTTTACCACACCCCAGGCACGGGGGACAGGCCTGGGAAGAAAGCTTTTTGGAAAAATGGTGGAAACCCTGGAAAATATGGGCGTAAAAGCGATGTTTCTGGGAACCAGCAACCCGGTGGCAGAAAAGCTTTATGCATCTTTCGGCTTCCATTATTTGTTTGGCTCCGGGGTGATGGCCCGGTTTTCAGAAGGTGCGGTGGCGGATTTCCATAAATCCCGCTTTGTTGCTCCAAAAGGAGCGATCCGCATAGAAAAAGGAACTGCCGAAATGCGGATCCCTGTGGTGCCATTGGCGCTTTCCCGGCTGCAATATAAAATATACGATGCCAATTTGGGTATTGCAAACCCGGAAGTGCTGACCCAGTTTTCCTGTATGGGGCTATACCCCAAATATATGGCGCTGAAAGGCAGCTTCTTTGGTGCCTGGGATGAGGCTGGGGTGCTTGGTGCGGCAGCGACAATCACCAAAGATGGCTGCTTTGACGGCTTTGGCTGGCCTGCATATGAAGAAGCCCTGCAGGAAATATTCCGCAAAGCCGGTGCCTCCCATATGATCGTGGCAGATACAGACGAAGCCAAAATTGCCCTGGCAAACAGCCTGGGACTTCACAGAGCGGAAGAAACAAAGTTGCAGATTAGGGATGCATACTTCCCTGCCCATTATTATAAATAAGGAGAGAAGACAATGAATGTAGTTTGTTTGGATCTGGAAGGGGTTTTGGTGCCGGAAATCTGGATTGCTTT
The DNA here is from genome assembly GCA_045594945.1 of Faecousia sp. Taxonomy (GTDB): domain Bacteria; phylum Bacillota; class Clostridia; order Oscillospirales; family Oscillospiraceae; genus Faecousia. The sequence goes on from JAZNZO010000015.1 coordinate 3,779, forward strand.
TGCCAAGGAAAGCGGCATCAGCGAACTGACCCGGACTACCCGGGATGAGCCGGATTATGATAAACTGATGGCCTGGCGGATTGACATTCTCCGTCAGCACGGCCTTACCTTAAAAGATATTCAAGCCACCATTGCAAAGATTGACCCAATGGAAGGGGCAAAGGAATTTTTGGACGAGCTGCGCAGTCTTAGTCAGGTGATCATCGTCAGCGATACCTTCACCCAATTTGCCCAGCCCCTTATGAAGAAATTGGGTATGCCCACTATCTTCTGCAACGAACTGATTGTAAACGGGCAGGACCAAATTACAGGCTTCCGGATGCGGGTAGAAAACACCAAACTCACCACCGTCAAACACCTGCAGGCAATGGGCTTTGATACCATCGCTGCCGGCGACAGTTTTAACGATTTGGGAATGATTGGGGCTTCCAAGGCGGGCTTCCTGTTCCGGTCCACAGAGCAAATCAAGGCAGACTTCCCCCAGTATCCTGCCTATGAAACCTATGCAGAGTTGCTGGCCGCCATCCGGGCCGCCCTGTAAGAAAATTTGGCATTTTTCTTAAAACAATTTTAACAAACTTTGGAAAATACGAAGAAGAAGCCCGGTTTTGCCGGGCTTTTTTCTGTGTAGAACCGGGAAAATCAAAAAAACAGTTGTAAGATTAGCCCAAATGTAGTAAAATAGTACAACTGAAAGAATGCCCCAAGCACATACAATAGAGATAACGGAGGAATCCTTTTATGGAAAAACCCATTGTTTTGGTAATTATGGACGGTGTCGGTAAGGGTGACGGCGGCAGCGGTGACGCAGTCGTGCAGGCAAATACGCCCACCTTGGACCGTCTGCTGGCAACCTGCCCCCATACCTATCTGAAAGCACACGGCTCTGCTGTTGGTCTGCCCTCTGATGAGGATATGGGCAACTCTGAAGTAGGCCATAATGCCTTAGGCTGCGGTCAGGTTTATTCTCAGGGCGCAAAGTTGGTGGGCGAGTCCATCGAAAACGGCGCGCTGTTTGCATCCAAGACCTGGATTGACCTGGTGGAAAATGCCAAGGCAGGCAAGGCCATGCACTTAATGGGCCTGCTGTCCGATGGCAATGTCCACTCCAACATTCATCACCAGATTGCCCTTTTGAAGCAGGCAAAGGCATCCGGCGTGAAGAAGGCCTACTGCCATATCCTGCTGGACGGCCGTGATGTGCCTGCCACTTCCGCCCACGAGTACATCGGTATGCTGGAAGATGTGTTAAAAGAACTGACCGGTGACGGCTACGATTATGCAATCGCTTCCGGCGGCGGCCGTATGCAGATTACAATGGACCGCTACGAAGCCAACTGGGGCATGGTGGAACTGGGCTGGCGTACCCACGTGCAGGGCCTGGGCCGGCAGTTTGCCTCTGCGATGGAAGCAGTTGAAACCTTCCGGGCAGAAACCGGCTGTATTGACCAGGATCTTCCCGCCTTCGTGGTGGCAAGAGAGGGTCAGCCCGTTGCCAGAATTGAAAACGGCGACAGCGTAATTCTGTTTAACTTCCGGGGCGACCGGGCCCAGGAAATTTCCCTGGCGTTTGTCCGTAAGGTTTTTGTTATGTTCGTCCGTCCCGGCTATACCGGCGTGAAGTTTGCCGGTATGCTCCAGTTCCGGGGCGTCCTGAATTTTCCCGCAA
>JAZNZO010000016.1:0-7470 GCA_045594945.1 Faecousia sp.
AAGGACGGCGAGCCTGTTGGTAAGATCGCCAACGGCGACAGCGTCATCCTGTTCAACTTCCGCGGCGACCGCGCTCAGGAAATCTCCCTGGCCTTCGACCGCAAGGATTTCGATAAGTTCGACCGTCCCGGCTATACCGGCGTGAAGTTTGCCGGTATGCTTCAATACGACGGCGACCTGAATATTCCCGAAAACTACCTGGTGCAGCCCCCCGTCATCACCAACACCTTGACTGAGGTGCTGTGTCAGGCCAAGATTTCCGAGTATGCGGTTTCTGAGACCCAGAAGTATGGCCACGTAACCTATTTCTGGAACGGCAACCGTTCCGGCAAGGTTTGCGAAGAACTGGAAGTTTACGAGGAAGTACCTTCCGATGTAATTCCCTTTGAGCAGGCACCTGCCATGAAGAGTAAGGAAATCACCGAAAAGATGGTTGCCGCTATGGCATCCGGCAAATATCAGTTCCTGCGCTGCAACTACCCCAACGGCGATATGGTTGGCCATACAGGCGTGATGGAAGCGGTTGTATATGCAATGGAATGTGTGGATAAGGGCCTGCAGGCTATCCTGGAAGCCGCCGATAAGTACGGTTACCGGGTGCTGATCACCGCCGATCACGGCAATGCCGACCAAATGACCGAGACCAAGAAGGGCAAGACCTCTGTTCGTACTGCCCACTCTTTGAACCCCGTTCCTTTCATTATCTACGATCCCGAAGGCACCTATGCCATTAAGGAAGGCCAGTTCGGCCTTGCCAATGTGGCTCCCACCGTTGTGAAGATGATGGGCCTGACTGCCCCCGCCTGCTGGGAAGAAAGTTTGATTTAACCCCAAGTGTAAAACAAGGAGGTAACCTATGATTTATCAGGAAAACAACAATGGCGCAGTGAGCGTTGCAAACAGTGTTTATACCGAAATTGCAGGCATTGCCGCCGCCAACTGCTTTGGCGTGAAGGGTATGGTTGCCCGTTCTGTGAAGGATGGCCTGTTCCACCTGCTCCGCAAGGAAGCAATGGGCAAGGGTGTTCGGGTAGTAATGAACGAAGACAATACGGTGTCCATTGATGTGCATATTATGGTGGACAGCGGTGTGAATATGAATGCGGTTGGCAGTTCTATCATTTCCGAAGTTCGGTACAAGGTCCAGAGCCTGACCAATACGGAAGTGCGGGATGTAAACGTGTTTATTGATTCCATTGCATAACAGTTGGAGGGTACACACTTGATACAGAAAGTAGATGGGGCCGAACTGCGCAGACTGCTGCTCAGCGCTGCTGCGGCCATTGAGATTGGCAAAGAAAAACTCAACGAATTGAATGTTTTCCCCGTTCCCGATGGCGATACCGGCACAAATATGTCTATGACCATCAATGCCGCCGCAGCCGAACTGCGGAAACTGGATGAGCCCACTGTGGAAAAAACAACGGCCACTGCCGCTTCTGCCATGCTTCGTGGCGCAAGAGGTAACTCCGGTGTTATTTTGTCCCTTTTGATGCGGGGCATTTCCCGAAAACTGAAGGGCGCAACCGAGTGCGACGGCACACTTTGGGCCGCCGCCATGCGCGAAGGCGTGGATGCCGCCTATAAGGCAGTTATGAAGCCTGCCGAAGGCACGATTTTGACCGTTTCCCGCCTTGCTGCCGCCCGTGCAGTCAAGGCCGCCCGGGAGAACAACAATTTTGAATATGTGCTGGAACAGGCAATCATTGAGGGTAATATCGCCCTGGAAAACACCACCCACCAGAACCCGGTACTGGAAAAGGCCGGCGTGGTGGATGCTGGCGGTAAGGGCTGGATGATGGCCCTGGAAGGTATGATGAGCGCCCTGCACGGAGAAGATCTGGTTGCACCGGAAGGGGAAAGCGCTCCTGCCCGGGAAGGCGCCGACTTTGCCGCTTTTGACGAGGCCGACATCACCTTCGCCTACTGCACCGAGTTCATTATCAACCGGGAAAACAAGAAAGATCCGGAAAGACTCCGCAAGTTCTTAAACGGCCTGGGTGACAGCCTGGTGCTGGTGGACGATGAAGAAATCATCAAGGTCCACGTGCACACCAATGACCCCGGCGCCGCCCTTCACGAAGCAGTGAAATATGGCTCTTTTGCCACTGTAAAAATTGAGAATATGCGTCTGCAGCACACAGAAAAGGTGCTGGAAACCGCAGCGCCCGCTCCCAAGGAGCCGGAAATTGCTGAGCCCACCAAGGAAACCGGCGCGGTAGCCGTTTGCGCAGGCGACGGCCTTGCCGCCGTGTTCCGTGATTTGGGCGTGGATGGCATCATTTCCGGTGGCCAGACCATGAACCCCAGCACCCAGGACATTCTGGCGGTGGTAAATAAAGTCCCTGCCAACACCGTCTATGTGCTGCCCAATAATAAGAACATCATTATGGCTGCCGAGCAGGTGGATGCGCTGACTCCCAAGCACGTGGTGGTTATTCCCAGCAAGACAGTGCCCCAGGGCATTACGGCTATGCTGAACTTTAACCCCGACGGGGAAGAAACGGAAAATGTGGAAGCCATGACCGAGTCCTTGGCGACAGTGGATACCATGCAAATCACCTATGCCGCCCGGAATTCTGATTTTGACGGCTATGATATCCACGAAGGCGACTACCTGGCAATGGTAGGCAGCAGCCTCTTTGGCAACAGCAAGGATATCTATGTGCTCCTGCGGGCTTTGGCGGAAAAGGTGCGCGAAGAGGGCAAATCTTATATCACGCTGTATTACGGCCAGGATATTAAGGAAAAGCAGGCCCAAAAGGCAATGAAAATCTTTGCAGACCTTTGCCCTGATGCAGATGTAAATCTGCTCCCCGGCGGCCAGCCTGTGTACTATTACCTCATTTCTGCAGAATAAGATATAGATACAAAGACCTACTTCTCTTGGGGTAGGTCTTTGCCATAGGATAGTGCGGCAAACCCGGACCCGCCTTAAAGCGGCCTATTTTGGCGCTTTTCGCTTTACAAAAGCCTTTTTACATAGCAAGCAAAAAAGGAGTGTGTATGGTGGAGCGTATACCCAAAGGAGGCCTTTTGGGGCGGAGTGTGGAGATTGTAAGAAAGCTGCTTTCCATGAAAGTAGGGCTTTTTGCATCCTCTGCCTGTTATTTTATGGTTCTTTCTTTCTTCCCTTTGCTGGTGCTGATGCTGGGCTTTTTGCGCCACACAGGGCTGGAAGTGGAAAATTTGCTGGCCTTTTTGGAAGGCTTTGTACCCGGAGCGCTGATGGAAGGGGCAAGGCAGTTGGTGTTTGAAACCTACCTTGGCACAACCGGAACGCTGTTGGGGCTTTCGGCGCTGACGGCTTTGTGGTCTGCCAGCCGGGGCATTTACGGCCTGCTGAAGGGGCTCAATGCGGTGTATGGTTTGCAGGAAACCCGGGGATATCCCTATACCAGGATTATGAGTGTGTATTACACCTTCGCCTTTTTGCTGGTGCTGCTGCTGAACTTGGTGCTGCAGGTCTTTGGAAAGGCACTGCTGGAGGCGCTTCCCTATGGAAAAGAGCCCCTGATTGCCTTTTTGTCCGGGGCGGTGGACTTTCGGCAACTGTTTTTGCTGCTGACCCAAATCGCCTTGTTTTGTGCCATGTATAAGGCCCTGCCCAACGGGGAATTTTCCTGGAAACAGAGCCTGCCGGGTGCGGTGCTTGCTTCCTTTGGCTGGCTGGTGTTTTCCAATCTGTTTTCTGTCTATGTGGCCTATTCGTCGAATTATGTAAACCTATATGGCACCATGTACCGGGCGGCCATGAGTTTTTTGTGGCTATACTGCTGTGTGAGCATCGTTTTTTACGGCGGGGGCTTAAACCGGTGGCTGATGGACAGAAAAATCACGTAAAGTTATATTTTATTCACAAATGGCCTTTATAGTAAAGAAAAAGGAGGGGTGCATATGTTCGGTTTTGTCATGGCGGATATCAAAGAACTGTCTTCGGAAGAAGATGCCCGCTACCGCAGTATTTACTGCGGCATTTGCCGGCAAATGCGCCTGCGGCACGGTTCTCTTGCCCGGCTGGGGCTTAGTTTTGACCTGGCTTTTTTGGCCCTTGTGCTCCATTCTCTTTATGAGCCGGAAGAAGTATCCGGCAAAAAGGCATGCGGAATGCACCCTGTGAAACCCCGACCCTGGGTAGACAGTGAATATATTGCCTACTGCGCCGATATGAATGTGGCGCTGGCTTATTATAAAGCCCTGGACGACAAGGAAGATAAGGACGGAGCAAATGCAAAGAGCCTTCTGCGGCTCTTTGGAAAGAACAGGAACGAGATTGCGGCCCGTTATCCCCGCCAGTGCAGGGCGATGGAAGAAAAACTCGCCCAGATCCGGCTTTTGGAGCAGGAGAATTGCAATAACCCTGATTTGCCTGCCGGAGCATTCGGCCAACTTCTGGAAGAACTCTTTGTTTATAAAGAGGATATGTGGGAACGGGATTTGCGGCAAATGGCAAACTGCCTGGGCCGGTTTATTTACCTGGCAGATGGGGCAGTAGACTATGCCCGGGACAAGAAAAAGGGCGCCTATAACCCCTTCCTGGCAATGGGAATGGGGCAGGACTGGGAGAAATGGACGGATTTTTTGGTGCTGGAAATGGCGGGCTGTACCGAGGCCTATGAGCGGCTTCCCCTGGTGGAAGACAAGCACCTGATGGATAACATTCTGTACGGCGGCGTGTGGCTGCAGTACAGACAGAAGCAAAAGAGGGCGAAAAATGGATCCTTATAAGATTTTGGGTGTGAGCCCGGATGCAACCGATGAGGAAATTAAAAAGGCCTATCGGGCGCTGGCAAAAAAATATCACCCGGACAGAAATCCGGGTGATGCGGAAGCCGCCAGAAAAATGCAGCAGGTAAACGATGCCTACGAACAAATTAAAAATCCGGAAAAAGCAAAACAGCAAGGGCCTAACGGCTACGGCGGTTACGGCGGATATGGCGGTTACGGCTATGATCCTTTTGGGGGCTATGCCCGGCAGGAACAGCCGGAGGGCGACACCTATCAGCAGGCGGCAATGCGGTATATTCAGTACCGCCGGTATCAGGAGGCCTTAAATGCTTTGCAGTCCAGCCAAACCAAGGACGGCAGATGGTATTACCTGTCTGCCCTTGCCCATCACGGACTGGGCAACCAGGTTACGGCATTGGAGCATATACGCCGGGCCGTATCAATGGAGCCGGATAACGACGAGTATCTGCGGACCTTAAACTATATGGAAAACGGCGGCCAGGCATACCGCCGTCACGCAGGCAATACCCGGGGCTTTGCGATGGCGGGCAGTCCCTGCGCATCGCTTTGCATGTGCTATCTGTTTAATATGTTCTGCTGCCGGATGCCCTTCCCCATTTTCTGGTGCTGAGTATGGTAGATTGTCATATGCACACAGTCCTGGACGGACTGTACTGGAAAGATGCCATTGACCGCCACCGGCAGCAACCCTTGGAAGGGTATATCCAGGAAGTGCTGAAAACCTACAAGGCCCTGGGCTATACCTACCTGCGGGATGGAGGCGACCGATGGGGCGTGGGCAAGCGGGCAAGGCAGTTGGCTGCCCCTATGGGCATCACTTACCGTACCCCCCTTTCTCCTTTGTGTAAAGCCGGCTGCTACGGGGCATTCATTGGAGAAACCTTCCAAAACGAAAAGGAATTTGCCGCCCTTGCGGAGAAACAAAAGAAAAACGGGGCGGATTTTATCAAAATAATGATTTCCGGCCTGATGGACTTTGACAACCCGGGAAAACTGATGCAGACCGGGCCTACTGAGCGGGAAATCGCCTATATGGTATCCATCTCCAAGGATTTGGGAATGGCGGTGATGGCCCATTGTAATGGGGTGTATGCGGCGATGGCTGCAGCAAAAGCCGGGGTGGACTCCATCGAGCACGGAGCATACTTAAACGAAGAAGCCCTTTGCGCCATGAAAGAAGCGGGGGTTACCTGGGTGCCCACCCTTTCCACCATCGGTAACCTTTTGGGCAAGGGCCGCTATCCGGACAAGGCTGTGGAAGAAATCCTGGAAAGCGCCCTTGTAAATGTGAAAGCCTATAAGGATTTAGGGGGATTGGTGGCCTGTGGCAGTGATGCAGGCGCCTGGGCAGTCCCGCACGGCTGTGAAACGGAAATGGCCTGGCTCCATAAAGCCGGCCTTGAAAATGAGGACATAGAAAAAGCCAACCAAACCATCATAGATAAATTTTAAGAGCGACACTTATTAAAGTGTCGCTCTATTTGTTGGCAGTTGCCGGATTTATTTCTCCAAAGCCATTACTTTGTCAATTCTGCGCTGGTGGCGCTCGTTGTGGGAAAATTCTGTGCCCATCCAGGTGTCCAGAATTTCCAGGGCCAGGTTCTGGCCTACAATGCCTGCGCCGATGGCCATCATATTGGTGTCGTTGTGTTCCCGGGTCATACGGGCAGAAAGCACATCGGAAAGAAGGGCGCAGCGAACACCCTTAATTTTGTTGGCGGTGATGCTCACGCCGATGCCGGTGGTGCAAAGCACAACACCCTTTTCGCACTCGCCACAGCCAACGGCCTTGGCGGCAGGGGCGGCAAAGTCGGGATAATCGCAGGAGTCTAAGGTGTGAGTGCCAAAATCCACCACTTCATAGCCCTGCTTTTGCAAATGGGCAACAAAAACATTCTTCAGCGCCAGTGCGCCGTGATCACAAGCAATAGCAATCTTCACAGTATATTCTCCTTATTATACATCTACAATACTATGCCGCCGTTGACCCCGACGACTTGTCCGGTGACAAAGGGGGCGTCGGCTAAATACAAAATGGTGGCGGCCACATCTTCTGCCACACCGTTACGGCCCAGAGGGGTGTTGTTCTTCAGTTCCTCCATACTTTCCGGGGAAACGGTGGCGCACATATCGGTTTGAATAACGCCGGGGGATACGCAGTTGACTCTTACGCCGCTGGGCCCCAATTCCTGGGCCAGGGCCTTGGTCATAGCAATCACCGCGCCCTTGGTGGCAGAATAGGCCACTTCGCAGGAAGCGCCCACCTGTCCCCACATAGAACTGACGGTGATAATGCTGCCGGCGTGATTTTTCAGAAATGCGGGGGTGGCGGCTTTCACGCAGTGGAAAATGCCTTTCACATTCACATCCATCAGCCGGTCAAAATCACGGCCCTCCATTTGGTGGAAAAGACCTCCCATGTAAATACCTGCATTGCACACCAGCACATCAATGGAAGGAATAATGGAAAAGGCCGCTTCCACCTTTTCCCAGTGGGCCACGTCACAGCAAATGGCGGTGGCGCCGGTTTCTTCCCGGACTTTTGCGGCGGCGGCGTGGTCTTTTTCATAAAGGAAGTAGACCTTGTCCCCCCGGGCGGCAAAGGCGGCTACAGTGGCGGCCCCAATTCCCCGGGATCCGCCGGTTACAACAACGGTTGCCATAGTTTTCTCCTTACAAATTTGCAGCCTTGTTATTTATCTTCTGCGGCTCTTGGTCCGA
>JAZNZO010000017.1:0-28261 GCA_045594945.1 Faecousia sp.
TAGGTAACGCGAACACAGAAACCTCACTACGAAAGTGGTGAGGTTTTTTATTATATAGTTCGTGTTGATTGCGATGAGGGTCCACCTGTTTCCTGTTGGGGTACCCCGGCGAATGTCCTCGGTGGCGAAGCACCTTCGTCCTTCGCCGACCCCTGCCACTCGCTCAGGTCGCTTCATCTGCCACTGGCAGCGCTCCCATCGCTCCCCCGGGAAGATAGGTAATGCGAACACAAACCCCACCACAAACGTGGTGGGGTTTTCTTTGCGTTAATACTCCGTATATAATTGAGAAGGCTCCCTGCCGGGGGCTTTTTCATTTTGTGTAGAATTTTCGCTTATTTCTATTGACAAGCACAATACCTCGTGTTACGATGCATATCGTAAGGGGGAATATTATGGACATTCAATTGAAGCGCGGACTTTTGGATGTGTGCGTACTGGCGGCAATCAAGGATGAGCCGTCATATGGCTATAAGATCATCAAAGATATGAAGCCCTACATCGAACTTTCCGAGTCTACCTTATACACCATTCTGAAGCGGCTGGAAACCGGCAATATGCTGACGGTGGAATCTGCCGAACACGGAGGAAGACTCCGGAAATACTATCAGATCACCCCGGATGGGGTAAAACGCATTGAGGATTTCAAGGAAGAATGGCAGGAAATCCTCTCCATCTACCGTTTTGTTACCAAGGAGGCGCCCTATGACGAAACTTAAATTTCTATTGGAACTGGAAAAGAAGCTTTCCGCTTTGTCCCAGGAGGATATTGAAGAGCGGCTCACTTTCTACAGCGAAATGATCGAAGACCGAGTGGAAGAGGGTATTTCCGAGGAAGATGCTGTTGCACAAATTGGGGATGTGGAGGAAATCGCAGCACAAATTCTTGCGGATCATAGAGTAGAAGAACCGGCTTTTGTGGAAGAGCCTGTTACTGCAGAGGGTACTCCGGTTACAGAGCCAGGGCAGACAAAGCGCAGACTGAAGCCTTGGGAAATTACCCTTTTAATACTGGGTAGTCCTGTGTGGTTCTCACTTTTAATTGCCGCGCTTGCGGTAGCCTTCTCACTTGTGGTTTCCGTACTGGCGATAGGGTTTTCCCTTGTGATTTCTCTGTGGGCTGTGGTGGTATCTTTATGGGCGGTGTTTGTAGCTTTGGTTGCCTGCGCTGCTGCCCTACCTATTGCGGCAGTCTACTTTATCTGTATCGATTATGCTCTTTCCGGCTTGGCTGTCATCGGCACAAGCTTGGTCTGCGCAGGATTGGCGATTTTCTTCTTCTACGGATGTAAAATGGCTACCAAGGGTATGGCGTTACTGACAAAGTTAGTGGCAATCGCTCTGTGGAAGTGCTTGAGAAGAAAGGAGAAGGCATAATGGCTAAGATGACAAAAGTTTGGCTGATTATAGCAGCATTCTTGATCTTGATTGGTGGAATTCTATTTGCTGGAGTGATGAAGGGATTGGATTGGGATTTTGCAAAGCTCTCCACGATGCAGTTTGAGGAGAGAACCTATGAAGTTACATCGGATTTTACGGATGTCAATGTCTTGGTAGACACTGCTGACGTGCGGTTTTATCATACAGAGGATGAAAAAATATCCGTAGTTTGTTACACCGATGAAAAACTGACACCCGAGGTTGCTGTAGCCGATGGAGTACTTACTGTTACAGTTAAGGATAACAGAGCATGGCATGAGCGCATTGGTATTCAATTTAGAAAATCAAAAGTTGAAGTTTATCTCCCAAAGGGGGAATATGGTAAACTTTTTATGAAGAGTATTACGGGTAGTGCCGTTATCTCTGGCGAGTTAGCTTTTGAAAGTATAGATATTTCTGCGCATACCGGCGATGTGTTTTGCTATGCAGATGCTAAGAAATCTATTAACATAAATGTTACAACCGGCGAGATACGATTAGGTGGAAAATCCGCACAGTCAGTGAAACTTAAAGCTACTACCGGAGATATTTCACTGTGGGGCGTAGTTATTGCCGAGCAACTCTGTGTGACAGGTACTACCGGAGATGTGTACATGGAAGGCTGCGATGCCGGAAGTATCTTTGTCAAAATAACTACCGGCGATGTAGAATGTAGCTTCTTGACCCCCAAAAAAGTATCGGCACATTCAACTACCGGAAAAGTATCTGTGCCTGATTTTGCAAATGGTGGGAGCTGTGAGATTAAAACCACTACCGGAGATATTGAGGTTGTGATCAAAGAATAAAAATGGGAGCAAGCTGATGGCTTGCTCCCAAAAAATTTATTCAGAAAATCGGATGCGGGCCTGGATGCCGTAGTGGTCGCTGGGATAGAGTCCCCATACTTTATCGGTAATGCGACGGTAGCCGATGGGCTGAAAACCTTTATCAACAAAGCAATAGTCGATTCGTTCTTTTGGGTGCTTTCCAGGTTGGTTGCCATGAAAAGTGTTACCCATATCCTTAGCGGTTGCCATATTGACATCTGTATATAAGGCGGTCATAGCCTCGTAGGCAGGAAAATCCGGGCGCATATTAAAGTCGCCGGTAATGACGGTGGGGTAGTCGCCCAACTTCTGGCTGTATTCGCGTATAAGTTTTGCACTTTTTATCTGGCACTGGTCGCCAAACCCAAAGTGGGTGTTCATAAAGAGAAAGACCTTTCCGGTGGCCTTTTCCTGCAGCTTTGCCCAAGTGCAGATTCGGTTGCATTTCCACTCACACCAGCCTTCGGATTCCACTTCCGGAGTATCGGAGAGCCAAAAACAGCCCTTATCTAGGCATTCAAAACGATCTTTTTTCCACATCATGGGGGCGGATTCATGGTTGTGCTTGGCACGCCATACATTAAAAATCTCGTATTTGCTGCCGAAATCTTCATCAAGATGTTCTAACCAAGGGGGTGTGCATTCCTGTAAACCGACAATATCTGCATCTGTTTCTCCCAAAACCTTTTTGAGCCTTGGGGCGCGGCTACGAACGCTATTATTACCGGGCATGTTATGACACCAGATATTAAAACTTAGTACATTTAATTCCATAGCAATTTACTCTCCTTCATGGTTGCAAATGAAAAAAGGATATGTTACTATTATAAAAAATGCAGAAGAAATGTCAACTTTTTTCTGAACAGGAGGACAAATTATGAAACTGATTGCCCACAGAGGTGGCAGCTTTGGAAAAGAAAACTCGCTGGAGACGATGATTGGCGCAGCAAAAATGGGCGCGGACCTGGTAGAGTGTGATATCCGCAGGACTGCTGACGGTGTCTATGTAATCTACCACGATAATGACCTTTCCCGCCTTGCGGGCGTGGAAGCAACGGTAGATGGTGTTACCTATGAACAAATGCAGGAAATGCTGGCCAAAAAGAATGAAAAAGTTATTACTTTTGAGGAACTGGCGAAAAATTACAAGGAAAACACGCCCATTTTGCTACATATTAAATTGACGGACTACGACGAGGAACTGGCAAAATACATTGTTGATTCCGGTCTTCCTGTTGTTCCCGGTGTGATGAGCCTGGATATGCTGAAATGTTTTGCTGCCCACCTTCCCCCGGAACGGATTCTGGCTTTCCTTCCCAGTGAAAAGGATGCAGAAGCATTCTATCAAAATGGTGCAGGCATTATTCGGCTGTGGGAGCAGTGGCTTACCAGAGTGACTCCTGCAGATGTCAAGGCAAAATGCCCTAATGCCCAGGTGTTCATCATGGCATGCAACATTCCGGAAGAGCCATTTGCAGCCATGTCTTTGGAAACGATGAACGGCAGCATTGAAAGCCTTGAAAAGTGTCAGGCCCTGGGCGCAGATGGTGTATTGCTCAATCATATTGAAATGGCTTTGACCTGGAGAAAGGGCACATAATATGGAAAGCACAAAGATACCTTTGCAAGAAGGAACGTTTACTCTTGGCGTAAACTACTGGGCCTCCCATGCCGGCACCAATATGTGGCACGACTGGAACGAAAAGGCGTTAGAGGATGACCTGTGCCGCATGCAGGAAATGGGGATCCGCTTTTTACGCGTTTTTCCTTTGTGGTCTGATTTTCAGCCTTTGAAGCAGCTGTATGCTTATGCAGGCGCAAAGAAGGAGGTTCGCTATGAGAACGAAGAACCTCTGCCTTTTACAGAAGAGGGAAAAGCAGGCATAGATCCCGTAATGGTGGAACGTTTTTCTGCCTTTTGCGGGTTGGCAGAGAAGTATGGGATGAAGTTGATCGTTAGCTTCATTACCGGCTGGATGAGCGGAAGATTGTATGTGCCCCGGCTTTTAGAAAGTGTAAATGTGCTCACAGACCCCAATGCGATTATGTGGCAGGTTCGGTTTGTCCAGTATTTGGTGAAACGTTTTAAGGAAGAAACCGCCATTGTTGCCTGGGAGTTGGGTAATGAGTGCAACTGTCTCGCTCCAACCACCCGGGAGCAGGCCTGGACCTGGGCGAAGACCATTACGATGGCCGTAAAAGAGCTGGATAGCACCCGGCCTATGCTCTCGGGTATGCACTCTCTGCGACCCACCGGCAACTTTACCATCCAGGATCAGGGTGAAATCACGGATATGCTGACGACCCATCCCTATCCGCTCTTTACGCCTTTTTGTAACACTGATCCCATGCATAAAATGAAGAGCGCCCTGCATGCTGCGGCCGAGTCGGAAGTATACGCAGGCCTTTCCGGTAAGCCTTGCTTCCCGGAAGAAGTAGGCGTGCTTGGCCCTATGATCATCAGCGACGAGAAGGCTGCAGACTATTTTACCGCTTCTGCTATGACAGCCTGGGCCCACAATCAGCGGGCGTACATGTGGTGGTGTGCCAATGAGCAGACCAATCTGCACCATGCCCCCTATGACTGGGGTGGTATCGAACGGGAATTGGGCGTATTCTATGCAGATCACAGCCCCAAGCCTGTACTGAAAGCAATGAAAAAAATGCAGGAATATGCAGATGCATTCCCCACAGAATTGACAGCCCCTGTAAAAGATGCTGTCTGCATTTTAACCCGGGAGCAGGATACCTGGGCGGCTGCTTACGGCAGTTTCCTCCTTGCAAAACAGGCCGGTTTGGAACTGCGTTTCTGTTATGCAGAGGATGAAATTCCCCAAAGTGATGTATATCTGATACCTTCTGCAATCGGAGATAATTGCCTTTACTATCGCACGTTCCTCGACTTGACGGAGCGCGTAAAGAACGGTGCTACGTTGTATATTTCCTCCGGTGGGGCATTCCTTTCCGGGTTTGAGGCACTGACGGGCCTGCGGCCTGACCATCGTGCAACTCAGGCCCATACAGATGCAGTTACCCTGTCTGATGGCACCCAACTTTCCCTTTTTAGTGAGGTAATGAACCCGATGACACCTACCACTGCAGAGGTTGTACTATCTACAATGGATGGGACACCTGCGCTGTCTGTGAATACATACGGCAGAGGTAAGGTTTGGTATCTGAACTATCCCATTGAGGACTATACAGCCAAAACGCCCAATGGTGTTTACGAGCAGCTTTATAAGATCTATGAGTTGATGGATCTTCGTTCCGCCGAACGGATCGCAACAAAGAACGATCCTTATTTGGGTATGACGGAACATACATTGGGGGATAAAAAGATCCTCGTGCTCATCAATTATGAGCCGGAGGACACAGAATCAAATGTGGAAGTGCTCCCCGGCTGGCAGTTAGAGCAGGCCTTGCCTTTGGGAAATTGCACTGCCATCCAGAAAGGCACGACTATTAACCTGCAGATGGCCCATAACAGCGGTATTTCCTTGGTTCTAAAGAAGTGATAAAGAATGGACTCACCCATTTGAATGGGTGAGTCCATTTTGTTATTCGTTTGTGGGGGCTGCAACTCGCACTTCCACACCTTGCTGGCGAATGCGCTCCAGGGTGGAGGGGTCAGCACTACTATCAGTGATTAATGCATGACATTGGGATAGATTGCAAATGTGGGAGAATCCGATATTGCCAATCTTCCGGTGGTCTGCCACAATCAAAGTCTTTTGGGCTTGCGCAATCATTGCCCGGTCAATCATAACTTCGTTGGCGTGATAGGTGGTAATGCCCCGCTGGGGGTGTATTCCGTCCACAGACAGAATGCTCCACTGTGGCTGGTACTGCTGAAGCTGGTCCAACGCATTTCCACCATAGGTGAAGCCGTAGTTTGGGTTTAATTCACCGCCCAATAAAATCAGGTTGGTGTCGGGCTGATGGGCCAGATAGTTAGCAACTGCCAAAGAATTTGTCACTACATTCAGCCGACTGCGCTGACTGATAATCTCTGCAACGGTAGCAGTTGTCATACCGGAGTTGAAGAAAATAGTGTCCCCGTCATGGATGTATTCCAGTACAGTCTTTGCGATAGCTTGCCGCTGCGCATGAAGCGGAGCAGAAACGAATAGGGAAAACCCCAGTTTTTCTGACTGCTGTTTGCGAATAGCCCCACCTTGTATGCGCTCTAAACGCCCTTCTGCGGCTAAGGCATCCAAATCGTTACGGATAGTGACAGGGGTTGCTCCCAACTGGGCGCTCAAGTCTGTTACAAATACCTGCCCGTCTTTATTGAGTTTTTCCAGGATGGCTTGTCTGCGGATATCAATTTTCAGTCGTCCTGTTGCCATAGGATTTCTCCTTATAAAGGTTTATGGTTCAGCCGTTCGCCCACAGCTCCACCGGGGTGAATTAAGGCAAATTGCTCTGCCTGGTAGCCGGTTTCTTCAATGACGGCGGCCTGCAGCGCATGGAAGATCAAACACAGGGCTGTGGTGGAGGTGGTCCCTTGGGCATTCCACTTGTCAGTCTCCCGGTTGACGTGCTGTTTCAGCACTACATCGGCGGCTTTTGCCAAGGGGGACTCCAGATTTTCAGTTACGGTGATAATTTTTACGCCTTTGCGCTTGCAGATATCAGCGATGGGAAGAAGCTCACCGGTCTTTCCACCCCGGGAAGCAAATATCATCACGTCGCCTGCCTGCAGATAGCCGGATGCACCGTGAACGGCTTCTGCGGGGGAAATGAAGCGGGCAGGCCGCTCAATACAGCACATCAGATGGGCCATATGCTGGCAGATAATGCCGGAATGGCCGCAACCGGAAGTGCCGATGCGCTGAGCCGTTGCCAAAAGGTCAACTGCTTTGCCAAAGGCTTCCGGATCAATGTAATCTTTCATTTCCCGGATGCATTCCATTTCGATGTCGTAGGCATTTGTGATTGCTTGCAAAGTTTCTGCTTTCATGATCATACACCTCATATATAAATTTCATTTCAGTTTTTTCTTATCCCGTTCAGAAAGGGAGAACATAAGAAGATACAGGAAGAAGACGCACAGCGCAACGCCGGCAGAAATCCAGAAGTAAAGACGGTAGGAACCCAGCATATCGTGCATAAGGTTAGAAAGCGTATTGGAAAGAATGCTACCCGATGCAGCCATTGCCAGCATAATGCCGTTGGCAATACTGCTGCAGCGGGTTCCCAGCAGATATGGGACCAATAAAGGCGCAATAAGTGCTGTTAGGGGGAGTGCAAGGGAGGCAACGGTAATGCTCAGATATGCTGTCAGGGTATTACTTATGCCGGCCATAAGGCAAAGGGCTACAGGACAAATGCCCAGGCAGATCAAAGAGGCGGCTTTAGGACCAATTTTGTCACTAAGAGTGCCAATTGCAAATTTTGTTACGGCTAAAAGAATGTACAGGTAACTTAGGACACCGGCGGCCGAAAGGGGATCCATACCGCAGTCCTGCAGGTGGGGCGTGAGAAAAACGGAGAAGGAACTGGCACAGGTACAGGAAAGCAATGTGCCAAGAAGGAGCAGATAAAAAACGGGAGCACGGAACATTTGGGCTGTTGTGTAGCCAACCCAGTGATGGCCAGGCGCTTTTTTTCCGCTGATGTGTCCCTCTCCAAAGGGTAGAAGGCCTATATCCCGGGGCTTGCTCCGAACAAGCAGTGTTACAAGTAACCCTGCCGCTGCGATGGAGATTACACAAAACAAGGCGCCGGTTTGCCAACCGGAACTTTCAATCAGAGATGCCAAAATAATGCCAAATAAACTTCCACCCAAGCCGGTGGCGGAAGTCACTGCGCCCATTACAAGACCGTGATTTTTGTGAAACCAGGCACCGATTACCCAGGCGCAGGAACAAACAGAAACAAAACCTTCGCAAAGGCCAACCATAGCGCAAGCCGCGAAGAAGGCACCAACACTTTGGGCGTTTGCCATAAGAAGCATACTTGCAGCCATGATAAAGAGAAAACAAGGGGTTAGTTTCTTATATCCCAGCCGGACAAAAAGTATGCCCGATAACACATTGGAAAGCAAAGCACACACACTTTTCAGGCTAAATGCCAGGCCGTAAGTTGCGCGGCTGATCTGCAAGGATTCTGTTATTGGGATCAGAAATAGACTGTTCATGACATTCAGCACGCCGCCAACAACAAGCATTTCAAAAAAGACAGTAGCGGCAATCACCCAATGGTAGTTTCGCTTCAGCCGTGTCTGCATAAATAACACCTCGATTAGTGACAATCCGACAAACAGATTTGTGTTTAATTTATCATAACACAAATATTATTTTCTTTCAAGATAAAAAAGAAAAACAAAGCCGTAATTCTGCCCAAATAAGGTGAATTAATTTGTGCAAAGCTATAAAAATGGAAAAGGGCGTTGCGTTTTTGAGACATTTTCGCTATAATGTTACCATATAAAATTGTGCCTGAAGGCATAGGAGGAAATATTTATGAGCAATTTGAAGGCAGGTTTTGCCCGGCTGGATGTAACACCGATGCTGGGTATATCTATTCGTGGATATTATAAAATCCGATTGGCAGACGGTGTGTTGGATCCTCTTGAAGTGAATGCCCTGGCTTTATCCTGTGGCAGCAACACTGCGGTGCTGATCACCCTGGATACCTGCGCCATCGACGAAGATGAGATCAATGCATTCCTGGCTGCTGTCAGTGCAGCAACCGGCTTGCCTGAACAGAATATCTATATTCACTCAACCCATACCCATACGTCTCCCCATTTGGATATTGATTCCGATAATGAACTTATCCGTGAGTATACTCACAGCCTTTGCCGGAAGTTGGCAGATGCAGCAAAAATGGCCATCGACGATCTGAAGCCTGCAAAAATGGGCTGGGCCGTTGGACAGGCTCCCAACATTGCTTTCATCCGTCGTTTCCGTATGAAGGACGGTAAGGTTCGTACCAACCCCGGTGTGGGCAACCCCGATATTCTGCACCCCATCGGTGAAGTGGATGAGCGTGTGAATGTACTCCGTTTTGACAGAGCGGATGCAGAAACAATCGTTCTTGCAAACTTTGCTGACCATCCCGATACGGTTGGCGATTGCAAGCTGACAGCTGACTGGCCCGGCTTCTTCCGCCGTACAATTGAAAAATGTCTGGACAATGTGAAAGGTATCCTCTTTAATGGTGCCCAGGGCGATGTGAATCATGTAAATGTCAACGCCAAGGATGGCGACCTTAACGATATGTTCATGGACTTCGACGATGTATCTCGTGGTTATGGCCATGCCCGGCATATGGGCAATGTGGTTGCAGGTGCGGTGATGCAGGTTTACGATAAAGTAAACTACGTGGATGTAGACAGCCTTAAGTGCGTCCAGAAGACGATTCAGCTGCCTTCCAACATGGCAGATCCTTCCGAGCTGGAGGAGGCCCATCGCATTAAGGAGCTTTATGATGCCGGCCGTCAGAACGAACTGCCTTATGAAGGCATGGAACTGACCACCGTAGTTGCCGATGCTTGCAGAAAAGTACTTTTGGAGAACGGTCCTGAATCTTTCCCCCTGCGATTGAGTGCTATCGTCCTCGGAGACGTTGCTTTATTGGGCATTCCGGGTGAACCCTTCAATGCAGTCGGCCGCGCAATCAAGGAAGCAGAAGGTTTCAAGATGGTTTCCCCTTGCTGCCTGACAAACGGCTCTCGTGGCTACTTCCCTACAAAGGATGCCTACGATGAAGGCGGTTATGAAGCAAGATCTTCCCGCTTTAAGTCCGGGACTGCCGAATTGATCGCAAAAGAGGCCAAGGCCCTTTTGGAAGAGATGCACAGTATTTAACAGGGTAACCCCTGAGAAATAAATAATATTTTTGGAGGATCAAATATGGAATTTAAGGTTTATCAAAAGGAACTGGAACTGCAGAGCCGTGGCTGGATTCCCACTTTCCATGACATTTCCAAGGAAGTCATGGCTATTGTTAAGGAGTCTGGTGTGCAGAACGGCACTGTTTGCATTGCTTCCCACCACACTACCTGCTCTGTTATGATTCAGGAATGCTCTCATGATATCGACTCCTTCGACCTGGAGTACCTGCAGCATGACCTGCTGGACATTATGCGTAAGATGATTCCTGACTATACCAATGAAGGCGATTACCGCCATCCCGGCCCCATTCACGCACAATTTGGCCGTTATGTGGACGAGCCCGGCAACTATACCTCTATGAACACCGATGGCCACCTGCGCAGCGTATTTTTCGGCCGCAGCGAGACTATGACCATCAAGGACGGCGTTCTGGACGGCGGCGAATTTGCACATATCTATTTCATCGACTGGGACCATGTTCGTGCCCGTCATCGTCAGGTTAATGTTACCGTTATGGGCACCACTGAACCGGTTAACGACCGCAAGTGGAAGGGTGGCGCCACCATCAACACCCTGCGTAAGTTCACTCCCGAAGAGAAGGCTTACGACCTGCACTACGACAACCAGTTGGCTGACCGCTAATTTTCCAAAAGGAAAGGAGCGGCTCTATGTTAGCCATTATTAACGCGGAACTTATTATGAAGGACCACTTCATTCCCGAAGCGGTCCTGCTGGTGGAAGATGGCAAGATTGCTGGATTCGGCGAGATGCGGAACACCCCCATTCCTGAAGGCTGTGAGATTTTGGATGCGGAAGGTGCCTATGTGGGCCCTGGCCTGATCGACACCCACAACCACGCAGGTGGAGGCAAATGGGTATTTGAAGATCCTGCCCATGCCGCCCAGTTCAATCTGCAGCACGGCACAACTACTATGCTTCCTACGCTGTACTTTAATCAAAACAAGGAAAATCTTTTGGAGCAGATCGCTACCATGAAGGCGGCTATGCAGACCCCCGAATGTGCAAACTTCGCAGGTCTATACATGGAGGCTCCCTATATGAACCCCAAGTTTGGCGCTGACCGGGAGGGCAACCCCTGGAAGGGTCCCATCTGCAAAGAAGATTATCAGCCCCTTATTGATGCCGCCGGCGAGGCAGCCTATGCCTGGTGCGTGGCACCGGAGCGGGAACATATAGAAGAATTCGTCCGGGATGCCAAAATGGCAAATCCCAAGGTCATTTTCACCGTTGCCCACTCGGAAGCCTCTCCCCAGCAGATTGAGGCGCTGATGCCCTACGGCCTTAAGGTTGGCACCCACCACACCAATGCTACCGGTGATCTGCCCAAATATCCGGAATGCCGGGGCGTTTGCGTGGATGAGGCGGTCAACTACAACCGGGATATCTACGCAGAATTGATCTGTGACAGCAGAGGTATCCATGTAGATCCCTATATGCTTCGCTTGGTGCGCCGCATTAAAGGGGATGACAGGATTATGCTGATTTCTGACTCCTGCGTCTTTGACGGCCCTGTTCCTGAGGGTTATGACGGTGTTACCGATATCAACTTTGACTTTGAAGGTGAAATCGCCGGCTCCAAGTTGACCCTGGATGTGGCTTGCCGGAATATGATGAAGCACACCGGTGCTTCACTGGTGGATGTATTTAACTTTGCATCCTATAACCCGGCTAAGTGCTATGGCATGACCGATCGTGGCGAGATTGCCATTGGCAAGCGCGCCGACCTGGTCATTGTGGACCATAAAATGAATGTTAAAAAAGTAATTTTAAAAGGAGAAGTGAAACTATGAAAGACTTTATTGTCGATCCCGCAACCAAGTTTGATTTCCTGCCCCATGACTTTGTACCCTTCAAGGACAAGGAAGTTTGCGAGCGTGTTCGCAAGATGAGCGGCAAGGAACTGGAACAGCGTGAGCCCTGGTGGCACCCCGAGTTCCAGGTTAAGGTCATGATGAACCCCCATCCTGTCCTGATCGCAACCCTGTTTTCCCGTCTGAAGGCCGCTTCCGAAGCCGGTAAGACCTTCACCATGATCCTGGGCAACCCTGAGCCCGACACCTACATCCCCCTGGCACAGCTGATCAACTATTTCCGTGTTGACTGCTCCAAGGTCCACCTGTTTGCAGAAGATGAATGGGCAGACCAGGACGGCAACATTGCCCCCATTACCTATGAGGCCGGCTTTGCTCACTCCATGATCAAGTATCTGTACTATCAGATCGACGAAGATCTGCGTATGCCTATGGAAAATGTGCATTTCCCCACCAACGCAAATATCAAGGATTATTCCAACATTATCAATGATATTTCCGAAGGCGGCGCTGACATTGCTTCCACCTCTCCCGGTTGGGCAGGCCATATGGCTTTCGTAGACCCCATCCCCGAGTTCATCGGCTCCGGCGACATTGAAGAGTGGCTCAATCAGCCTGCTCAGATTGTTAAGCTGCACCCCATGACCATTATGCAGAACTCCCTGAACGGCACCTTCGGCCAGTCCGGCGACATCGCCAATGTGCCTCCCTGTGCCGCTACCATCGGCCCTCTGGATGTAATGCGTGCTAAGGAGCGCATCGAAGTACACGCACTGGCTACCTGCGGTACCTTCCCCTCCTGGCAGAGAATGACTTCCCGTCTGTGCACACACGGACCCATCACTCCTTATCTGCCTTCCACCATGCTGCAGACCAAGAAGACCCAGGTCTACATCAGCGAGGAACTGGCTGCTCCCTTCGAGTGCTGGGAAAAGGTTGGCTACTAATTCTTTTTTCAATTGCGACCCGGTCTGCTTCGGCAGACCGGGTTAAGGTAGAGCGACAAATCCATGCCCGCCTTAAAGCGGCTGATTTCGTCGCTTTACGCTCTATTGTGTCTCAAAAGGCACAAAGCCTTCCTTCGCCCCAATAGAACGAAAACCATCCTTCGTAAAACGGGTTTGGATTTATCGCTCTACCCTATAAAACACCGGTCTTTGTGCAGATGCTGTCTGCATAAAGACAGATGTTTTTGCAAAGGAGGGTGTTCTATGTACATTGGTATTGATTTGGGCAGCACCAACTTAAAAGTGGCACTGTATGATGAAAATTTACAGATGCTGGGACAGGAAAGTTGCCCTGTGAATTACATTCGCCAAGCCGGTCAAATAGAATTTGATCTTGTGCCTTACAGTGAAGACATGTTTGGCCTCATGCGAAATTTGCTGGCGAAGTATCCGGATAAGAAACTAAATAGAATTGCTTTTACCGGACAGGCGGAAACACTTGTCTGTCTGGATAGGGAAGGGAAGCCCCTATGCAATGCCATTTCCTGGATGGATGAACGCTCGGTGAAGGAATGTGAAGTGCTGGCTAAGCAGTTTTCTCCCGACCAATGCTACCGGGTCACAGGCCAGCAAGCGGTGGTGCCTACCTGGCCGGCTACAAAAATTTTGTGGCTGAAAAATAACCGGCCGGATGTGTACGAAAATGTGGGCAGCTATATGCTCCTTAAGGACTATATGGTCTATTTGCTCACAGGTCAAATGTGCTGTGATATGTCCATCGCCACCTTCTCCTTCTATTTTGATATTTACAACAAGTGCTACTGGCAGGAAATGCTGGATGCTATCGGTGTGAAGCAGTGTCAGCTGCCGCCGCTGGTGGAACCCAATACAGTGGTTGGAAACCTGACTGAAGATGCGGCGCAGAAACTGAGCGTAAGTGCAGAAGTGCTGGTTAATACCGGAACATTGGATCACTTTGCAGGAATGATTGGTACCGGCAATTTGACACCTGGTATTATGACCCTTTCCACAGGCACTACAATGGTACTGGCAACAATGGCCAAGGGCATTCCGTCTCCCGATTGCGGCATCGCTATGCATTATGGCTTTTTGCCGGACACCCACGTGATGCTTAGTGTTATGGAAAGTGGCGGTAACTGCCTGGAGTGGTTCCGGCGCACCTGCCTGGGTGGAATGGATTATGATACCATTAATAAAGAAGTTGCTGCTTGCGATACAGGCAAGAGCCTGCTGTTTTTACCGTATATCACCGGCGTAAACCCACCGGAGTTTGATGCCCGTGCCACCGGCGTGTTCTATGGCATACGGCAAGAGCACACCCAATTCCATATGGCAAGAGCGGTTATGGAAGGCGTAAGTTTTGCTTTGCGGAAAAACTGTGAGCATATGGCCAATAACGGCACACCTGTGCATTCCATTATTGCCACCGGCGGCGGTGCTAAGAGCGCTGTGTGGTGCCAAATGCAGGCAGACATCACCGGTATTCCGGTGGTAGTTCCCAAAGTAACAGAAGCCGGCTGCCTGGGTGCAGCAATGATTGCCGCCCAAAAGCAAGATGCCTATGTTCTTACGGATGAACGGCGCTACGAGCCCCATCCCAATGAAGATTTAGAAGAAAAGTACAAAAAATTCTGCAAATTGTATACTGCTGTTTTGGAAACAGAAAATCTATAAAAGTAACAGAAAGAGGTAGTATTATGAGTAAAACCTGCAAAATCAAGGCCCCCTTCTTTGAAATTGGCCCTAAGTCCTATTTGTATGGCCAGGATGTAATTGACCTGGCAATCGCCGCTGATAAGGCATCTGAAAAGTATGGCGTGGATATTATTTTCACCACACCTATTGTGGAAATCGCACGGGTAAAGGCTGCAACCAAGCACATTCATGTGTTTGCGCCCCATATGGACCCCATCACCCCCGGTCGCGGTCTTGCAGATGTTCTGCCCGAATCTCTGGTTGCTGCCGGCGCCGAAGGCGTTATGCTCAACCATGTGGAAAAGCCCCTGACCCTGGCTACTTTGAAGGCTACGATCAAGCGGGCAGAAGAAGTGGGCCTGACCACCATCGTGTGCGCTGACTCCATTGTGGAAGCAAGTATGATTGCAAAACTGAACCCGGATATTATTGTTGCCGAGCCCAGTGAACTGATTGGCACAGGCTTGACCAGTGGTCCTGAATATGTGGCTGCTGCTGCCAAGAGCGTAAAGGATGTAAATCCCGATATTTTGGTACTGACTGCCGCCGGTATCGCCAACGGCCAGGACGTATATAACACTATCATCGCCGGCGCAGATGCCACCGGTTCTTCCTCCGGTGTTGCCAAGGCTGCTGACCGCGCTGCTATGGTAGATGAAATGATCAGCGCAGTTCGTCGCGCCTGGGATGAGCGGAGCGTAAAGTAATGGATAGCATCCTTCGCACCCACGCAGAGCAGATTGTGAAGTCTGCAATCCAGGCGGTCTTACCTGATGAGGCGGTTATTCGGGCTTTAGAAGGCAAAACGTTCCCCGGTAAGGTAATCTTGGTTGCTGCGGGAAAGGCCGCCTGGCAGATGGCAAATGCTGCTTGGTCTGCCATTGGGGACGTTATCTCCGGCGGCGTTGTGATCACCAAATATGCCCACATAAAGGCGCCGATTGGCAATCTTCTTTGCTTAGAAGCAGGCCATCCCGTGCCTGATGAGAACTCTTTTTTGGCAACAAAGAAGGCGTTGGAAATGACTGCCGACTTAACGGAAAAGGATACAGTCCTGTTTTTGTTATCGGGTGGCGGCAGCGCGCTGTTTGAAAGCCCCCTTATAAGTGGGGAAGAACTGCAGGACATTACATCTCAACTTTTGGCAAGTGGTGCAGATATTGTGGAAATGAACACCGTTCGTAAGCGCCTGTCCGGTGTAAAGGGTGGAAAGTTTGCCCTGCACTGCAAGCCGGCACAGGTCTACAGCGTGGTTTTGAGCGATATTTTGGGAGACCCTCTGGATATGATTGCATCCGGTCCTGCTTGCGCGGATTCTTCCACAGCGGAGCAGGCGGTAGCAATAGCCCAAAAGTACAATCTGCAGTTTTCTGATCAAGTGTGGAACTTGCTCCGGCAGGAAACACCTAAAGAGATAACAAATGTGCAAACTGAGATCAACGGCTCCGTGCGTTGGCTTTGCCAGGCTGCAGCGGATGCTTGCGCGGCGTTGGGATATAAGCCTTTTATCCTGACAGACCTTCTATCCTGTCAAGCCAAAGAGGCGGGCAGTTTTCTGGCGAGTGTATTAAAGACCCATGCAGGAAGTGATAATATCGCCTTTATTGCAGGGGGAGAAACGGTGGTTAAACTGACAGGCAAAGGCAAGGGCGGAAGAAACCAGGAACTGGCCCTCTCTGCGGCACCGGTGCTGGCTACTTTGCCAGGCAGCGCCCTGTTTAGTGTGGGCAGTGACGGTACCGACGGTCCGACAGATGCGGCTGGAGGCTATGTAGACTGGCAAACGGAAAAGGTATTGAAAGAACAGGGCATATCTATCCATAAAATATTGGAAGAGAATGATGCTTATAATGCTTTGTCTAAATGCAATGGGCTGATTTTTACCGGGCCTACCGGAACCAATGTGAATGATGTTTCTGTTTGTCTTTACCGTGCAAAATAAGCATTAAAAGCGGCTTCTGCGGAAGCCGCTTTTGTGCTACTTGCAAAAAAGTGAAAATAATCCTAAAAAAAGTAAAAATGATACAAGACTTTTTCGCAAAGATGTAGTATGATATGTTAAATAACTGTAGGTCCCTTTAGGGGATGTGAGGTTTTTATGGAAGCCATTAAAGTTGAAGAGTTTTCTTGTTATTACAAATTGGATAAAGGCTATATTACTGCGCTGGACAAAGTGAGTTTTTCCGTTGAGAGCGGCGAGATGCTTACAGTTATCGGCGAGTCCGGCGGCGGCAAAACCACCCTTCTGCGGTGCATGTTGGGGTTGAATGATTACACATCCGGCACCATCTACTTAGGCGGCGTGCCTGTGGAAGAAGTGGATGTGGCGGATAACAATATGGCCTATGTTCGCCAGGAAATTGTGCTGTATCCCCAAATGACCGTATATGAAAATATTGCATTTCCTCTGCGGGTGATGCATACCCCCCAGGCAGAACTGGATGCCCGGGTGAAAGCCATTGCTGATACCTTGGATATTCGTTGGCTTTTAACGAGAAAACCAAGCCAACTCTCCGGCGGTCAGCAACAGCGGGTAGCCTTGGGAAGAGCCTTGGTCAAGCGCCCTCAATTTATCCTTTTTGATGAACCTTTTGCCAATGTTGATCCGGCTATGCGAGGTCAATTGCGGCTTCTTATTAAGAAACTTCACGAAAAAGACAGCGCAACAATGGTTTTTGTTACCCATGACATTGATGAAGCCTTTTTCCTGGGAGATAAAATCTTAGTGCTGAACAAAGGCAAAGTGGAAGCCTTTGGCACACCCGATGAATTGCGGAATTGCCGTACTTCGGAACTACTTAATGAACATTTTGGCCGCAACACAACGAGGTACTTTGAATGAAGAAAAAAGGACTTAGAAGATATAAGATTGCCGCTAAGGACTATGAGGCCTCCATGCTTCCTCAGACCCGGCGGGCAGTTTTTTTCGATGTATTCAAACTCCAGTGGAGAAAACTTTTAACATTAGGCGGCATCCTTGTGCTTTTTTCCCTACCGATGATTGTGCTGAACTTGCTTCGGGACGGATATGCCATTGGCCTTTTCTACGGTGCGGAGGGGGCTACAGAGGAAGCCAAAAATCAGGCAGGCATACAACTGATTTTTGCAGATGTGTGGAAGAATGTCCTGCAAATCATTCCCTTTATGATTTATAGCGTGGGCCTTGCCGGTGTTTTGCGTGTCCTTCGGCAATTCGCCTGGGGAGAGAGTATTTATATCCCTACGGACTTTGGGAAAGGCGTAAAGGATAACTGGCGCGCTATGCTGGCCCTTTCTTTCCTGGCAGGCGGCAGTTTGGCCCTTTGCCATTTCCTCTATTACTTGGCAGTTTGTTATCAAACCGACACTATGTGGATGGTGTGCATTATTCCAATTGCCTTCTGCGCGATTTTTGCACTGCCGGTATTTGCTGTTTCTGCCGTGATGATTCCCGTTTACAACAACCCCTTAACCCAGTTGTTCAGAATGGCTTTTCTGGTATATGTAAAAGGGTTTGGAAAAGTGCTGCTGGGCGTTTTGCTTACAGTTGCGCTCCGTGCGATTGGGATGCTTCCCAATACATTCTGTCATTTTGTCTTTGGCCTTGTGGCTTCAGTGGCCGCACCAACAGTCCTGCTGGCCTGGACTCTTTTTTGCTACAACCGCTTTGATAAGGATATTAACCCTGTCATTTGCCCTGAACTGATTGGCAGAGGGCTTTATTTCCCGCCGGAGGAAGGTTCTGAGGAGTTTTAACGATGCATTATGTAGATAAGATTTTTGCAGATGAGATTGTCATTTCCCCTTATTGCGGTCCCCAGCCTGTTTATCAAAGGAACGGGATTACCTATCCTGACCGTATTTGCCTGGAGCAATTCCGCCTGCTGAAAGACTGTGGCATTAATGTGGTTTTTGGCCATGAGGATTTAATGAACACCCCTACAGAAGGCAAAGCCTTTGAGGCAATGGATATTTGCCAAAAACTGGGGATGGGCTATATGGTCCGGGATGTGCTCTCTTACGAGTACTGCTCCGATGGGGCGGACAAGACTCACTACAGCAGCCTTACGGAAGCGCAAAAACAGGATCTGGATCGGCGTTATGAAGCATCCCTGCGCCGCTATAAGGATCATCCCGCCTTTGCCGGTGTGATGTTTATTGACGAGCCGGGCGAGTCCTCTTTTGAGGGGATTGCAAGAGGAAAGGCTGTGTTTGATCGGGTCTGCCCGGACAAAGCTTTCTATGTTAATCTGTTTCCCTATTACATATCTGCTTATGCCTATCAGTACGGAAGGGAACAGGGCGGCACCAATGTGGACCCTTTATACACTCCTAAGGTTTACTCCAATCTGGAGCGATATAAAGTTCACCTTGACCGTTTTCTGAAAACCGTAGACCCTAAGTTTGTTTCTTTTGACGCCTACCCCTTTGTAGGCCGAAAAGAGGCAGAAAACGCCATCCACCGCTCTTTGTGGGATATGACCCAGTATGTTGCGTATATCTGCGCTCAGCAGGGAAGAGATTATTGGCACGTTTTGCAGTGCGGTGGACGCTGGTGTAACGACTACAATACCCGCATTACCACTGCTGCAGATGTCAACCTGCAAGTTTCCGTTGCGCTGGGTTACGGCGCAAAGACTTTGCAGTTATATCCCGGGTGTTTTCCTAACTGCTGCATTGGCGGTATTGAACATTCCAGTCTTATTGACCAGTGGGGGCGTCGCACAGAGCAGTATCCACTGTTCCAATATGCTTTTATGCAGGTCAAGACCATCCAGAAGTACCTTGTCCACGCCACACTAAAAGGGATGATTGTCAGTGACAGTCCCTATTTTGGGCTATTGCCTTCTGCGCAAAAAGTTAGGGAAGTGGAAAGTCGGGACAAAAACGGCGAGATGGAGATCTTTGACGGCAAACTTTGCCCCGATGGCAATATGCAGGTCACTGAATACAAGCAACTGAAAAAAGTGGAGTCTACAACCCAGTGCATTGTCAGTTGCTTTGAAAATGAAGAGGAGACGGTTTATTTCCTGTGGAACAACTCTGCCTATGCCGCTTCTGATGTGACCCTTACATTTGACAATGAATACACCTACGAACACACCCAGCGAACTATTACCGACATAAGCGAAGGCAAGACACTTACCATCCACGCTTTGCCTGCCGGTGAGAATGTGCTTATTCGTATTTTGGACAAAAAGGAGAGGTGACTATGCGTAGCTATCCCCAAGATGAAATTCTGATCATGCCCTATTGCGCACCGCAACCTGCTTACAACTATAAAGGGGAACATTTCCCCAGCCGCATCACCGAAGAACAGTTTCAACTTTTGAAGGACTGCGGCATTAATATGGTGATGGGCCATGAGGATATGATGAACAGTCCCACCGAGGCCGAAGCATTTAAGGCAATGGATATCTGCCACAAATTGGGTATGAAGTACCTGGTAAAGGACTACCTGTTCTATGAGTACTACGGCACACGGGATGGCCATACTCACTTCAACTATTTGACAGAAGAGCAACGGGAAGATCTTGACCGGCGTATGGAAGCATCCCTGCGCCGCTACAAGGATCATCCTGCCTTTGCCGGTGTTCTGTTTATTGACGAAGTAGGTCTGGAAGGTATGGACGGTGTGGCTCGGGGACAAGCCGTATTTAACCGTGTTTGCCCCGGTAAGATCTTCCTTGCTACGATGTTCCCCATGTACTCTTCCCCAAAGTGCTATCAGCACGGTTGGGCAGATCTGGACGTTCCTTTTAATGAGAAGATCTTGCCTTACAAGCAAGAAAACCTGGATCGCTTTAAGTATTATTTGGAGCAGTGGCTGGATAAAGTTAGCCCGGAAATCCTTAATTATGACCTGTATCCCTATGCCAAGGTAAAGGAAGCTCCCAACGCAGTCCATCAGGGCGTGTGGGATATGACACAGTATATAACCGGCGAAGCAAGAAGACTGGATAAAGAATATTGGCATACACTGCAGTGTGGCGGCCGTTGGTGCGACGATGATCGAATTCGCATTACCAATATGGGTGAGGTGAGTTTGGGCGTTTCCGTAGCATTGGGATATGGTGCACAGGCCCTTATCTTATACACCGGTTGCTTCCCTAATTGCTGCTATGGCAGCATCGAGCATTCCGGCCTTATTGATATGCGGGGCAATATAACGGAGCAGTATCCGCTGTTCCAGTATGCTTTTATGCAGGTGAAGGCCATCCAAAAGCATTTGCTGAATGCCAAGCTGAAGGCGATGGTACTGAGTGAAGCGCCTTATGCCGGTCTTTTACCCGATCATTCTGTGATACAGGAAGTCGAGGACCGTGACCTTGGCGCTGGCAAGGGTATCTTTGAAGGCACCTTCCACCGCTATGGTAATATTATAAGAGAAAATTATGGTGCATTAATAAGTGTCCGTTCTACAAGCCAAGTCATCGTCAGCTGCTTTGAAAAAGAAGGAGAGACTTTCTTCTTCTTATTCAACACATCTCCCTATGTAGCTACCGATGTTACTCTAACCTTCGATGATGAATACATCTACGAGCACACCCAGCGCACCGTTACCGATATGAGCGAAGGTAAAACGCTCACCATCCATGCACTGCCTGCCGGTGAAAATGTACTGATCCGGCTGTCGGGTAAAAAACACTAACAAAACGAAACACAAATATACGGAGGATACATATGTCTATTTTTGCTAATGGAAAGACCTTCCACCTACGAACCAAAAACACTTCCTATATTATGGATGTGTACAAGGGCTATCTGCGCCACTTGTACTACGGCAACAAGCTGGAAGACGATTGCTATGATGTTTTTTACCATAACTATATTGTCGGTGGTATGGTAGAAGCGGAATTGAACACCACAGATGGCAGCACCCTGGAAGTCATCCCTCAGGAACTGGGCATTTATGGACTGGGCGATTACCGGGAAAATAATTTCTTCGCCCGGAAAGCAGACGGCGTTTGCACCTTTGACCTGAAATACGAAGGTTACACCGTCCACCAGGAAAAGCCCAAGTTCAATATGCCCCATGTTCGTGGCGGTGAGACTCTGGAAATTCGTCTGTGCGATCCTGTCACCAAGGTCCGGGTTAAACTGTTCTATACCCCTGTGGAAGATGCCATTGTTCGCCGTACAGAAGTGGAAAACCTGTCTGATGTTACTCTCTGTGTGGAGAAGATTGACAGTTTTGCTATGGATGTTCCCAATAAGAATTATAGCGTGGTAGCACTTCCCGGCCGTTATGGCAGAGAACGGGATATTATGGTGCAGAATATCGACTTTGGCATCAAAACCTTCCAAAGCACCAAGGGTAACTGCTCTTCTCACCAGATGAATCCCTTTATTGCGCTGGGTGAAAACGGGTATAGCGAAACTACCGGCGATGCCATTGGCGCAGCATTGGTTTACAGTGGTTCTTTCCATATGAGTGTGGAACACTCTGTGGGTGGAGACCTGCGCCTTTCCGGCGGTATGTGTGACTGCAACCTGAACTGGAAACTTTTGCCCGGCGAAAGTCTTTCTTCCGCAGAAGCGATTTTGGTCTACGCCGCTAACGGCATGGGCGAAATGTCCCGTCGTTTCCACGATGTAATCCGCAGCAGCCTGATTGCACCCCAGTTTGCTTACGCAAAACGGCCTATCGTCGCAAATACCTGGGAGAGCTGCTTTATGAACTTTGATGAGGAGAAGTTAAAGCAGTTTGTTACCAATGTGGTTGGCACTGAAATTGATACTATCGTTTTGGATGACGGCTGGTTTAAGGGCCGCGACAACGACTGGACCAGTTTGGGTGACTGGGTTGTGGATGAACGAAAACTTCCCAATGGCCTGGAGAGTGTAATTGCCTTTACCAAGGAAAAAGGTTTCAAGTTTGGCCTGTGGTTTGAGCCGGAAATGATCAGCGAAAAGAGTGATCTGTATAAGGCACATCCCGATTGGGCGATTGCTGTACCCGGCAGACCCTCTAAATTGGGTCGTCACCAGATGGTTTTGGATATGTGTAACCCTGATGTGGTCAACTACTTAAAGGGCGTATTTGATAATATCCTGGGTCGCTATGACATTGACTACATAAAGTGGGACTGTAACCGTCAGGTCAGTGAACACTATTCCAACATTCTGCCTGCTGACAGACAGGGCGAAATGAACCACCGCTACATTTTGGGACTCTACGAATTGCTGGATTATATTACGCAAAAATGGCCCCATGTTATTATTGAGGGCTGTGCAGGCGGCGGTGGCCGTTTTGACTGCGGTATGCTCTATTACACCCCCCAGATTTGGACCAGCGATGCTACCTGCGCAGAAGAACGCACAAAAATTCAGTATGGCACCAGCCTGCTGTACCCGCTGTCTGCCATCTCTGCCCATGTTAGCGATGTTCCCAACGTACACACCCAGCGCATCATTCCTATGGAAGTTCGGGCAAATGTGGCATCTGCAGCCACCTTCGGTTTTGAAACCGGCTTTGTTCATATCGCCGAAGAGGATAAAATGGAAATGCGCAAGTATGTGCGGCGCTATAATGAGATCTACGACCTGGTGCTGACCGGCGATCTGTACCGGCTGAAAAATCCCTTTGAAAGCAACTATTTCTGCAACCTGATTCTTTCTAAGGAGAAAGACAGAGGTTTCTTCGTTTACTACCGCAGAAATACTTCTTACCGGGTGCTGCAGGAAAGACTTTATTTGCAGGGTCTGGATCCGGATGCTACCTATAACATTCCGGAACTGGGCATCACCGCGAAGGGCCGCACTTTGCAGGAATTTGGCCTTGTCATGAAGATGCCCTATAACGACCATATGTGCGGGTTCTATCACATCAATAAAGTTTGATAAAGGAGTGCTTTTATGGCAAATTGGCTGAAAGATGCGGTTGTCTATGAGATCTATCCCCAGTCCTTCTACGACACCAACGGTGACGGCATCGGCGACCTGCAGGGCATTATCGAAAAGTTGGACTATATTCAGGAAATGGGCTTTAACGCCATTTGGCTGAACCCAATCAATGAAAGCACCTTTTTTGATGCCGGCTATGATGTGACTGATTATTATAAGGTTGCGCCCCGGTACGGTACCAATGAGGATTACCGCCGCCTGTGTGAGGAAGTCCACAAGCGTGGGATGAAGATTGTGTTTGACCTTGTGGCAGGCCATACTTCTGTAGAGCACCCTTGGTTCAAAGAGTCCGGCAAAGCGGAAAAGAATGCATACACAAACCGCTATATTTGGACCAATAATGTTTTTGATGATCCTATCGGGGAATTGGAAATCAGCGGTTGGGCTGAGCGGGAGGGCAATTATGTCACCAATTTCTTCTGGTGTCAGCCGGCACTGAACTATGGCTATGCCCATCCCGATCCCAAGAAGCCCTGGCAACTGCCTGTGACACACCCGGACTGTATCGCTACCAAGGAAGAACTGAAGAAGATTATCGGTTTTTGGATGGATATGGGTACGGATGCTTTCCGGGTAGATATGGCCGAGTCCCTGATCAAAGGGGACAAGGACGGCTCTTATATGCGCGCCTTCTGGAAAGAAGTCCGGGAATATATGGAGAGCAAAAATCCCGATGCGCTGCTGATTGCAGAGTGGGGCAAGCCCACCGATGCTATCAATGCCGGCTTCCACTGTGATTTTCTGCTCCATAGCCAACTGCCGGCGTATACCCGGCTGTTCCGTGCAGAGCCGGGCAGAAATACCACCCATTTCTGGGATGGACACAGTTATTTCAACAAGGACGGTAAGGGAAATATTAATGATTACCTTGACCGCTTCTGCTATGACTGGGAAAACACCCGGGGCAAGGGCTATGTGGGCCTGATTACCGGCAACCACGATATTCCCCGTCTTGCCTATAAGCGGGAACCGGAGGAAATTAAACTGGCTCTGGCATTCCTGTTTACAATGCCCGGTGTGCCTTTTGTGTACTATGGTGACGAAATCGGTATGGATTATATTGCAGGACTTAAATCCAAGGAAGGCGGCTATAACCGTACCGGCTCCAGAACGCCCATGCAGTGGAACAGTGAAAAAAATCACGGTTTCTCCAGCTCCGATGCGCCCTATCTGCCCACTGATGATCGCCATGATGCGCCTACAGTGGAAGAGCAGAAGAACGATCCCAATTCGCTCCTGAATTTCACCAAGTTCATTGTAAACTTGCATAAGCAGGAAAAGGCACTTAGCCCGGATGCAGATTTTGAAGTGCTGCGGGCAGGGTATCCCTTCGTGTTTACAAGAAAAGCAGAAGGCAGCACCATTTATGTGGCTATCAATCCTTCTCAGTACGACTATACACTGGATGATCCCGGTGTAAAGGAAGTGCTCTATAGCCAAAACACTGCGGTTGCCGACGGTAAACTGAACATTTCCGGTGTCAGCCTGCTGATTGCCCGCATTTAAGAAATAAAGAGCAAGAGTAAAAACTACTCTTGCTCTCTTTGCAAATATTGCTTTCTTGCCTTCCAGTAGCCGGAATAAGAATTGTAGCCTACATAATGGGCGATCTCCGCAGATGTCATAGAAGTGTTTTCTTCCAGATACCGGGCGGCATTCATTCTTCTGTTTGTCACCTCTTCCAAATAGGTGTTTCCGGTTTCCTTTTGAATAATACGCTGCACCTGCCGGGGAGACAGGCCAACTGCTTGGGCCAACGAAGAAAGGGTCAGGTTTTTTGCGTAGTTGGCATCCAAATAGCGCTGAATCATGCCTTCGTAGTCTAAGCTTTCCCGGATGGTAGGGCCGTTCATATGAAGCAGTTGCTCCATCAAAATATAAAAGTAGGGCATTAACGGGTTGAGAGAACCTTTTTGGCCGCTATCTACGGATGCTTGGTATAAGCCTGTCAGCAGGGCGGGAGATAAGCGGGAAAATGCAAATTCCCTGGGCCCATTACGCAGGCTGAAGGCAAGAAAGGTTGTTTCGGGACTGCGGCAAATGGCGCTATGAAAAGTCTTGGCGGGGATGTGAACAGCATCACCGGTCTGCAGGACCAGGCTTTTTTCGCCGATGGTATAGTCCGCTTCACCGGACAGCAGAATATGTACTTCCCCTAATCGATGGCAATGAGGGGCAGTAATTCCCAATTGAGCCGGTGGGAGACACTGTCCACACAGGATCTCCACCGATGCCTTTCCAAACTGTAGAGTAAATGTAACTTCCATAGAATACCTTTCCAAAAAGGACAAGCGTTTTTAGAAAATGTCCTAAATATCTATTGCAATCTACTACCTGTGGACTATAATAAGTATAGCGTCCAAAACAGCAAAAGTCAACGGATTATTAGGGCGGTGAACGGGTAATGGGCAATAAACTCAAGTTTTATTTTCTCAATACTTTGTGGAACTTGGTCTTTTTGGTGACCGGTGGGGCTGTTTTGCAAACGGTCTTATTGGAAATAGGTTTTGGGGAAGAAATTACCAATCATTTCTTTGCTATTATGCAGGCCGTTCAGATTAGCACCATTATTTTGTTCTCTTTCTGGTCGGATAGCGTAAAAAATATCATAAGGGTCTATGGGCTCTGCCATGCCAGCGTAGTTCCACTGCTGACTTTTTTGCTGATTATGTGCGCCGGCCGTATGCAGTATAACAGCACGATCTATATCTTACTTTTGGGTGTGGGAATCTTTTTTAATATCTTTTATGGGATTTACACTGTAATATCCTTAAAAGTCCCTTATCTGATTATGGATATGCACGACTATGCCAGAGTGTCTGCTGTCGCCGGCCTGTTGGGAGGCGCAGTGGCGCTGGGCTACTCATCATTGCTCTCGTTTTTGCAATTTCACGTCGATTTCTTCCGGCTGATGAGCGCGGTGTACGCGATAACGTTTTTGCTGCTCATCGGCTGCACAACTGCATCCTTTATGCTCAAGAAAACCCACCACAGGGAACCGAATAAGAGTGTATCATCAAAGCGAATTCATTTTCTCACATATAAGCCTTTTTCTTCTTTGATTGTTCCCAATATCATTCGTGGTTTTAGCAGCGGTATACTGGGTATGGCTGTCACAATCGGTTACTATGTGGGCAAACTGGATAGCCAAAGCGCTTCTGTGCTGGTAGTAATAGGTAACTTGGTAACAATCCTTGGGTGCGCCGTGTATTCACTGATTGCAGGCAAAATCAGCGAGAGAAGAATTATTCTATTTGCTGCTGCCGGTGTGTGCATCTTTATGCCGATGATGACCGCATTTTCTACAACAGTAACCTTCTTACTGTTCTATGGTATCGCATTCTTTTTCCGGGTGTTTATTGACTATGGTATTCCTGTCGCGGTGACAAGAATTGCCCAATATGAAACTATGGGACAGTACAGTGCGGGCAGGATGCTCCTGAATTCTCTCGGTACGATGCTGGCAGGTTTTCTGTGCGTGCCAATGTTCCGCCTGTTTGGCGTAAACATCACAATGGTAATTTCTGCAGCCATGCAGTTGATTACGGGAATTTCTTACTATACATATATGAAGAAAAACAACATCAGATAGGAGTGCAATACAGATGAAGATTACCCTTGGTGAAGAACAGGTTGTAGCCATCGGCCCCCGCATGGAGGATTCTTATTGGGGCCAGTTCCAGTTTGTGTTTCTGATGAAATCCGATGAAGGAAAAGTTGTAATTAAATTCCACAACGGCGATGACGTTTGGGAAAAAATAGGTACTGCAGATATGTGGTACACAACGGTAGACTGGGGCAAAACATGGACCCAGATGAAGGATGTGTCTTCTGTGAAGAAGGGCACATTGCTTCCCAATGGTGATTACTTGCGGGGAGAAGCCCGTGTTTCCGTTGCGCTGGATCTGAATAAGGTAAAAGCACCGGTGCAGATCGGCAACTATACGATCCCCAGCGATGATTTGCATGCCAAATCCGATGATATTGGCAGCCTGCCTCTGCCCAGAGGCCACTACTATGATATTTGGAAGCAGAAGCACTGCATTTACCATGCGGACCAGCTTCCTGATGGTCTTTACGACCATCTGCACAGTTGGCCTATGGTCCGTACCCCCGCAGGCCAAAGCGAGGAGCAAAGTGAGTGGGCAGAACTGAAGAACTGGGACAATATAGGTGTCCATATGGTGTTCCCCAGCGATCGGAATGTGGCGATTCCGCAGCTTCCCCAGTACATTGGCCGCAACTTCAAGGTCGGCCCGGACGGCACATTGTGGGCAGCAACCTACTGGAATGGTCTGAATCCCAAAAACGGTGCATTCAGCCCCTATGCTGATACTTTCGTGCTGAATTCTACCGATAACGGCCATAGCTGGACACTGCAGAGTCACTTGCCCTATATTCCCGATAACAATGAATACGAATACTCCTTTATGGCCGGCGGCTATGATGAACCGGCTTTGGAATTTATGCCCGATGGCTCTATGATCATGCTTCTGCGCGTGACCGATGTGTTCCGGGGAGATAAGGAATGGGCACCTTCCTACATTACCCGTTCCACCGATAAAGGCAAAACTTGGTCCAAGCCTGTTCGCTTCGACGATGTGGGTGTTTTGCCTGAAACCTGCCGTCTTGGGGATGCGACACTGGCCATTTATGGCCGTCCCGGCATCTACGTTCGTGGAACTACGGATCCTTCCGGTATGAAGTGGGATGATCCGGTGGAGGTTATGACCAATAAGGATCGCAGCGGTCTTATGAATGAGCCTCCTGCACGTCCCAACTTCCATCAG
>JAZNZO010000018.1:0-5524 GCA_045594945.1 Faecousia sp.
CCCGCGTGAAGAACCTGGCTGTCCTGGCCCAGTTCCGGCTTCTTGTGGCCGTAAACAGTATCTCCCAAAATAGGGTGGCCTATGTGGGCCATATGGACTCTGATTTGGTGGGTACGGCCTGTTTCCAGTTTGCACCGTACATGGGTATAGCCCGGATAACGGTCCACCACTTCCCAATGAGTCACCGCGTTTTTGCTGTTTCGGGCTGTGACGCACATCTTTTTTCGGTCAGAGGGATGGCGGCCTATGGGTGCATCCACCGTGCCGCTGTCTTCCTTAAAGTTGCCGCAGACAATCGCCTCATAAGTCCTGGCCATCGTGTGATCTTTCAGTTGGGAGGCCAGCACTGTATGAGCCAAATCGTTTTTGGCAATGGCCAGAAGACCGGAAGTATCCTTATCAATCCGGTGAACAATGCCGGGCCGCAAAATGCCGTTGATGCCGGAAAGGCTATCCCCTTTGGCATACAGAAGGCCGTTTACCAAAGTATCCTCCTGGTGGCCTGCCGCCGGGTGGACAACCAAGCCTTTAGGCTTATTGATCACCAGCACATCCTCGTCTTCATAAACAATATCCAAATCCATTTTCGTGGCAGGCACATCCAGGGGCTTGGGCTGGGGAAGTGTGACAGCAATTACATCTCCCGCTTCCAGCCGGTCATTTTTCTTTCCCGGCCTGCCGTTGCGTAATACGAGGCCCTGCTCCAAAAGTTTTTGGGCGGCGCTGCGGCTGAGATCCGGCAAGGTACGGGACAGAAATCCATCCAGCCGTTCCCCGGACAGGTCAGCAGTCAAAATCATTTGTTTTCTTCCTTCCAAAACTTCTTGTTAAACAGCACAAGGCTCACCATCAAAAGAATACAACCGCAGGTGATGAAGCAGTCTGCCACATTGAAAATAGCAAACTCCACGAAATCCACCTCAATCATATCAATCACATAACCCAGCCGCACCCGGTCAATCACATTGCCCAGGCCGCCGGCCAAAATGGAAACGATGCACCACCGTTCCAAAGTGGTAAAAGGCATCCGTTTTTGGGAAAACTCCCAAATAACCAAGCCCAAAAACACCAAAAACAGGGCTACAAAGAACCACCTTGCCCCCGCAAAGGAGGAAAAAGCCGCCCCATAGTTGTGGACATAGGTAAAGTGAAACAGACCCTCAATGGCCGGGGCATCGTGACCCAAAAGGATATTGGAAACCGTCAGGTATTTGGTAAATTGGTCCAGGGCGACCACCGCCAACCCATAGATACCCATCCATACATACAACATATTATACTACCTCTTCGTAATAGGAAATGGCCTGCCGGGCAACTGCCGCCCCATCAAACGGCTGGGCAACCGCCCGCACCTTTTCTTCTTCTATCCGGGGCAGCCGCTCCACCATCCGGTAAATCGCATCTGCCATACTGTCCGGATTGTCCACCTCACACAGTTCCGATGCCTCCGGGGTCAGGAAGCCCTCCGGACCGCCGCACTTGGTGCTAACCACCGGCACCCCTGCCGCTGCCGCTTCAATGGCAGGAATGCAGAAGGTTTCCATATTGGAAGTTACAAGCATCACATCGGACCGGGTAAGAATTTGGGCAATTTCTTCGTGGGTCTTTTGTCCCACAAAACTGACGCAATCCGTCAGCCCCAATTCCCGGGCATTTTCTTTATAGCCATCCAGCAGATATCCATCGCCCACCACTGTATAGTGGAAATCCGTCAGTTTGCCTTCTGCGCGAAGTTTTGCAAAAGCCTGCAATCCGGCGCGGATGTTCTTGCCGTGACGCAGGGCGCAAACCGTAACAAAGTGCAGTGTCTTGTCCTGCTTTTCCTGCCGGGGTCTTTGGAACATGGAAAGTTCCACAATGTTGGGAAGCACCTGGGCAGAAATGTTCTGCTCTTTTTTAAGGTAATCCACCATATGCTTGCCGACACAGGTAATCTTGGCCGCATTCTTTGCCACATAGTCCATATAGGGAATATGCCAGCCGGTGAAGAACCGCTTAAAGTACGAGGCGTGTTCCGTAATCACAACAGGAATGCCCAATTCCTTTCCCAGCACGCAGGCTCCGTGACCGGCAGGAATCATTACCTGGGCGTGGAGAATATCCGGCTTGCCGTTTTCTGCTTCATAGGCCATATAGAGTTTGCGAAGGGCCTTTACATAGGCTTCCTGCTGCAGTTTTTCGGAAATGCGCCGCCGGTTCAGCATCCGCCGGAAATAGGTGGTATAGCCCTCTTCCTGCACCCGGTATGTCTTTTTCATAAAAGGGTATGCCAAAGCCTTGGAAATAGGCTTGGCATCCACATGGAGCATATTCACTTTTACCCCGGCATCTGCCAGGGCTTTGCAAAACTGCTTATGATAAATGCCAATAAGTTTATCTCCCCCGTGAGGATACCAGGTGGCAATTACCAACACGTGCAGCGGTTTTTGGGACATACAGATCCCTCCAGCATCGTTTTTTCTTATTCTACCAAAAGTTCACCCAAAAAGCAACGGTTGGAAAGATTGGCCTAAAAAAAGATAGATTATGTGGTTAAGATGAGAAAAAAATGTTTTTTCGCCAAAGAACCTCTTGACCAAACCGCCCTTTTGGCTGTATAATAGCCAATTAATAACACATATTTTGCAGGAGGTAATCTTATGGCATTTTATTATTCCGAGCCCAGCCACACCTTTAGTGAATATCTGCTGGTTCCCGGCTACTCCTCGGAAGACTGCATCCCCGATCGGGTCAGCCTTCGCACTCCTCTGACCAAGTACCGCAAGGGTCAGGAAGAGCCTGCTATTTCTTTGAATGTCCCTTTGGTTTCTGCCATTATGCAGTCCGTTTCCAATGATACTTTGGCCATCGCCCTGGCAAAAGAAGGCGGCCTGAGTTTCATTTACGGCTCTCAGACCATTGAATCCCAGGCAGCGATGGTTGCGAAAGTAAAGGGCTACAAGGCCGGCTTTGTGGTTTCCGCTTCCAACCTGACCCCTGAGAACACTCTGGCTGATGTGCTGGCGCTGAAGGAGCGCAATGGCTTCTCCACCGTAGCTGTCACCGACGACGGCACCGCCACCGGCAAGCTGCTGGGCATCGTTACCAGCCGTGATTACCGTGTTTCCCGTATGGATGTGAACGAAAAGGTTGCCTCCTTTATGACACCCCGGGAAAAGCTGATCACCGCCCCCGCTTCCACCACTTTGAAAGAAGCCAATGACATTATTTGGGATCACAAGCTGAACTCTCTGCCCATCGTAGACGGGGAAGATCATCTGATGTACTTTGTATTCCGCAAGGACTACGCCGCCCATAAAGCCAATCCCCAGGAACTGCTGGATGACAAGAAGCGTTACCTGGTAGGCGCAGGCATCAACACCCGCGCCTATGCCACCCGTGTTCCCGCCCTGCTGGAAGCCGGTGCAGACGTTCTGTGTATTGACTCCTCCGAAGGTTTCACCTGCTGGCAGGAAAAGACCATCGCCTGGGTTCGTGAAAACTACGGTGACTCCGTTAAAATCGGCGCCGGTAACGTAGTGGACCGGGATGGTTTCCTGTTCCTGGCAAAGGCTGGCGCAGACTTCGTTAAGGTTGGTATCGGCGGCGGTTCCATCTGCATCACCCGGGAAACCAAGGGTATCGGCAGAGGTCAGGCCACCGCGCTGATTGAAGTGGCTGCTGCCCGTGATGAATACTATAAGGAAACCGGTATCTATGTGCCCATCTGCTCCGACGGCGGTATCGTTCACGACTACCATATGACCCTGGCACTGGCTATGGGCGCAGACTTCTTGATGCTGGGCCGTTACTTCGCCCGGTTTGATGAGTCTCCCACCCCCAAGGTGATGGTGGGTGGCGCCTATATGAAGGAATACTGGGGCGAAGGCTCTAACCGGGCCCGCAACTGGCAGCGTTATGACCTGGGCGGCGCCAGCAAACTTTCCTTTGAAGAAGGCGTTGACTCCTATGTTACCTATGCCGGCAGCCTGCACGACAATGTGGAAGCCAGCCTCTATAAGGTTAAATCCACCATGTGCAACTGCGGCGTGCTGAACATTCCCGACCTGCAAAGGGATGCAAAGCTGACTCTGGTTTCTTCCGTCTCCATCGTAGAAGGCGGCTACCACGATGTTACCCTGCGTTCTACCAACCCTGTAAAATAAGGAAATCCGCAGACGGACTTGCCCGTCTGCGGATTTTACTGTATAATCGTTTTGGTGATTTATATGCAAACTTTGCCCCAAAGAAAGCCAAACCG
This sequence comes from Faecousia sp., assembly GCA_045594945.1. Lineage (GTDB taxonomy): Bacteria > Bacillota > Clostridia > Oscillospirales > Oscillospiraceae > Faecousia. Next base: position 4,241 of record JAZNZO010000018.1, read on the forward strand.
GCTCACAAATTACGATTATCGCCAAAACGGCGCCTATTTCATTACCGTCTGCACCCAGGGAAGAGAACCCCTCTTCTGGGATGACGTAGGGGCGGATAGTATCCGCCCGCAAAATGTTCCGTTGTCTGTCATAGGAAAAATTGTGGAACAAGGTATCTTACAGGTGCCTGATCATTATGAAAATATAACGGTTGATAAATATTGCGTCTTGCCGGACCACATTCATCTAATATTGCGTGTTGAATCGGAGATTGACGGGCGGATGATATCCGCCCCTACGTTGTCGTCGGCAATTGGGTCTATGAAACGATGGGTTTCCAGACAGGCGGGCAGGCCTGTTTGGCAGAAATCATTTTATGATCACGGAATACGCAATCAGGAAGATTACAATCAAATTTGGCAATATATAGAAAACAATCCCCAAAAGTGGGCATCGGACCACTTATATACAGAAGAATAACATTATCCATTTTCGGGAGTTTATATGAAACGATTACTTGCTATTTTATTGTGCCTGGTGCTGGCCCTTTCAACCGTTGCCTGTGGCGGGCCGGAAACACCTGCGCCTCCGGAAGGCTCTTCTTTCGCCGTTCACTTTATTGATGTAGGCCAGGCAGACGGGGCCCTTATTCTTTGCGACGGGCAGGCTATGCTCATTGACGGCGGTAATGCAGAAGACTCTAACCTAATGTATACCTATCTGAAAAAGCAGGGCGTTACCCACCTTGACTATGTGATCGGCACCCACGCCCACGAAGATCACATCGGCGGTCTTGCCGGCGCATTGAACTACGCCACCGCCGGAAAAGTCTACTGCCCGGTAACGGACTATGACTCCAAGGCTTTTCAAAATTTCAAAAAGGCGGCCAAAAACCGGGGCTGTGACCTGACTGTTCCCAAAGCAGGAGAAACTTTCCGCCTGGGCAGTGCCACCTGCAACATTTTGGCTGTAAATACGCAAAAGGACACCAACAACACATCCATCATCCTGCATATTACTTACGGAGAAACTTCCTTCCTCTTCACCGGCGACGCAGAACGGGAAGTAGAACAGGCGCTCCTGGACAAGGGCGCCCCCCTCCACAGCACCGTTTTGAAAGTGGGCCATCACGGGTCCGACACTTCCACCGGGTATGCTTTTTTGCGGGAGGTTGCTCCTGCCTACGCAGTGATTTCCGTTGGCAAAGGGAATTCCTACGGCCACCCTACGGAAGAAGTGCTAAGCCGTTTGCGGGATGCAGAGGTAACAACCTTCCGTACAGACCTGCAGGGGGATATTCTTTG
>JAZNZO010000019.1:0-28111 GCA_045594945.1 Faecousia sp.
CTCCAGCGGGTCACCAAAAAGAGCAGATACCCCTTGTGGGTATCTGCTCTTTTCTTCGCTCCGCGAGGGGACTCGAAAGATCAGTTCGCAACAGTCCTGTGGACTGTTGCTGCCGCAGGCAAACCTTACAATTTGCGCAGCAAATTGAAACGAGTCCCGCCGGCGTACCGCTGCTGCGTGGTCGGTTGCTCCATTTTACTTGTTGAAATTCTCCTCCCCCATGTTATAATGGTTTGGGGGAGGGATTCTTATGAAGTTTTGCGTAAAAAATGACCTAAGCATTTTTGAGTTCCATGACGCTGAATTTTCCCTGATCAGATTTGATGGGTGCAACTTGGTCGTGTCTGCTTCAATGGTGAACATTCATAAAAACACGCCGCAGAATTCTTCTGCATTTGATATGGAAATCGCTTCTGCTAAAATTACATTTGAAAATTTTCACTCAGCCACTTATGAACCAGGAAGAGAATGGGCAGAAGACGAAAACGGAAATTCTTATCCAATTGGCCCACAGGTAATATTTAATGGCCAGGAAGCTCTTGCCCGAATCATAGATGAGCTAAAGAACGGAATTGTGGTTCTTCATTTTGTGAAAGGCGATAATTGCAGCTATTCCATTGGCGCTATCGGCATCGAACCTTACTTTGAAATTACGTTTCATTTCGATTCTGTTTCTGTTTGCTGGGATGAGTACAGGAAAAAGGCTTGGTACGAGTTGCATCACCAATATAAATATGATGCTATTTTGCAGACACCTAATGGAGATAATGCTATAACATTGATCGTCAATTACAACGAAGAACCTGCATATTATGGTCGCAATAATACAGTTGCTATCGGATGCAATTTTGAAGGCAATACGTTTTGGGGAAATGGCATTGATCATTTGTGGATAGATGCTTTTGCCAACTTACAAAAACAGCTTCCAGAGGGCGTTTTTCTGAAGTGCTGTTTAACTTGCAGGCATGGCAACTTGTGTCCTGTTGGTAATAAAGCGAACGAAGTTTTTTGTACAAAGGATGTTTTGATTACGCAAAAGAGTGACTTATATTATTATACTGAAGACGATAGAGAACGAGAAAAACGCTCAAGACAGTATTGCGGTTCGTGTGATGATTATCAACCACAAACAGATGGTTGCTACACATACAATGACTATTTGCACTTTCTGAAAGAGGTTTGAATCCCTCTGTCGTAAAATACACCCACTTGAGGCGACACACTCCCCTGAAATGGGTAATCTGCCTTCCTTCATTATTTGGCAGGGGGAAATACTGGCTGATTTTTCCCTCTTGTTTTTTCTGGTAAGAAAGGTTATAATAACCCAAGATACAAATAGGAGGTCATTATCATGGCTGTTAAAATTGAAAAAGATACGATTATCGGCGATGTTCTGGACATTGCACCCCACGCCGCACCTTTGTTTTTTGCCATCGGTATGCACTGCCTGGGTTGCCCTTCTTCCCGGGGTGAGACCGTAGAGGAAGCCTGCATGGTTCACGGCATTGAGTGCGAACCCTTCCTGGCCCAGCTCAACCACTTCCTGGAAGCCTACGAAGCCAATCAGTAATAACCCGGTCAGCCATCCCGATTTACCGGGATGGCTGATTTTTTAAGGAGTATGTATGAAAATTCCCCTTTCTAAACGTCTCCAGCGTTGTGCTGACTACATAGGCCTAACAGGGCGCGTAGCGGACATCGGTTGCGATCATGGCTATCTGGGTATCAACCTGCTTAGTAGCGGGCAGGCGCAATCTGTTATCGCTGCTGATATCCGCCCTATGCCTTTACAGGCGGCAATGGAAAATGCCAGGCGGTTTGGGTTTGAACAGCAGATGGAGTTTTTCCTTTCCAACGGTGCTGCAGCAATCCCCCGGGATTTTGATGTGTTGGTTTGTGCCGGCATGGGCGCTGACACCATTGTTTCTATTTTGGAAAATGCTCCCTGGCTGAAAAACGGGTCTTATCGCCTAATTTTACAATGTCAGTCTAAAACGGCTTTGCTTCGAGAATATCTTAACAAAAATGGGTTCTCTATTTGCCGGGAGTCTGCTCTAAAAGACGGGCGCTTTCTATATACCGTAATGGAAGTTACGTACAAACAGGAAGCTCCCTTCACACCGGGACAGTGCTACTTCTCCCCTGCGCTGGCAAAAGAACACACAGAAGAAAATCTTGCATACTACCGGCAAGTAATCACCCGGCTTGAGCGGGCAGTCGCCGGGCAAAAAGAAGCCGCAGACCCCTTCTTAAAAGAGGCCCTGCGGGAATTAAAGGAGAATGAATATGACAACTGTTAAAGACATTATGGCCTTTATGGAAGATTTAGCCCCCCAGTATATGAAAATGGGTAATGACCGTGTTGGCCTGAATTGCGGCCATACCGATGCACCTGTTTCCAAAATCCTAATTTCTTTGGATGCATCCACCGCTGCCTGCTGGGAAGCAAAAGATGTGAGCGCTGACCTTCTGCTTACGCACCACGCACTGCTTTATCATCCGGATTTTATCACCGATGCATTGGACGCAGGCACAAACACCCTTTTCCTTATTGAAAATCATATCGCCCATTTTAACGCCCACACCAATTTGGATTGCGCACCCGGCGGTGTTAACGACTGCTTTGCAAATACGCTGGGACTGAAAGATATTGAAGTTATCTGCCCCGACGGCACAGACAGCCAGGGCCGTCCCTACGGTTTGCTGCGTGCAGGCACTGTAGAGACTCAAAGTCTTACTGAGTTTATGGAACTTGTGAAAGAAAAACTGGGGCGTGAGTGTCTGAAGTTCTTCGATAGCGGCAAGCCGGTTTCTAAGGTTGCTGTCGGCGGTGGCGCCTGCGGTGGATTTTTGTACCAGGCCGCAGCTGCCGGTTGTGATACTTTTGTTACCGCAGACTGTGCCTACCACAATTATTACGATGCCCAGTTCCGGGGGATTAATCTGATTGATGCAGGCCATCTGCATACAGAAAATCCCGTATGCACCATGTTGGCTGAAAAATTACGTGCCGCTTTCCCGGAAGTAGAGGTTCTACTTTCCAAGCAGAACCAGGATCCGGCAAAATTCTTCTGAAAATCGGTTGATTTTTCGGGAAATATCTGCTAAAATACAAAAGTTTTATGAGGTAATTTCAGAAAGGAAGTATTTTCTATGTCCGGACATTCCAAATGGCATAACATTCAAAAAACCAAGGGCGCACAGGACGCTAAGCGTGCTGCTGCCTTTACCAAGATTGCAAAAGAACTGATTGTGGCTGTAAAGGAAGGCGGCGGCATTACTGACCCTGCCAACAACTCCCGTCTTGCTACTGTAATCACTAAGGCCAAGGCTGCCAATATGCCCAATGACAATATTAAACGTTGCTTGGAAAAGGCTGCCGGTGCCGGCGGCGGTGACAGCTACGAATCCATTACCTACGAAGGCTACGGCCCCGGCGGTGTTGCTGTTATCGTAGAAACTATGACTGACAACCGTAACCGCACCGCAGGTTCTATGCGTCACCACTTTGATAAATTCGGCGGCAACCTGGGCGCCTCCGGCTGTGTGAGCTGGAGTTTTGATAAGAAGGGCGTTTTGGTTATCGACAACGAAGACGGCGATTACGAAGAAGACACCGTTATGATGGACGCTATGGACTGTGGCGCAGACGACTTTGAAGCTGAAGAAGGCTGTTTCACCATCTACACCACTCCCGATGATTTTAACGCCGTTGCCGATGCAATGGCCGCCAAGAAGTACACGTTTGCATCTGCCCAGATTGAGATGGTTCCCCAGAACTATCAGAAGCTGGATAACGAAGAACATGTAAAGCTCATGGAAAAGCTCATCGACATTATGGAAGATGACGACGATGTGCAGAACGTTTGGCACAACTGGGAAGAATAAAAGCAAAATGGCCACCCAATCGGGTGGCCATTTTTATGCAGTTATTGCTGATTAGGCTTTTCCGCCTGTTCTACCAGGCCGGCAGTGTCTGTTACCGGCAGAGAAAATGCAATGCCTTGGGCTTTCTTTGCCATGCCCATTTCCTTATAAATGGCATTGAGAATATCATCCTTAATGCTCTTTGGTACAACCATCATCACGATTTCTTTCTCCGTATGGACGGAAATACCAAAGAAGGCCGCCGCTTCTTCTCTTGCAACGCCGCGAGCACTGATAATCGTGCCGCCTCTGGCGCCCTGCTCCCGGGCAACCGCCATCACATCGTCGGCATAGCCGTCATTGACAATAGCAAAAATCACTTCATAGTTATTGGATTTCATTACTGACCTCCTAACTGCATACGGTTATCGCTCATAAAGCGATAGAGGTTTGCACCGATAACACTGCTCAGCGGTACCGCAAAGGCAATGCCCCGGCCATTTTTAACGGTTTGGAATTTATCTTCCAGCGTGTTCATAAGGCTTTCCATCAGGTCCTCCCGGACCAGGGACAAAATAACGGATTTTTGAATGTTGAGGCCAAGAAGACTGACAACCTCCGATGTGGCAGTTCCCTGCCCCGCAAGAAGCATTTGCAAATTCACGGGAAACTGGCTGATCACATCCATATAAAACTCGCCTTTTTCTTTATCCACAACTGTAATAAGGAGTTTCAGTTTTTTAATAGCAGAAAAATCATTTGCCATAAAAATCCCTCCTTACATAAAGTTGATGATTTGCTGATCATCCGCATCCAAAATTTTCTGCATAGCAATTCTTTCCCGGACATGCTGGGAAACAATGGCTCGGAAACCTAAAAGTTGGATGGTAATCAGCGGTGTCATAGCAACAACAGCCACAACACCAAAGGCATACTCCATAACAGCCCCATTGCCCCGCATGCTCATACAGACGCCGATAGCAAAGGGCAAAATAAAGCCGGAAGTCATTGGGCCGCTGGCAACGCCACCGGAGTCAAAGGCAATGGCTGTGTATACCTTGGGAACGAACAGGGAAAGAAGCAAAGACAAAAAGTAACCAGGCACTACATAGTAGACAATGGAAAAGCCGAGTACAATCCGGAGCATAGACAAACCAATTGCAATTCCAACGCCCACACAAAGCCCTAAAATCATGGATTTACGGGTAACCGTACCGTTTGTGACTTCTTCAACCTGGTGCGTCAGCACATGGATAGCAGGCTCTGCCAGAACAACCAACACGCCAACCACAACGCCAAATGCAACCAGCCAATATGGATTTTCACCAAAAGCAGCACCCATAGACTGCCCCAAGCGGTAACCCACAGGCATAAAGCCTACGTTGACGCCCGTTAGGAAAATCACCAAGCCTACATAGGTAAAAATAACACCGACAGCTATCTTTTTTAGTTTCCGCAGAGAAAGGCGCAGGAATGTAACTTGACAAATCAGGAAAAACACCACAATAAGGCCTAAGGCGATACTTACCTCTTCCATCATTGCAATGCCTGTTTCCAAATACTGCCCCAGCACATCTTCCACCGGCGCATAGGAAACCTGATATGTAGAAAACTCCCCACTGGACAGAAGGCCCAAAGCCATAACTGCCAAAATAGGGCCAACAGAGCAAAGCGCCACAAGGCCAAAGCTGTTTTCTTTGCTGCGTCGGTCACCCAAAACATGGGAAATGCCAAGGCCCAAAGCCATAATAAAAGGCACAGTAATAGGCCCTGTCGTGACACCACCGGAATCAAAGGCCACCGGCAGGAGCCAACTTTTGCCTTGAACCACCAGCACAAGGGCCAGTGCAAACAAGAACATATAAAAAATTGAAAGAAGCTCCGAAAGAGTCTTATGGAACACAATACGCAGGATAGAGACAATGAGAAATAATCCAACGCCTAAGCCCACCATAACAATCAGGGCTGTACCGTCAATTACACCGGCCACCTGCTTGGCAAGAACCTGCAAATCCGGCTCGGCAACAGTGATCAGCACGCCGAGAGCAAAGCTGACACCTAAGAGAAGCCCAAGTTTTCGCTGCTTGGACAGGCCAGAGCCGACCTGCGTACCCATAGGGGTCATAGCAATATCAGCACCCAAATTAAAAAGGCCAATGCCAAGGATCAGCAAAACTGCGCCAACAGTAAAAGAAACTGCCTCTAACCCGGTGAAATTAAACCAAGGGGTCAATGCCATAATATAGACAATGGCAGTAATCGGCAAGGCAGATATCAGTGCTTCCTTTATTTTACCAACCAATTCTTTCATAGGCTTCTCCTTTCATTTAAGTTTACATAATTGTATCACAAGATCTGCAGGAATGCTATAGGCAAACGTAAAATAAATATTAAAAATGGCGCGAAAATTCGCGCCATTTTCCATTACATATCCAGTTTCATATCCCCATCTTTAACCCAGCCAATCTTGCGAAGAACAAGGTCGAAAAGATAGGAAAGTATTGCCGGTAAAACGATGCAAATGAGCACCAAGCCAATCCAGTCCTTAGCATCAGGTACAATAGTGGACTCAGGTGCAAACCAGCCGGAAATCACACCGATGGGGCCTACCATACCGCAGGTGCCCATACCACTGGAGATAGCCGCTCCATTCATTTCCAAGCGGAAAAGCATCGTAGCAAGAGGGCCGGTAATGGCCGAAGCCAATGTAGGTGCAATCCAAATTTTAGGATTGCGGAATATATTTGGAACTTGAAGCATTGAAGTACCCAATCCCTGGGCCACAAGTCCGCCCCAACGGTTTTCCTTAAAGGAAATTACGGCAAAACCAACCATCTGCGCGCAGCAGCCTGCAACCGCAGCACCACCTGCAAGGCCTACAAGGCCTAAGCTGGCACAGATTGCCGCTGAGCTGATAGGCAAAGTCAAGATCATACCCATCACCACTGAGATAACGATACCCATCACAAAGGGCTGCTGGTAAGTTGCCCAACGGATAATTTCGCCCAATGCTTGAGCTCCCTCACCAATGGGTTTTGCAATCAGCATTGCCAATGCACAACCGACAAATATAGTAACAAAAGGTGTTACCAGAATGTCTACCTTGGTTTTTTTGCTGACAAGCATACCAACTTCCGATGCAACAATGGCTACAATCAGTACTGCCAATGGGCCACCTGCACCACCCAATGTATCGGTAGCGTGACCGACAGCCGCCAAAGAGAACAACACCAGCGGGTGGGCTTTAAGTGCATAGCCAATAGCGATTGCCATTGCACAGCCGTCAGCGCCGGATGCAAATGTGCCAATATCCACAAGCATGCCGGAAAATTCCGGCAGGATACCAACGCCAAGCAGTTGTTGACCAAGCGTCTTAATAATCGTGCCAATGAGCAAGGATGCAAACAGACCGCTGGCCATAGCGCCCATCGCATCAATGAAGTACCGTTTTGCGTACTTTCGAAGGATTGCATTTAGGCTCCCCTTCTTACTTTCTTTCTTCAATAGTTACTCCTTTCATATTCGGGGGCCTCCCCCGTATGCATTCATTATAGCACTCCGGTATTTCGGTTTCAACAGCAAATGCCAACAAAAAAGGCGCCCCACCAGGCGCCTTTTTGTGTAAATTAGATTTCGTACCAACGGATTTCGTTGGCTTCCAGGTCCAATTTGAAACTGGACCCATCCCCACGATATACAACCGTAGACTGGGGCTCATAGGTGTTATTAACCACACAGTACTTTCCGTTCTTTACAAACGCATGAACTTCTACATTGTAGTTTTCAGAATACCATGTGCGCAGAATGCCTTCCCCGTGACTGCTCCACAGAATAGCTCTGTGCAAAATCCGGTTGTTCCGGAAATTGTAGGGCAACCCGGAAATATAGACCGCACGGCCCTTTCCAAAGGAATTGACTGCCATCTGCACTTCCTTTTCCCGCTGGATGAGCACGGTAGTACCTTCCAGCGCAAAGATGCTCTTCTTTCCTTCGCCAAAGTCCACATTCTCATCGGCATCTGCCAGAATGAAGTGGTCAGGATGGGTATCCCAGTTGTACTTATCATAGTTCAAAGTGAAGCCGGTTTCTTTCTCCACACCAAGTACAGAAGCCATCTGCAGGAATCGGCCCTGGTACTGGTGGCCGGAAGGCTCACCCACACCGATAAAACCGCCGCCCCTATGGACGAAGCCCCGAATAGCAGAAGAAATCAACGGATCAGCCCAGTTTTCGCCGCCGGTATGGGCGGTATCAGCATCGCCCACATTGATGATAACATCAATATCATCCAAAATAGCAGGGTTGTTACGGATATCCTGGAAACTAATAAAGCGTACATCGTATGGCGCACCGGAAAGGGCTTCGATAACACCGGCATAGGAATAATTCTGCTTTTGGTATAGGGCATGGTGAACCATATGGCAACCCCAGGCTCTTGCCTTGCCCCAACTATTGAGCACTGCAACTTTACGGCAGCAGTAGGGCGTTGTGCCTCGGATGTTTTCGTAGAGTTCCCGGAACTCATTGCAGACAGATTCCACATAGTCGATAAAATCCGGGAATTGACAAGCCAATTTCAGATAGCCACCGTAGCCAATCCGGTCGATTGGCTTGCGAAGAATCGCCCGACGGGCTGTAACCCAGTTTTCCTTGGCTTCCCGTACCGGATCACCGCCCTCGTGGAAGGTGTCCGGGAAGAAGTATGGCAGAAAACGGCCTTCGGTATACTTCACTCCGGGAATATCGGAAATCAACCGCAGTGTGGAGCCATTGCCCACAGAGCCAACCACTGCATCCAGGCCGACCGTTTTGAATTCTTCCATGAAGGGTTCCATACCAATCCAGTGGTCACCAAGGAACATCATGGCTTCTTTCCCCAATTCATGGGTAATATCCACCATTTCCTTGGCAAGGGCGGCCACTTCCCTTCTCTGGAATGCCTGGAACTTCAGGAACATTTCAGAAGGAATGCGATACTGATTATTGTAATAACCCTGGTCAATAATAAATTCGGGGCGGAACTTCACGCCGGTTTCCTTTTCAAACTGCTCCAGAATGAAAGGAGAAACGGATGCGGAATAGCCGTACCAATCCACATACCGCTCCCGCATCAATTCATCAAATACAAGTGTGAACTGATGGAAGAAGGTGGTGTAGCGGATCACATTTACATAGGGATGGTCTGCAATAAATTTGCGAAGACGCTCCATTGTAAACTTGTGGGTTTTGGGCTGCCGAACATCGAAAGTAATCTGATGCTCAAAGTTCTGCCAGCCGTTGGTAACCGCGTTATACATATGAACGGGGTCCCAGATTAGGTAAGCAAGGAAACTTACGGTGTACTCGTGGTAGAGCGCAGGATTGCTAATTGTTACGCAACCTGTGGTTTTATCATAGGTCCAGGTTGCAGGATCTACAGGCTCACCGGTAGTCCGGTCCACCACTTCCCACCAACGCTTTATGTCATCCCGGGTGTTGGGTTCCATCAATTCCTTGCTGATGCCCTTCATCAGTTCGATAGAAAGGCTTTCCTCTGTTGCGGTATGGAAGCCTGTCATAATGTAACACTGCTGGACTTCATCAGGATTGGCCTTTGCCCAGGCATTGTCCTTACGGGTGGTATAGTAAGTAGAATAAACCTTGGCATCCACATTACGCAGTGCTTCCGGGTAATCAGTGCCATCACAGTCGCGGATGGCATCTGCTCCCCATCGCCTAATTAGTTCCAGGGTTTCCGGTACTACATCCACATCAGTGGGGATTGTGACTCTGCCAAAATTTCTATTGGTTTTGCTCATTGGTTTCCTCCGTCATTTCTTGTTGCGGTACTTATATTGGCTGTTATAGACAAACAGCGCCGTGAGCAACAAAACAACGCCCACAATCATAATGCCCAGTCCTAACAATTCGCCGGTCATTTTCCAGCCGACTATGGTCAGCACCATACCTGCCACAAAGAAGGCAAGCACCAAGGCCGTTCGAAACAAGTTATGCTCTTTTAAGAATTTCATAGCCACTTATCCTTTCAGACCGCCTACGGTCATACCCTTTGTCAAATTCTTCTGCACCAGGATATACAGCACCAGTACCGGGATCATAACCATAACAAGCCCGGCATACATAGGGCCATACTCAGCAGCCGCCTGCTGAGCCTGCATCAGGTTCAACACACCTGCAGGAAGGGTCCATCCTGCTTTCAGGGGAATCATTGTCTTAATGATAATGTACTCATTCCAGAAGGACAGGAAGTTAAACAGAACCACCGTAATAATGGCCGGCTTTGCCATAGGGAACATAATTTTCAGCATGGTTTTGCCATACCCTGCACCGTCCATATAAGCCGCTTCCTCAAAATCGTGGGGTAGGGTTGCAAAATAGCCGGATAACAGATAAATGGTAAACGGCAGGGCTGTAGCCGCATAAATCACTGCCACAACCACGTGATTATTTAATAGAAATGCCTGGCCAATCATAGATTTCAGGAACTTGTCTGCATCGCTAAGCATCAAATAGATCGGCACGACAATGTAGTTTACATTGACAAAAAGGCCCGCCATAATACAGGTGTTCAGCAGTTTCCGTCCGGTAAACTTAAATCTTGCAAGGCAGTAAGATGCAGGCAACGCAACCACCAGCAAAATAACCAGTGCAAGAGCCGTTACAAAAACGGAGTTAAACATATAGCCGCCCATATTTGCCTTATTCCAGGCATCTACAAAGTTTTGCCAATGAATATGGGTAGGTAAATTCCAGGGATTTGCATAGTGTTCAGAAGTTTCTTTTACGGAAGCCATAAATGCCCAAGCAACAGGCACAAGAATAATAATGGCAAGAACCGCAAGAACAACGTAGATAAATGCCTTGTATAGCCGTTCGGAGGCAGGTACTTGTTTTTTCAGTTTCATACTGCCACCTCCTTAATATTCGATATCGGGCCGCTGAGTAACTTTATTGATCAGCGCAGACAGGCCAAAGGAAACCAGGAAGATCACAACACCAATCGCCATAGCATAGCCATAGCCACCGCCAAGGTTCTTCTGGTCGTACATATAAATAAGCGCAACCTTGCCTGCCGCCGCAGAGCCGCCGGAAGAACCAAGCATAGCGTTGACAAACAAAAAGGCCATATTGATGGTGGAAATAACAAAGAACGTCAGCGTGGTACGGATGTTTGTCCAAATAAGAGGAATGGTAATTTTGAAGAACTGTGTCACCCGGTTTGCACCGTCCAGGCTGGAGCTCTCGTAAAGGCTTTGCGGAACAGCCGCCATAGAGGCCATATACATAACCATATAGTAGCCGATAGCCTGCCACACCATCGCAATTACAAGGCTTATAATAACATTATCTTCGCCCTTCCAGAGAACGCTTTTGCCACCAAACAGGTTAATAATGCTGTTTAGAAGGCCATGATCCACATCGTAGATGGCAGAAAAAATGCCGGAAATTACGACTACAGATAAAATATTGGGTATGTAAAATACGATACGGAAAAAGTTTTGACCCTTCAATTTTTCTCTGGTCAGAATACCGGCAAAAACGAGAGCAGTACCCATAGTAAATACTGTCACCATTACAATGAGCAGTAGGGTATTTTGCATAGACTGGATAAAGGTTTTATCCTTCATCAAATACTGGAAGTTTTGCAGCCCCACAAAAGTTTCCGTTTTGGAATATGTGCCTCTTTCAAAGAGGGATAGGCGGAAAACATTGAATGTGGGATAGGCAATGAACAGGATAAACAAGATCACTGCAGGTGCAATACAAAGCCAAAGAAAAGCTGTGCGGCGTCGGTTACTTCTCATTGTAAAGCCATCTCCTTTAAGAATTGAATTATAGAAAGGTGTTTTCCCCTAAACAAGCATACCTGTCCAAGGGAAAGCACCTTTATGCAAAAAGGGTGGCAGTGACAGGGTCACTGCCACCCAAATGTCTTACTTTGTTTCCTTTGGATGGGAAATTAGCCGATCAGGTTTTCACGCATCTGACCATTAACAGCCTTGATATTGGCAACATAATCATTGATGGTGATGGAGCCGGCAACCAGTTGGTCGATGGGCTCAAAGAATACGGAGCTAACAGTCACGCCGGGGATGTTCTTGAACGCAGCAAAGTTACCCATGCAGGACTTTGCACCGTTGTCATAGATGGAATAGAACATCTTGGAACTTGTGTCAACCAGCGCGCTAACGCCCTTAATGGGCTGTACAGCGCCTTTGGATGCGAAGATCTTAGCAGCCTCGTCGGAATACAGGAAAGCAACAAACTTCTCAGCATCTTCCTTGTTCTCAGCACCTTCGGGGATCCAGGCCTGCTCGATCCAGCAGTAGCTGTAGCCAGCGCCGCCTTCGTAAGCAGCGGGCAGAGCGGTCATGCCCCAACCGAAGTTGTGAGTGAAAGACTGTTCAGCCATCAGCATTTCGCTGGTAACCCAAGTGCCGTTAGGCATAAACAGAGCCTCATTTTCCATAACCATCAACTGGTTCTTGGTGAAGTCCTGGTTGTTAGCCTGTGCAGGGGTCTTGGGGTGGGTATACTTAGCCAGCTTATCCAAAATCTTGGTCAGTGTTCTGGCTTCCTTGGTGTCCCAAGCGCCATCCTGGTAAGTAGTAATCGCATTAAAGAATTCAGCCCCGCCGATGGAGTACATCAGAGCGTACATAAAGGCATCGTAGTAACCGGCAGTGGGGTATGTGAACAGATAGATACCGTCGGCAAGAGCAGTTTCCGCCAGCATCCACATTTCGTCCCAGGTGGTGGGCACTGTCCAACGCTTTTCGCGGAACAGTTCAGCATTGTAGAACAGGCCGCAGGGGGAGTAGAACATGGGAGCCAGGTAGGTCTTACCGTCGCCATAGGGGTTAGTCAGAGTGGTGTCCAGGAAGCCGCCTTCGATCTTTTCTGCAACGGTCACTGTTTCACCGGGAATAGTGGTAGCCAGAACACCGCTCAAATCGTGCAGGTTCTTATCCTTGATAAACTGCTCGGTCAGGCCAGCGGGACGGCCGGTAGCCAGGTGGATTACATCAGGGAATTCGCCATTCTGCATAGGAGCAGAGATTTCGTCTTCCAGAGTCTTGCTGGTAGTCAAAGTTACCTTAATGCCGGTTTTCGCGGTGAAAGCATCGCAAACCTGCTGCCATACTTCGGAACCGTAAGCGGTTTCGATGGCGGCAACTTTCAGACCAGCATCTTCAGCCTCAGGCTTGACGGTGCCGCAGCCTGCAAACAGGCCCAAAACACTCACAACAACCAAGGCAATCGCCAGGATCTTCTTCATAGTTGTTTCCTCCAAAATAAATATTTATAGCTTTATTGGGGAGCTATATTGGCTCACGAGTTTAGTATACAACATTAAAATCCGCTTACAATCACAATCCTGCCCATCTTTTTATTTATCTTGCTTGCAGAAATATTTTTGTAAATTTTTATAATTTTTGCCAATCCCTTTTGTGCAGTGTGACCATAGAACCTATTCCCGTTTTCCGTCATTGTAGACAAATACAACTACGCCTATCAAATAATAATTATTATATATGTTGCATTTCTGAAAGTTTTGTAATATAATGGGTCCTGAGTTTCCAGAACTGCATCTATAAAGTGCTTTTATATTTTATAAAATAGAGAGTGAGGATATCTAAAATGAGTACAAATCGTTACGACCTGGCCTCTGAAGATTTGCAGAGATTTCGCAAGAATGCAAAACTGCTGTACATAAGCACCGCCAAATTTGGCGGTGACTGGCACTCTGTCCCCCACACCCACAGCTGTGCTGAACTGTTTTATGTGGTAGGCGGAAGCGGTCAATTCCGAATTGGGGACGAATACTACCCTGTTGCAGGCGGCGACCTGGTGATGGTTAATTCTCAAGTGGTACACACCGAAACCAGCCTGAACGCCAATCCTATGGAGTATATTGTATTGGGCGTAGAAAATTTGGAACTGAGCCGGACAGATAAGCCCGATGAGCATTTCTGCATTATCAATTTGGAAAATGCTGCTTCTGAAGCCCTGGGTTACCTGAAAACCATTCTGAAAGAAATTGATGTAAAAGCTATGGGATACGAAACAGTGTGCCAGGAGCTTTTGAATGTGTTTGTAGTCCTTGTTATGCGTCAATTAAACTTTACCGCCACACTAACCCCCTCCCCCGGGCATAACAGTAAGGAGGGTGCACTTATCCATCGGTATATTAGAGAGCATTTCCGCGAGAACCTGGATCTTGACACCCTGGCACAGATTGCCCACGTAAGCAAATACCACCTATCCCATACCTTCACCAAAGAGTATGGCATTTCTCCCATCAGTTATCTGCTTTCCCTGCGTATGCAGGAAAGCCGTGACCTGCTTCGCACCACCAACTACCCCCTTTCCCACATTGCCCGGGTGGCTGGTTTCTCCTCCCCCAGTTACTTCTCCCAGCGTTTTCGTCAAGCAGAGGGCATGAGCCCTGCACAATACCGGCAAAAGTTCCGCGTTAAGTCTATTGAAGAGTAATTAGGAGGTTTATTATGCCACTGCCTTATTTCCCCGAAAGCACACCCGTCTTGCCCGAAGTGCTCAGCGCATACGAGTTTCCTGCAACTTTGGTAGGTGCCGTTCGTTATGGCCAGGGACACATCAATGATACATACTGCGTTCTTTGTCAGCCCCAGGACGGCGACTGTATTCGGTTTATCCTGCAGGGTCTGTCCTCTGCCGCATTTCCCCATCCTGAGGAAGTGATGGAAAATATGGTTGGCATCACCGCATATCTTGCAGACAAAATTGCAAAAAGCGGCGGTGACCCCAAAAGGGAAACATTGAACCTTGTAAAAACAAAAGATGACAAGGACTTCTACACTGATAAGCACGGCAAAGTATGGCGACTGACTACCTTTATTGAAGGCACGGATTGTTACCAGTCTGCCACTGCCGAACTGTTTGAAGCCTCTGCACGGGCATTTGGCCGTTTTCAGAATATGCTGGAAGGCTATCCCGCTCACACCCTCCACGAACCCATCCCCCGCTTCCATGACACCGAGAACCGCTTTGAGAAATTCATTGCCGCATTGGAAACCGACAAAATGGGCAGGGCCAAGGATGTGCAGGCAGAAGTCCAGTTTGTTTTGGACAGAAAGGCTGACTGCTCTGTTGCGATGCAGGCCCTGCGGGAGGGCAAACTGCCCCTGCGGGTTACCCACAATGACACGAAGTTAAATAACGTCCTTATTGACAGAGCAACAGGTACCGGCCTTTGCGTCATTGACCTTGACACCACAATGCCCGGTCTTTCCATCAACGACTTCGGCGACTCTATCCGATTTGGCGCAAATCACTGCGCTGAAGACGAGAAAGATTTGAGCAAAGTCAATTTTGACATTGAACTGTACGAAGTTTATACCAGAGGATTTTTGGAAGGTGCCAACGGCTCACTGACTTCTACTGAATTGGATTACTTGCCCTGGGGCGCAAAACTGATGACATTGGAATGTGGCATCCGCTTCCTGACTGATTACTTAGATGGGGATAACTACTTCCGCATTCATTATCCGGAGCAAAATCTGGACCGTTGCCGCACCCAATTTAAGTTGGTTGCAGATATGGAAGCACAATTCCAGGCTATGCACGATGTGGTAAATAAATATAGATAATGAAAACTGCACCCAGTCCTGGGTGCAGTTTCATAAAATTGTCAAGTTTAGGCAAACTACAATGGAGGTGAGGAAAATGCAGAAAGTAAAAACCCCTTGGAAAAAGGCAATGGGAGAAGTACCAATGCATCTTTCCTATTTCGATGGTAGTCTATACGATGCGCTACGGGATGCTGCAAGGAGATATCCCAAATATATTGCCTTTGACTTTATGGGTAAATCCACCCAGTATCATACTTTTTTGAAAGAAGTTCGCAAATGCGCAAATGCTCTTTGGCATTTGGGTATTCGTCCCGGGGAACGGGTAACGGTTGCTATGCCTAACTGCCCGCAGGCTCTCATTTTCTTCTATGGTCTTAACCTGTTGGGTTGCGTTGCCAATATGATCCACCCCCTGTCTGCAGAGAAGGAAATTGGATTTTATCTGAGAAAAAGCCGGTCCGTTGCGTTGCTGACATTAGAAGATTTCTATGAAAAGTTTTATCCAGTCTGCAAAGAAGCAAATATTAAGCACCTGATTCTTGCTTCCCTGAAAGATGCACTTCCCTGCCCCAAGAACATTGCCTATTGGGTGGCAAATAGCAGGAAATTTCCCAAAAGAAAGCAAGATCCTATCACTATCACCTGGAAGTCATTTATGGACAACGGCCGCCGGCAGGCCCCAATGTTTCCCAAGGGAGAAAGCAACCGGGAATCCGTTATTCTCTATTCCGGCGGTACCACCGGCACCACAAAAGGCATTTTGCTGACAAACCGGAATTTCAACGCATTAGGACAACAAGTAGCCGCCGCCAACCCAATGTACCGCCCCGGAGATAAAATGCTGGCAGCGATGCCCATTTTTCATGGCTTTGGTCTTGGTGTTTGTATTCACGCTATGCTGATGAACGGAGGCCGTTGTATCCTCGTTCCCAGGTTCACGCCCAAATCCTACGGGAAAGATCTGGTAAAGTATAAATGTAATTTTATCGCTGGTGTTCCAACCCTTTACGAAGCCCTCTTAGGGCAACCCGTTATGGCAGGCAAAAACCTCTCCTTCTTGAAAGGCGTTTTCTCCGGTGGAGACAGCCTTTCTGTGGAACTTAAAAAGAAATTAGACAGTTTTCTAAAAGCCCACAATGCCCCCGTTTCTGTACGGGAAGGGTATGGCACCACAGAGACAGTAACCGCCTGCTGCCTGACACCTGCAGGCAGTTCTAAGGAAGGGAGTATTGGCATTCCCTTCCCTGACACCTATATTAAGATTGTAAAACCCGGAACAGAGGAAGAACTCCCCTATGGGCAGGAAGGAGAAATTCTGCTGGCTGGGCCAACGGTTATGACAGGGTATATGGATTGTCCGGAAGAAACCGCCCAAACTCTTCGCAAGCACCCCGACGGACTCACCTGGGTCTACACAGGAGACTTAGGTGTTATGGATGAGGAGGGCTATCTCTATTTCAAGGGACGGTCCAAGCGGATGATTGTGTCTTCCGGTTATAACATCTACCCTGCCCAACTGGAAAACATTTTGGATACCCACCCGGCTGTGCAAATGAGTTGCGTAATCGGCATACCGGACCCCTATAAAATGCAAAAGGTAAAGGCCTTTGTTAAACTATCCCCCGGTGTTAAGGCCGACGAAAATACCCGGCAGGAAATCTTATCCTACTGTCAAAAGCATATTGCCAAATATGCTATGCCAGCCTTCATTGAGTTTCGGGAAGACCTTCCCAAAACTCTGGTAGGAAAAGTTGCCTACCGTGTGTTGGAAGAAGAAGCGCAGAATAAACAGTAAAATCCGCAGGCTGTGCCTGCGGATTTTCCATTAAAGTGTATAGGATACGGTTTTGAAGTTCTTGCCATCTTTGGATAGGTGAAAAGTAAATACACCGGGGTCAACGCAATACTTGCAGTTTTCATCATAGTAACCCAAATCATTGGTGTTAATGATAAATTCGGCATTTACTTCCCCATTTGCAGGTACGAAGACCCGTTTGAAATCAAGCAGTGTCCGCACAGGTGTAAGAATTCTGCAAACTTCGTCTTTATAGTATAGCTGCAGCACTTCCCAACCGTCCCGGTTGCTGCTATTTTGAAGGGTAACCTTCAAAGAAAGTTTCCCATCTTCCCGCTGGAAAAGTATCGGTTCGCTCAATTCCATAGCAGAATAACTCAAACCGTAACCAAAGGGATAGTTGCTGTTTGCACTGCCTTCAATATACTTGCCGCCGTGCCAATAATCAAACTGGTTGTAATAGAACGGGCCTGCTCCGGAAAGGGTTGGGAAAGAAATAGGCAGTTTGCCGCTAAAGCTTTCTTTGCCTGCCAGCAACGAAGCCAAGGCAAGGCCACCCATATCGCCGGAATTAAAGGTTTCCACAACTGCCTTGGACACTTCTGCCACCGGTTCAATAACCAATGGCTTGCCGTTTACAAGGACAGTAATTAAATTGGGGTTCACCGCAGCAATCGCCCGGGCCAACTCCACCTGTCTGCCGGAAAGATTCAAATCACAACGATCGTGACTTTCACCGGTCTGCCACCAGTCATCACCAATGCACAGAACAACCACATCGGCATCTTTAACTGTCTCCAATGCCTGATGGAACAGCGCATCACTTTCTTCCTGTGTATCCTCACCGCGCACTGTACAGCCCTTTGCATAAACCACTTCGGCATTGCCGAAGACTTCCCGAATGCCTTTTAGCATCGAGTAGGCATTTTCTTTGGCAGTGTCATTCGGTTTCAGATTCGGGTGGCTGAAATGGGTCCAGTCACCGTACTGTGCCCAAATGTCGTCGGCATTGGGGCCAACCACTGCGATCTTCTTCATATCACTACCAAGAGGAAGAATACCATCGTTTTTCAGCAAAACCATACTCTTTACAGCAGTTTCATAATTTACCTTCTGATGGTCGGCGCAGCCAATCACTTCTCTACCAGGCTTTTGGGGCGCATTGCCACCAAGAAGTCCCAGCCGCTTTTTGATCTTCAGGATCCGATATACTGCATCGTCAATCCGGTCCATAGAAATCTTGCCGTCCTTTGCTGCTTTGCACAATGCGGCAAAGAATTCCGGACTATTCATACTCATATCATTGCCGGCCTCGATGCCAATAATGCAGGCATCGTCAATGCTTTCGGCTACCTTCTGTCCTCTGTAAAGGGAACGGAAGTTTTCCCAGTCAGTCACAACAAAGCCGTCGAAACCAAGTTCTTCCTTCAGAATTTCCGTCAACCACTTGTGGCTTGTGGTAACACTGACACTATCCACAGAGCCATAGGCGGTCATCATTGTCATACAGCCAGCCTCTGCCGCAGCCTTAAAGGGCTTCAAAAACACTTCCCGTGCTTTCCGCTCAGTAAACTGAGAGTCATAAGAATCCCGACCTCCTGTGGCTTCACCGTAGCCTAAGTAATGCTTGGCGCAGGCCGCGACACGGCCACTTTTCTGATAGCCTTCAATAATGGCTTTGCCTAAGCGGGATACTACCAGTGGATCTTCGCCGAACGTTTCATTAATGCGGCCCCAACGCAAATCCCGGCCCAGGCATAGTACAGGAGAGAATACCCAGTTCAGGCCGTCCGCTGCAACTTCATCCGCCGTAATTTCACCAACGCGCATCACCATTTCCTCATCAAAAGAACACGCCTGCGCCAGTTGCGTGGGAAAAATTGTGGCATCCTTCAACAGGCTATGCCCGTGAATGGCATCAATGCCATAAATGGGAGGAATTTGCAAGCGGCTGTTCTTTACCCCGTCTGCGAACGCACCGGTTTCGTGCCCCAAAACATGCAG
Organism: Faecousia sp.; assembly: GCA_045594945.1. Taxonomy (GTDB): domain Bacteria; phylum Bacillota; class Clostridia; order Oscillospirales; family Oscillospiraceae; genus Faecousia. The sequence goes on from JAZNZO010000019.1 coordinate 19,282, forward strand.
ATACGAACCAGACAGTCCGCTGGCCTGAAATTGGGCAAAAGTCTCCGGCTCCACTGCATTCTTGGACAGTTGCTGCATCTGCCCTACTTTTTCTTCCACCGTCATAGTGGCAATCAGGTCTAAAAGTTCTTTCTCCTTTTGCATTTATCTCGCTCCTTTGATTAACTTTAGCCATTGATAATCAGCACGGACTTTATTCTCTTCGATATTCTGCCCTTCGCAGTAAAACATCCGGTCAGTAAAGACTGCAAAGCGACCTATGATACCCCCAAAAAGAAAACATAAGTCCTTCTCGTTTTATATCATATTTATGCAGAAATTGGAAGTCCTATTTTCTAATTTTGGTGGCATACTACACCAGAAAAAGGATGTGTTTACAATGTGTACTGCTATTGTTTACCGGGGAAATCATACCTACTTTGGACGGAATTTAGATTTGCATTTTCATTATAGGGAGTCCGTCGCCATTACCCCAAGGAAATACCCCTTTCGATGGGACTGTCTTTACGCAATCATTGGCGTTGCCACCATTGAAAATGGCTACCCCCTATATTATGATGCCGTCAATGAAATGGGCCTTGCTATGGCTGGGTTGAATTTTCCGGGTGTTTGTTATTATCCTCCTGCCTGCAAGGGAAAAGACTGCCTTGCCCCCTATGAATTTATCCCCTGGGTTCTTAGCCGTTTTTCCTGTGCAAAAGAAGCAGTACAAGCCATCCGCCGCATCCGCCTTTCAGACATTCCTTTCAGTCCTCAATTTCCAACAAGCCCACTGCATTTCATTCTGTGCGACAAGGAAAGCTGCTACACCATTGAGCCAACAAGAGCAGGACTTCAAATTCATGAAAATCCGGTAGGTGTATTAACAAACAGCCCGGATTTTCCTTATCATCTATACAACCTTAGCAATTATCAAATTCTATCCTCTGCCCAGGCAGAAAACCGTTTGGCTCCTTCCCTACCCTTGCCCCCCTACAGCCAGGGCATGGGCGGTTTCGGGCTGCCCGGGGATTTAAGCTCTGCATCCCGATTTATTAAGGCTGCTTTCACTTTGCAAAATGCCCTTAAAAAGGAGGAGGAAGCCCAGGCCGTAAACCAGTGCTTTCACATTTTAGGTTCTGTTCATCAGCAAGAGGGGTGTGTACAGGTGGGAGAGCATTGGGAAAAGACAGTGTATACTTCCTGCTGCGATATGGACAGTGGAATATATTACTACACCACCTATGAAAACAGGCAAATAACCGCCATTCATTTATATCACGAGAAATTGGATGGCAGCGGTATTATTTCCTATCCTCTGTGTTTCACTTCCCAAATAAGGACAGAAAATTAAAAAGCACCCCACAACCGAGGTTGTGGGGTGTAATAGGTTTCGGAAAGTTATCTGGGGGCTGCTTCGTTTACAATACGGCCGCTACCATTGGTAGTGCTGTAGTCCAGAAGCATATTCGCATACTTGGCAAGCAGAGGAGAGTTGGTTGCGCCAACTTCACCGCCGAAGCCTTCAATGTAGTTTGCCAGAACCATATAGTCTTCCATGACATAGTCCAGCACATTGACTGCACCGCTGAACATATTGAAGCCGTCGCCCAGATCACGCAGGGTGTAGTTATAACCGGCCAGGTTATACTTAGCATTCAAATCCAAAGGTTCGTAAGCATTTGTTTCCTTGTTATAAACCTTCACATCGTGTACGCGATAACCACCGGTGGGTGCGCCAATCCAAACACCCTTGTCATCCTTCTGTACGGAAGCAGGCCATTCGGTGTCGATCTTATAGGTAATACCGGAAACTTGGAGGAAACCGCCGCATTCTGCAGTGCCCACATCACGGGCGCCCCATTCCAGCGCATCCAGCAGTTGCTGGCCGGTAATGGTCTGTAAGCACGCCACGTTACCGAAGGTGTGGATGGTCTTGGCAGTCTTATAAGTCAATTCGCCGGTAACAGCCTTGTTGCGGACACCACCACCGTTCATAATGGCAACATCTACATCCAGATCCATATTGTCAAACAGGTAGTACAGCGCATCGGCAGCAAAGTCACCGGTGTTGGTTTCCTGCTTACGGACCAGGCGGTTACCATCCGCGTCATAGTTGTCGAAGGTCAGCAAGGTCTGGCCAATCTTCTTGCCCAGGGCCTCATCCACGCTGCTCATCCAGCCATCCTTGATGGCAGTCACATCGCTGGCTACGGGATATGCCTGACCGGTGTACAGGTCAGATACCAACTTGTGGCCAACCACCTTTTCCACTTCGTTGCCCTCAGCATCGGTGGTTGTTTCCTTAATTTCTTCAACTGCGATCAAATCGGTGGTGATCGTGCCGTCAGCAGCGATTACCATCATACCAATGTTGGTAAAATACTCGCCGGTCTGGGTCAAAGGAACGCTCTTGCCATCCTTATCGGCAACCAGTTCCTTCTCCACAACACTGTGGGAGTGGCCGTCAATAAAGGCATCCAGGCCGGAAACATTGGCAATTACATCCTTACTGGTCCAAGGCTTGGAGGACTCATCAACACCCAGGTGGCCCAGCGCGATAACTTTGGTTGCACCGGCTGTCTTAGCATCATCAATTGCCTTTTGCACGGTTTCATACAACTTTGCGCCATCTTCACCGCCAGCAATGCCATAGATATAGTTACCATTTTCATCCTGGAAATAGGCAGGCGTAGACTTGGTGAAAGTTTCGGGTGTGGTAATGCCTACGATGGCAATTTTGGTGCCACCAAACTCGAACATCTTGTAGGCGTCCAGCACAGTCGGGCCTACAACGCCATTTTCTTCTTTATAGAAGTTCGCAGAAACATAAGGGAAGTTTGCCCACTGACGGACCTGGATACAGCCATCCATGCCGTAGTCAAACTCGTGATTGCCCAAAGTAGCAACATCATACTTAGCAGCATTCATAAGTTTTACAATGCTTTCGCCCTTGTCCATAGAGCCGTAAGCAGTACCCTGAACATGGTCACCGGCATCTACCAGCAAAACATTCTTATGGGTTTTCTGCAATTCCGCCTTTACGCCGGCCAGCACATCATAACTGATGTTCCGGTCAATATAGGTGTGAATATCATTGGTATAGAGGATTACAACCTCCTCAGGTTCAGCGGGGGGATCATTCTTTGCGGGAGTGCCACAGGCAGCCAAGGATACAACCATAACTGCTGCCAAAAGGAGCGCCAGAAGTTTCTTCATTTTTACATTCCTCCTATTCGTTATGCATAGAACCTATGCACTTACACTATACCAAGATTACCCCATTTTCGTCAATTTGCATTTACCACAAAAAGCAGCCCTCTATATGGTGATAATGACCAAAACGCCCCGGAAACTTCCGGGGCGTTTTATTTATTCTGTACGAAGAGCCACAACCGGGTCCTTCTTTGCCGCACTGCGGGCAGGGATTAGCCCACATATGAGGGTCAGCACCACGCTGATAATAACCAGCAGCACAGCCACATTACCTGGCAAAACCGCCTGCAGATTGGAAATGCCTGTAAGGTGCATAATAATCGCATTAATAGGAATGCACAACAGATAGGTTACGCCAACGCCCAAAAGGCCGGCTGCCAGACCTACAATCACCGTTTCTGCATTGAACAGGCTGGATACATTCCGCTTGGATGCGCCCAAAGCCCGCAAAATTCCAATTTCCTTTGTCCGCTCCTGGACAGAAATCAAGGTAATGACGCCAATCATAATGGACGACACCACCAGTGAGATGGCAACAAAAGCAATCAGCACATAAGTGATGGCATCAATGATTGTGGTAACCGCAGACATAATAAGTCCCACATAATCGGTATAGCGGATTTGCTTCAGTTCTTCCACAGAATTGTTGTAGTCGGCAATATAGGATTCCAATGTATCCTTATTTTCGAAACTGGAAGCGTACAGGCTAATTGTATCCGGACTATCCAAATCCACAGCCCCTAAAGTTTTTAAGTTCTCTTCCAAGGTATTTTCGGAAAACTCTGTGACTTCGTCATAGTAGAGGGATAGTTGCTCCTGAGTAAAGCCCGCCATCGCGCCGGAAAGCATGGCAACAAGCTGCTCCTGGGGCACTCCTGCCATCTTTTGACGCACCTGGGCAGCCATCTGCGTCCGGAACTGCATAACCACCATTTGGCTATACACCTGCGTCAATTCCTCTTGGCTCATCATCTGCGCATATTCCAGTGCCTCTTTCTGTCCAATGCCCATCTGTCCCATCAGCACCTGGACCATAACCTGCTCCATATCTTCCCGGGTGGCATCGGTCATAGCCTGCTGAAGCACCTGGGCAGTCTGTTCAGGCGAAGGCACGCTTAAAATCCGCAAGTAGGCTTCTGCCTTTCCGCTTTGGGGCAGTGTTTCAATATAGTTTGCGAATGCAGCGGCTTTTTCCGGCACACTTAAATCCGTCTTATTCTGACCAAAGGGCAAGCCGGTGAAAATATCCGTTGTGGTATTTTCTTTCTGCGCCGCAATGGCTGCATTGTCTTTGCTTTGCTCTACAAGATACTCCGTCAAAGCTTTGGTATAGCCAATAGAGCCTTTCAGCATAGGAGAATTTACATCTTCCTTCGCCCTGAGAATGCCGGTAATCTTCAGGTCAATACCGTTATCATACAGGTATCGAAGCCCAGCGTCTGTTTTTCGCAGGTCCACATAAGTTCCGGAATGTTCTTCTTTTACAAAGCAATCTCCATTGAGAACAACGCGGAATGTGAGTCCCCTCAGTTCCTCATAAGTCCAGGACTGTTTGGTGTTATCCAGGGTTTCGCCTGACACAGCCGCATCAAAAATAGCATTGATTTCCGCTTCTGTTTTCAGTCCCAGCGCATACAAGGTCAAATCGTCCACTTCGTTATTCTTATCAACCACCAGCACAATTTCATTATATGCCGCAGGCCACCGTCCGTCGATAACCTCATACTGCTTTTCCAAAACAGGGCTGATAAGACTTCCATCCATACCGGAAAGCATCTCGTTCCAAAGTTTAATCTCACCGGACATCATTTGGGTTCCCATAGATCCCGCCATCTGGTCCCGCATATCAACCATAGCGGACATATCCATATTCAAATTCTTGCGGATAGCATCCATCAGTAGTTGCTGGGTGTCGGAAAAGACCACAGAGCCGTCGGGAGATTTGGTATAGACTTGCAGGTCAAAGTCGTAGGTATACTGAACACCGGTCAAAGCATTGTATAGGTTTTCCTCCTCCTGCAAATCCTTTTCAAATTGGGTCTTAAAGGACTGCAGGTCGTTTTCCATCGTCTCCATATTATTGAGGGCATTGACCATTTGGACAAGAACAGACTTAGAGTACACACTATCCTTATCATGTTCCAGTGCCTGTTCCTTACCCATACCCATAAAGGTCTCCATCAAAGTTGCCATATCCACTGTGCTGGCTGTCAAGGTTATGGGGTAAGAAGAAAGGGTGTCTTCCTGGATATACTGGATATACGCAGAAGTGCCTTGGGAGACAGAAAAAATCAACGCAATACCGATAATACCAATAGAACCAGCAAAGGCGGTCAGCGCTGTTCTGCCCTTCTTGGTAACTAAGTTTTTAAGGGACAGCATAAAAGAAGTCAGAAGGGACATAGAAGGCTTCTTCTGTCCTTTCTGCGGCGTCTTCTCCCCTTTAAGTGTCTGCATTTCTTCTCCGGTCAGAGGGGCTGTGTCGCCGGTAATGCGTCCATCCAACATCCGGATAATGCGGGTAGAGTAGGTTTCAGCCAGTTCCGGGTTGTGGGTGACCATAATCACCAGCTTATCCTTGGAAATTTGCTTCAAAATTTCCATAACCTGAACACTTGTTTCCGTATCCAGTGCGCCGGTAGGCTCATCAGCAAGAATAATATCCGGGTTATTCACCAAGGCGCGGGCGATTGCCACTCTTTGCATCTGCCCACCGGACATTTGCCCAGGTTTCTTCCGCAGTTGGTCTTTAAGGCCAACCTGCTCCAGGGCTGCAATCGCCGCCTTACGACGCTCTCTTTTGCTAACACCGGAAAGAGTTAGTGCCAGTTCCACATTCTGCAAAACAGATTGGTGAGGTATCAGGTGATAACTTTGAAAAACAAAGCCAATTCGGTGGTTCCGATAACTATCCCAGTCTCTGTCCTTATAGTCCTTGGTAGAGCGACCGTCAATCACAAGATCGCCTTCCGTATAGTGATCCAAGCCACCGATTATGTTTAGCATCGTGGTTTTGCCGCAACCGGAAGGGCCTAAAATAGACACAAAATCACTTTTTCGGAACTGCAAGTCAATCCCTTGCAGGGCATTTACCTGATTTTCCCCGGATTTATATACTTTTTTAATGTTTTTAAGTTCCAGCATAGAAACTCCTTTCAGGTGGAAACGCAAAAGCGGGCTTTCGCCCGCTTTTCATAGGTTTCTATTTCTGCGGGCTCATATCATTCCCAAATTTAGCAGAAATTAAACTTAGGCTTTTTTCTTTCCGAAAAGACGTACCTTTCTCTCCGTACCTTTGAACAGTCTTCCAATATTGGCGTGGTGCATAGCAACCGCCAAAAGGCCAATAAACACGCCGCCAATCAGCACAAACGGATTTCCCCAATAGAACACCGCAAAGGAGATCGCAAAAGCCAGTGCGCCCATTACAGAGCCTAAAGACACATACCCGGTAGCAAAAAAGCAAACTGCAAACACGCCAAAGATAATCAAGGCGCATCGCCAATCAAGAGCAAATGCCACCGAAATACCGCAAAGAATGCCTTTACCGCCCCGAAAGCCCAGAAATGCAGGAAAATCGTGGCCCAGGCTTACCGCCACTGCGCCCACCATTGTGCCTTCCATAGGATAACCGTAGGGCTCCAGCATCAGTTTACCTAAAAGGCACGCCAATACCGCTTTGCTCACATCAATGATAACAACCAACGCCGCATAGCCCCAGCCGTAGTTTCTTACAAAGTTCGTAAGGCCGGCATTGCCACTGCCGTGTTTGCGCACATCATCCTTCAGCAGGGCAGAAACACAGACCGCGCCATTGATATTGCCCAAATAGTAACCGGCAAACACCGTTACGAGAATGGGAAGCCAATGTTGCCACATTGTTTATTCCTCCTTGTCGCCCTTTTGGCGAATGGTAATACGAACAGGGGTTCCTTGCAAGCCAAACACCTCACGGATTTGGTTTTCCAAATACCGCTGGTAGGAGAAGTGGAACAGTCGTGCATCGTTGCAGAAGATGACAAAATGTGGGGGTTTCGTGCCTGCCTGGGTCATATAGTAGATTTTCAGTCTGCGGCCCTTATCTGTGGGAGGCTGAACACGGGCAGTTGCCTCTGCCAGAATGCTGTTCAGCGCGCCGGTGGTAATCCGGCTGGTGTTCTGCTTGTACACATCCTGAATAACACTAAAGAGTTTATCCACACGCTGGCCGGTAAGAGCAGACAGGAACACAACCGGAGCATAAGTCATATAGCTAAGGCCATCCCGAACCTCCAGTTCTTTATCCCGCATTGTATTGGTCTGCTTATCTTCCACCGCATCCCATTTGTTTACAACAATGATAGCGGCTTTGCCCGCTTCGTGCACAAGTCCTGCAATCTTGGTATCCTGTTCTGTAACACCGTCATTGGCATCCACTAAAATCAAGCAAACATCCGCCCGCTCAATGGCATTGATGGTACGCATATTGGAGTAGCGCTCAATGATATCGTCCACTTTACTCTTTCTGCGCATTCCGGCAGTATCGATAAAGCAGTACTTGCCTGTTTCATTTTCAAATTCGGAGTCAATGGCATCCCGGGTCGTACCGGCGATATTGGAAACAATAACCCGTTCTTCACCTAAAATTCGGTTCAGCAGGCTGGATTTACCGACATTGGGCTTACCGACGATGGCAACCTTAATTATATCGGATTCTTCTTCCTCTTCCTGTGTATCAGGAAATTGCTCCAGGCACCAATCCAGCAAATCGCCTGTGCCGTGACCATGCACAGCAGACACCTCAAAGAGGTCACCAATGCCCAGACCGTAAAATTCATACACATCCGGATTTACAGGGCCAATGGAATCGCACTTATTTACCGCCAGTGCTACAGGCTTACCGGACTTGCGAAGCATTGTTGCCACATCCTGGTCAGCAGCAGTTACACCGGAACGAACATCGGTAACCATAATGATGCAATCTGCCAGTTCGATACCAATCTCCGCCTGCCGACGCATAAACTTCAGCATATCACTGTCAGTTCCGGGTTCGATACCGCCCGTATCCACCAGAGAAAAGGTGCGGCTGCACCATTCACAATCTCCGTAAATACGGTCGCGGGTAACACCGGGCGTATCCTCTACAATGGATGTTCTGTGGCCCGTAAGTTTATTAAAAAGCATAGACTTGCCAACATTGGGTCTTCCCACAATGGCAACCAAGGGTTTGGACATACCGCTTCCCTCCTTAATGAGTTTATTATTGCACAAAAACGATTATACGGCAATGAAAATTATGGAAATTTACAGTTCTTTTACAATCTGTTAAAAGGAAAAAGAGGAAGGCAGTACGCCTTCCTCACGCTTTCGCTTTTTCCTGCCTTAGTCAGCCTTGGCATTCAGAACCTGACGGCCATTGTAGTTACCGCAAGCCTTGCAAGCTCTGTGGGGCATGACGGGCTCACCGCACTTGGAGCAAACTGCCACGCTGGGGGCAGACAGCTTCCAGTTGGAGCCACGGCGCTTATCGCGGCGGGCGCTGGACACTTTACACTTAGGAACAGCCATGGTTGACACCTCCTTGGTCAAACTGCTTTGACAGCATTCATTAATTACTTATCGAGAAGCTGCCGTAAAGCAGCAAAACGGGGGTCTA
>JAZNZO010000020.1:0-15773 GCA_045594945.1 Faecousia sp.
GCCATCAGGGGCGACGGCGGCCTGTAATTCATGATCCGGTCTAGAGAAAAGCAATCTGGCGGCGGCCGGAGCGATGTGGCCGCCGCCTTTTGCCTGCGGAAGGAGACAGTAAAATGTCCAAGGTTATGGAAAAGAAACCCAAGCTAAGTAAGCCGAAGCAGGAAGGCTTGCTTTCTGCTTTGCGTTACGGCGGTCCTGTGGCCTGGCTTTCCTGCCTGATCATGGGTTTTGGCAATCTTATGGCAGGCCAGTTTATCAAGGGCCTGCTGCTGCTCGGTGTAGAAGTTGCTTTCGTGGTATTTATGCTTCTGCCCCAGGGCGGTATCTATTATATAAAAATGCTTCCCAGTCTGGGCTGGAAGCCTATGACGGAAGTATACAACGAAAATCTGGGTATCTATGAATATGTACCCGGCCACAATTCTCAGGTAATTCTTCTGTATGGCGTGGCCTGCGTCTTTATCATCATTGCCTTCCTGCTGGTGTGGCAGTATTCTGTCCGCAGCGGCTATAAGGCGCTGTCCTTGCGCCGGGAGGGGAAGAAACCCAATTCCTTTATAAAGGATATAAAATCTCTGACTGATGAGAACAATCATAAGCTCTTTATGAGCCTTCCTACTTTGTGCCTGGTGGTTTTCACCATTTTGCCCATCGTTTATATGATGTGTATGGCATTTACCAATTACTCCAAGGAAGGCGACCATCTGATCTTGTTTGACTGGGTGGGCTTTAAGAACTTTGGCGCGCTGTTCAACAAAAACTCTTCTATCGGCAGTCAGTTCGGCAGTGTTCTGGGCTGGACGCTGATTTGGGCCATTTTTGCTACGGTATCCAACTTTATTTTTGGCACGATTATGGCCTTGATTATCAACAAGAAAGGCATCCGGTTTAAGGGCCTTTGGAGAACTTGCTTCTCCATGACCATCGCAATCCCCCAATTCGTTTCTTTGATGGTTATTCGTTCCATGCTGCAGCCCCAGGGCATCATCAATGAGATGCTTTTGAATGCAGGCTTGATCTCTCAAAAATTACCCTTCCTCACCAACGCCACCTGGGCCCGTGTGCTGGTACTGGTGGTAAACCTGTGGGTGGGTATTCCCTATACGATTATGCAAGTTACAGGCGTTTTGCAGAACATTCCTGCGGAGCAGTATGAAGCCGCCAGAATTGACGGCGCAAATGTGTTCCAGGTGTTCCGCAAAATTACCCTGCCCTATATGTTGTTTGTGCTGACACCGTACCTCATCACCCAGTTTACGGGCAACATCAACAACTTTAATATTATCTATCTGCTCACCAGAGGCGAGCCGGTAAGTGTTGGCAACTCGGCAGGCGCTACGGACCTTTTGGTTACCTGGCTGTATAAACTGTCTGTTGACCAACAGAAGTACAACTTGGGTGCGGTTATCGGCATCTTTACGTTTATCGTTCTGTCTGTCGTTTCCCTGGTCACCTACCGCAGCAGCGGATCTTATAAGAATGAGGAGGGCTTCAAATAATGAAAACACCAAAACCGGGCTCTCTGAAAAGAAAAAGAATGGTGGGAAATGCGGTTACTTACGTTTTCCTGATCATTATGAGCATTATTTGGCTGCTGCCCTTCTTCTGGCTGCTGATGCAGTCCTTCCGGGAAGGCAGAGGTCAGTTCATCAGCACATTCCTTCCTACGAAGTATACCTTTAAGAACTATATTGCGCTGTTTACGGAATTTGAGGTTATGAACTTCCCCCGGATGTTCGCCAACACCTTTGTGATTGCCTGCTGTTCCTGCCTGATCAGCACCACCTTTGTTCTGTGCGTATCCTACTGCACCAGCCGTCTGAAATGGAAGATGCGTAAGCCCTATATGAATATGGCTATGATCCTCAACCTGTTCCCCGGCTTTATGACGATGGTGGCTGTGTACTTCATTTTGAAGGCTATCGGTATGACCGAAGGAAATATGATTCCCGTTGCACTGGTGATCGTGTTCTCCGCCGGCGCAGGTACCGGCTTCTACGTTATGAAGGGCTATATGGATACCATTCCCAAGAGCCTTGACGAGGCAGCCTATCTGGATGGTGCTACCAAGTTCCAAACCTTTACGAAGATCACCCTTCCTCTGTGTAAGCCCATGATTGTTTACCAGCTCATTACTTCCTTTATGGGCCCCTGGGTGGACTTCGTCTTTGCAAAGGTTATTGTCCGTACCAACGCCAAGTACTTCACCGTTTCCATCGGCCTTTGGAGCATGCTGGAAAAGGAATATGTGGACCTGTGGTTCGTACGGTTCTGCGCCGGCGCTGTGCTGGTATCCATTCCTATCGCAATTCTGTTTATCTTTACCCAAAAGTTCTACCAGGAAGCCATGAGCGGCTCCGTGAAGGGATAATCCTATGAAATTGAAGACCATACTGTGTCTTCTTCTGTGCCTGCTGCTTCTTGCTGGATGTAAACCGGACGCCCCCGAATCTTCGGGGGCGTCTGTGCAAACAGACAAGGTAGTTGCACAGATCAAGACTTTGGGGGAAAGCCCCGACGATAACTACCGTACTTGGTACGAAATTTTTGTATACTCTTTTTGCGATTCCGACGGTGATGGAATTGGCGACCTGGAAGGTGTCCGGTCCAAACTGGATTACCTGCAGGAATTAGGCATTACAGGCATTTGGCTGATGCCGATCCATCCCAGCACCACCTATCATAAATACAATGTTTCCGACTACTATGCCATTGATCCTGCCTACGGGGATATGGAGGATTTCCAGGCCCTGATGGCAGATTGCAAGGCTAAGAATATAAAGGTCATTTTAGACCTGGTTGTGAACCACAGCGGGTACGATCATCCCTGGTTCCAGGCGGCGGCAGACTACTTAAAGAAGTTGCCCCAAGGACAACAGCCCAATGCAGAAGACTGCCCCTATGTGGACTATTACACATTCTCTACGGAGCAGCGCTCCGGTATGCGCATTCTCAACGGCACGAACTGGTATTATGAGGCGATGTTCTCCCAGGATATGCCGGATTTGAATTTAGGCAATCCTGCTCTGCGGGAAGAGATTGAGAAAATTATGGCATTCTGGATGGAAAAGGGTGTAGCCGGTTTCCGCCTGGATGCTGCCAAGGAATTCTATTCCGGCAAGGTAAGTATGAATGTGGAAGTCCTCAGCTGGCTTCAGTCCGCCGCCACAGCCATCGACCCCAATGCCTATATGGTAGCGGAGGTTTGGGAAGGCTTCAGCACAGTTGCGGACTACTATGCAAGCGATATTACCAGTATTTTCAACTTCCCCTTCGGAGAAGCAAATGGTAAGATTATCTCGGTAATTCGCGGCGCAGGAAATGCCAAGACGGTTTCCACCTATGCAACTGCCCTGGAAAAAGCAGACAAAGCATATGCAGAGAAGAACCCGGATTACATTGATGCGCCTTTCCTTTCTAACCACGATGTGGGCCGTATCGCAGGCTTCTGTGCCCAGGACCTTTCCAAGACCAAGCTGGCAGGCGCCATGAATCTGTTTATGAGCGGCAGTGCCTTCATCTACTATGGTGAGGAGATCGGCATGGTAGGTTCCGGCAACGACCCGTCCAAACGGGCGCCGATGTACTGGAATGCCGAAAGAAACAATGGCACTACTCAGCCTCCCCCGGAGTGCTCCATTCCGGAAGTTTACCCCTTTGGCAGTCTGGAAGAGCAAAGAGGGGATGACGATTCCATCTATAATTACTACCGCCAGGCCATCGCCATCCGCAGCGCCGTTCCCGCCATTTCTCATGGCCGTACCACAGCAGAAACAGCGCTGAATGTAGGCTGTGTCAGTGCTTTCCGGAAAAACTGGCACGGGGAAGAGTGCATTGTTCTGATGAATATTTCCCAGGAGGGCGCAACGGTGGACCTGACCGGCTACGAGGGATGGTCTTTGGCAGCGCAGCTTTGCACAGGAGAATTGGATTGTACTGTGGAAGGCGCAGGTCTGAAAATGCCGGCCTATGCTGTGGCAGTACTGCTCCCACAAAAATAAAAGGAGTCTATGATGAGAAGACTTGGACAAACAGAAAGAAAAGGACTCAACAAATGCTCATTGTATATTTGGGGCTTGGTGTTTGTGCTGGCAGGTATCCTGAGCCGCAGCATTTTGCAAAATGGGATTTTGCAGATGAACGCCTTGACCGCAGAGCAACTGCTGGAAAAAATGTCTGCCTCCACTGCCGCAATGGCGGTGGCAACGGTATCCATTGTGCTGCAGGCAGTGGAAACCTGCGCCATTCCTATTTTTGCATTTTTGCTGGTAGATAGATTTGAGAAGGGAAAAAACGAAAAGAAACTGCTTTTGTGCCTGCTGGCAACGGCGGTTATCAGCGAAATTCCCTATAATCTTGCCATGTATGGGCAGGTGCTCCATACGGCTACCCGCAATCCGGCGGTTGCGCTGGTTATCGGACTGGCAGTTTTGTATTTCTTCCGTCGATTCAGTGAAAACGCCTTTGCCAATGTGCTTATTAAGATTTTTGTGGGTATCTGCGCTGTGCTGTGGGCAGTGATGCTGAATGTGGAACACGGCCTGCCGTTACTGTTGGTCATTATGACAATGTGGGCATTGCGGAATAAAAAAGCGATGGCGATTTTGTTCGGCGGCGCGGTGGCTTCCGGCTGCGTGCTGTTTTCCCCCTTCTACATTGGTGCGGCCCTGGGCATTCTGCCGGTGCATTTTTATAAGGCAGAGGAAGAAGAGAAAGAAATTGCCCTTCCCCTGTATGCTGCCTATCCGGTTATGCTTGCTGTTTTGGGCGTAATTTCCAGAGTGCTGTAACCTGTTTTACACCCCATTTGCGCTGGCAAATGGGGTGTGTTTTCCCTAAAATAAGGTTATTCTTTACAGAATGCCCCGAAAATGGTATAATCAGTTTTTAGAAGAAGACAAGGAGGGATAGCATGGTCAGCGAAGAAAAATTGCGGTTTCGCAAAGGCGACTGGCTGGCCATTGGCGCCGTAGTCATCCTGGCGGCGGCAATCCTTCTATGCTTTTTCCCCGGAAACAGAAAGGATGCTTCCTGCGCAGAAATCTATCTGAACGGCAAACAAATAAAAACCGTAGATTTAACGGTAGATCAAACCTTTGTTATTTCAGACAGATACGAAAATGTGATTACCGTAAAAAACGGAGAAATTTTCGTGGAAGCATCGGACTGCCCCGGGAAGGACTGTGTCCATAGCGGAAAAATCAGCACCCTTGGGCGTAGCCTTGTGTGCCTGCCAAACGGTTTGGAAATCCGCGTTACCTCTGCAAAAGCAGATGTGGATTTCGTTGTGGGGTGAGGGCTATGAGTAACACGAAACGCATTGTGCAAAGTGCGGTGCTGGTCTCCCTGGCTTTGGCTCTTTCTTATATGGAACGGTTTATTCCGTTGCAGTTATTGATCCCTTTGCCCGGTGTAAAATTAGGTCTTGCCAATGTGGTAACCTTGATTGCCCTGTATTTATTGGGGGTTAAGAGTGCCTTTGCAATCCTGATTTTGCGGTGCGCCCTTGGGGCAATCTTCGGCGGCGGCATTACGGGCTTGCTGTTTTCTATAACCGGCGGTCTGCTGTCTATGACGGTGATGGCCCTATGCAAAAATGCCCCCCTTCTTTCGGTTTACGGGGTGAGCATCTTAGGCGCTGCCGCCCACAATGTGGGGCAGATTTTGGCAGCAATAGTGCTTCTGCACTCTATCTATGTGGGAATGTATCTTCCCTACCTATTGGCGGTTGCCCTTTTTACAGGGTTTGCAACGGGAGCCGCCGGCGCAGGCGTTCTGCGCATTCTGCAGACTGTAAACATTTCTAAGAAATGAGCAGATATTAAATTTGGAGGAACCAAAACATGAAAAAAATCATTGCGCTGATTCTGACATTGACATTACTTATGGGCCTGACCGGCTGTGTGGGCACAACGGTTGTGATAGGGGAATGCACCTGTCCTGCCGGCAGCCACACCACACCGGAACCTTCTGTACCCACAGAAGGCGCATTGAAGACAGGCCTTAGCGTATCTGTAAATATTGCTGACAGTGTATCTGCCACCGCTGATGCTGCCGGTGCAGCCAAGTACGACATTACTTTGGCTGCTGTTACAGTGGACGATAACGGTGTGATTGTGTCCTGCGCCATTGACAGCATTCCTGCTACGGTAAACTTCGACGCATCCGGCGCGATCACCTCTGATGTTACCGCCAGTGTGCCTACCAAGAACGAACTGGGCGAAAACTACGGTATGGTAGCCTGGGGCGGCGCGGTTGCAGAATGGGATAAGCAGGTAGCCGCTGTTGCCAAATATGCCGAGGGAAAAACAGTGGCCCAACTGAAAAACGGTGACATTGATATGACTACCGGCAAGGCAAAGGATGGCACCGATCTTAGCGCATCTGCAACCATCTACCTGGCAGGCTATGTGTATGCCATTGAGGCCGCAGTGAACAATGCAAAGCATTTGGGCGCACAGGCCGGGGATGAACTGGTGCTGGCAACTTTGAATACGGTTAAGAGCAGTACTTCTGCCACTGCCGAAAAAGCAGGCAACGCCCAACTGGACGCAGACATCACTGTGCTGACCCGTAAGGATGGCAAGATCACTTCCTGCTATATTGATTCTGTCCAGGCAAAGATTGCTTTTGATGCTACTGGCACCATTTCCACCGACCTGTCTGCCGGGGTAAAGACCAAGAATGAACTGGGCGAAAACTACGGTATGGTAGCCTGGGGCGGCGCCATTGCAGAGTGGGACAAGCAGGCTGCGGCTTTTGCGGCCTATGTAACCGGCAAGACTGCTGCGGAAGTGGCAGGCATCGCTGTTACGGAAACCACCAAGCCTGCGGATACGGACCTGAGCGCTTCTGTTACCATTGCCATTGGCGGTTTCCAGGCCCTGATTGCAAAGGCTATGCAGCAATGAAACGGCTTTTCTTTCTCGGGCTTGCGGTTTGCTTTCTGGTAAGCGGCTGTTTTATGCCCACACAGAAATCCCAAAAGCAGTATACTGCAACATTTCTGGACCTTTTTGATACGGTAACCACCATTATCGGGCGGGCAGACAATGAAGAGGCTTTCCGGAAGGAAGCCCAGGCCATCCACGATGATCTGCAATATTACCACCGCCTGTTTGATATTTACAACGATTACGAGGGCATCTCTAATCTGAAAACCGTCAACGACAATGCAGGTATCCAGCCTGTGAAGGTAGACGGGGCGGTTCTACAGTTGCTTATGGACTGCAAGGAATACTACCGCTTGACAGATGGCAAGGTGAATGTGGCGATGGGCGGTGTCCTAAGCCTTTGGCACGATGCCCGCGCCGACGGCATCCGGGATCCCCAAAATGCCAAACTTCCGGCAATGGAAAAATTGCAGGAGGCCGCCGGGCATACGGAGATTGAAAGCATCCTTATTGACCGGGAAGCATCCACTGTCTATATCGAAGACCCGAAGGTGCGCCTGGATGTGGGAGCGATTGCAAAAGGCTGGGCGACCCAAAAGGTGGCAGAAAAAGCACCCTCCGGGCTGCTCATCAGCGTGGGCGGCAATGTCTGCGCCACCGGGCCCAAACTGCACGATGGCACTCCTTGGGTTATCGGTATTCAAGACCCGGACCAGTCAGATAAAAACCTGCATACTTTGTATCTGACCAAGGGCAGTGTGGTTACCAGCGGTGACTACCAGCGAACCTATTGGGTAGCAGGAAAGGCTTACCACCATATTATTGATCCCCAAACCTTGATGCCTGCCAACCGTTGGCGTTCCGTCAGCATTCTCTGCCAGGATTCCGGCCTTGCAGATGTCCTGTCTACGGGGCTGTTTCTGATGGACTATACAAGCGGACAAGAACTGGCCCGCCGGTGGGGCGCAGAAGTTCTGTGGGTGGCGGCAGATGGAACGAAGTATATGACACCCGGCTTTGAAGAAGCTTTGCGAAACTAATTTTAACGAGGTGAAAGAATGAAACACCTGTTTTCCGGGGGAATTCACCCCAAATACAACAAAGAAATGTCTACCGGCATCACGTTCTTTAAGGTGATTACACCGAAACGAGTTGTGATTCCTATGGTGCAGCATATTGGCGCACCCTGCACGCCCCTCGTAAAGGAAGGGGACCGGGTTCTTCGGGGCACCAAAGTAGGTGACGGAGAGGGCTTGTGCGTGCCGGTGCACGCCAGTGTTGCCGGCACGGTTGTGGCGGTGGAGCCCCGTCCCCACACCAGCGGCCGCATGGTTATGTCTGTGGTCATTGAAAACGACTTTACAGATGAGGCTGTGGAAGTAGAGCGCTGCGACGACCCCTTAAACACCTTGGATGACAACACCATCCTCCACAAAATCCGGGAAGCCGGTCTTGTGGGTATGGGCGGCGCTGCCTTCCCGGGAGATGTAAAGGCAATGTCCGCGATGGGGCATATTGAATACTTGATTGCAAATGCCTGCGAGTGTGAACCTTATATCACTGCCGACGACAGCCTGCTCAGAACCAATCCGGAGCAGGTGCTGAAGGGTATGCAACTGATGCAGAAGGTGCTGAAGCCGGATCACACGGTGCTGGCAGTGGAAGATAACAAGCAGGAAGCCATCTTTACCCTGAAAAAACTGATCCGGAATTATCCCGGCATCGAATTGCGGGTGCTGCCTACCCGGTATCCCCAGGGCTCTGAAAAGCAACTGATCCAGTCCGTAACAGGGCGGCAGGTGCCTTCCGGAAAACTGCCGGTAAATGTGGGCTGTGCGGTGTTTAATGTGGCTTCTTTTGCCGCTATGTTCCGGGCGGTGTACTGGGGCGTGCCTCTGACCCAAAGGATTGTGACTGTTTCCGGTGAGACCGTCAATCTGCCCCAAAACTTCTTAGTTCGCCTGGGTACATCTTTTAAGGATTTGATTGCTGCTGCCGGCGGCTTGACCGACGAGACAGAGCGGGTAGTTAGCGGCGGCCCTATGATGGGCTTTGCCCAGGCAGATTTGGCTGTTCCGGTGGTAAAGGCCACCAATGCGATTTTGTGCCTGCCCCACGATAAAAACGGTGCGGCGGAAAACCCGGTTTGTTTGCGCTGCGGCAAGTGTGTAGGGGTTTGCCCTATGGGCTTGCAGCCACTGTATATGCACCGGTATTCCCTGTGTGGGCAGACGGAGGAACTGCAAAGACTGCACCTGCTGGATTGTATGGAATGCGGCAGCTGCGCCTTTACCTGCCCCGGCAAACTGCCCCTTGTTGAGCAGTTCCGGAAGGGCAAGGCCCTGCTTCGCAGTGCGATGGCGGAAAAAGCAAAGGGGGATAAGAAATGAAGTTAACAGTAAATTCTTCTCCTCACATCCGGGGAAATTTCCGCACCAGCCGACTGATGCTGGATGTGGTGCTGGCGCTGCTGCCTGCTTTGGCGGTAGGAGCCTGTGTGCTGGGCATCCGTGCTTTATTCGTGGCCCTTATCAGTGTGGCGGCAGCGGTGACAACGGAACTGTGCTATGGCTGGGTACTTAAAAAGCGCAATACGGTAATAGACTGCTCCGCAATGGTAACAGGTTTGCTGTTTGCCATGACTTTGCCTGTCAGTGTGCCCTACTGGGTTGCCGCTGCCGGCAGTGCCTTCGCTATTTTAGCGGCAAAACTGATGTTCGGTGGCTTGGGTCAGAACATCTTTAACCCGGCTTTGCTGGCAAGAGCTGCGGTGATGGTTCTGTTTCCTGCCAGTTTGACCCGGTATCCCGCCCTGGGTGTGGATGCGGTTACCGGTGCTACCCCGTTGCACCATATGGTAATGCCCACATTGCCTGAAGAGAGCATTTTGGATATGTTCCTGGGAAATTGCCCCGGTTCTATCGGCGAAATTTCCGCATTGGCGCTGATCCTGGGCGGGGCTTACCTGGTTGCCCGCAAAGTCATTTCTGCCCGCATTCCGGTAGCCTATATCGGCACGGTTGCAGTGCTGACTTTGGTGTTCCACAAGACCGACAATGCCCTTTCCTGGATGCTCTATAGCCTGTTTAGCGGCGGTTTGATGCTGGGAGCGATCTTTATGGCAACGGACTATGTGACTTCTCCGGTTACCAAAAGAGGGCAGATTATCTACGGTGTTGGCTGTGGCCTATTGACGGTTTTATTCCGCTATTACGGGCTGTTCCCGGAAGGCGTTACCTATGCCATTTTGCTTATGAATTTATGTGTGTGGACCATTGACCGCTACACCGCACCCCGTATCTACGGCCACAGAAAGGGAGGTGCTCCCCGTGCGTAAAATTTGGATGCCTATTCTTTCTTTGGTGCTGGCTGCAGTTGCGCTGCTTGGCCTTTATAACGGTCTTCTGCAGACCCGGGAGGAAAACCGGGCGAAAGAATTGCAGGCAAAGATGGAAACCCTGCTGCCCGGCAGCACTACCTTTGCAGAAGAAACCTATACCGGTGACGATACCAATATTGTCTGCGTATACAAAGGAGAAACCGGCTTCGTGATTGGCACCACCACCGCAGGCTATGCCGGCCCTATCAGTATGCTCATTGGGGTCAGTTCCGACGGCTATGTGACAGGCCTGCAGGTGCGCAGTATGGAAGAAACCTTCGGTCTGGGCGCAGAAGCCCTGACAGACTGGGAATTTCTGGCCCAGTTCCTTCGGACGGAGGGAGATGCTGCAGTTGGCACCAATATTGATGCCATCTCCGGCGCAACGGTGACCTCCAAGGCGATTGCCCGCAGTGTGAATTCTGCAGTGGGTTTCGTGACCGGCGCAGATACTTCTTCCGGCGCCACTTCCTGGGGAGGTTAAGCGATGAAAAAGAATAAATTTTTACTGAGTATTTC
This sequence comes from Faecousia sp., assembly GCA_045594945.1. Lineage (GTDB taxonomy): Bacteria > Bacillota > Clostridia > Oscillospirales > Oscillospiraceae > Faecousia. The sequence goes on from JAZNZO010000020.1 coordinate 10,792, forward strand.
CCTGGTCGCGGTTTTGTTTGTGGCACTGGCTGTGTGTCTGCTGGTGCGCGTATGGCTACCGACAGCAATCATTCCGCCTTTGAATATTCCCAATATGGTACTTCTGAGTGTGCTGGCTTTGCTTTTGGAGCATTCTGTTGCAAGAGGAACGCCCCGTTGCTATTGGGCCATCGCCCTGTTTGGCGCGCTGAGCTTTGGCATTTTGCCCCTGATGGCAGGGTTTGCCTGTATGCATACCTTCTGGAAATTGGGCATTATTGGCGGCATTGTTTTTACAGTTACTGCTTTCCTGTTCACTTCCGCAACACAGCGGCTGCTTACCGGCCCAAAAGCCCGCCTGGCAGTGATCCTCACAGCCTTCGGCATCTGGCTGGCCTCTCAGTGCTTCATGGGAATTCTTATTTAAGAAACACGAAACCGGGCATCTATTTGATGCCCGGTTCAATTATGCCCTTCATCATCGACGACAAACGCTGCTCCCGGTATCTGCGCGGTATCAAGGAATGGCACGATGACCACTACGAACTGGTAGACGTAGTGATGGAAGCCCAAGACCGCTTCGAAGCCCAAATCGAACTCCAAAAGCTCTACGCCCACAGCCGCCTTTACCTCCCCGCTGACTACACGGAGGACTAAACTATAGATGAATTTGTGATAGACGATATCTACAAATGCACCCCGATCCAATCGGGCCGGGGTGCAGGTTGATTTTTCGGTTGGTACACAGTATAATGTATGAAAATAGCGGGAGGGCTAAGTAATGGTTCAAGATGAATATGGTTTGTGGAGAGAAGAATGTTTTACTTACAATGGAAAACAATATGGGGTTGGAACAGAGTTTTGGATTACTGCATTGTGTTATATAAGAGGCAGTACAACTTTTTTAAAGAGTGAGAAAGGTACATTTAAATATGCAAGGCTAGATGGTTCAGTGGTATTTGAGGTAAATGGAGAAGATGCCTGGTGTAGTTATAAGATGTTGAAGCAGGCTACATTAGTTGAATATGGAATAGAAATATCAGAACCACAAGAAGAATTCTACTTATCAAAAACTTCATTCAACAAATTACTGCTCTATATTATCGCTATGGTTGTTGGCGTAATTTTCTATGACAGATGGCTTATTTGGATAGGCGCAACAATCATATTTATAGTCACCACACCAGAAATCAGACAATTTTTCAAAAGGAACAAATGATTTAATAGAGTTTTACATTTATCGTAATAATTAACCAAGCAGGTTTTGCCGCAACAAAACCTGCTTGGTTTTAATACATATAAAGATCCTGATTTAATCCCAGCAACCAAGCTTTATTAGGAACTCACGTTTTTCTAAAAGTTGCTATAGATATAATCTATATCCCTTTTCCACTTTTCGATAGCGATAGAATACATAGGATTAGCTTTTCTAAGGTTGATCTGTAATTCAATGTGACTTATCACATCGTATTTTGTAGCAATGCGATTGCTTAGAATATTGAACAGAATTTCTTGGCGATCGTCATCGCTTAAGCCTACTCTTTGCGAAACAGTATATCCATGCGCCATCAAGATTGATTCTGTACTCCATGTAGATGCATCAAATTCACCGTCACTTGATGGATCAGTGGTATCATCGGATTCTTCTGTAAGATCGAGTGTCATCCAATAATCCTCTGCATTAATATATCGTGCATTTTGATACCACGGAAAGGATTGCTGAATGCCATAGGCGACGGGCGAAATCAAATCATAAACGCCAGTTTGTGAAGGAAGTCCTTCAATTTGTCTAATCGATCCGGGGATAAATAATCGTTTCAAAGAAGTGCAATAGCTAATCATGCTAATTTGAAGAATAGAGTCCGGCAAAAAAATTTCGCGGAGTTTTTGGCAATCATAAAAAGTGTTGCATTGCAAATAGGATGTTCCGCGCGGTAACGCAATTGCCTCAATTGCTGACGCAGCAAAAGCGGATTCACCAATTAACACTTCTGATCCCATAAAAATAACACTATATAAGTTGCGACAGGAAAAAAACGCAGATCGCTGAACTTCAGTAACAGTAGAGGGTATTACAATGCGTTCGATAAATGGGGCGCGGAAAAAGCAGTATTCGCCAATTATTTTAACAGGACAGCCATTGATTTCGCTGGGTATGATCAAATCCAATACATTTGTATAGCGGTTATTGACAAATCTATCTAAAATGATACCTCCGTGCCGGGGAGAATAATGATACTGAAAATCAGCCAGGTCAAACATATCGTTGAAATCGAAGATTTCGCCACATTGAAGATGGTTTCGCACCTTGAAATCAGCTTCAATATCTGCCCACATTTCATCGTTCCACATTCGTCCCTACCTCATTTACTTATCATCATTTTCTATTTCTCTCTTAAAAACTGCATTCCCGTTCATTACCTCAATACAGACCAGCTCCCATCCCTCTGCGCCTAAGCGCTGAAGTGTATCGTGATATTCCTTCGTCACAATCGCAGACCCACAAATGAAGTATTCGAATTTTTTCATGCTTGTTTTCTCCTTGTGTATGTTATTTGAGTATCGCAGATGCTATGCACATAATTTGCTGAGCTTATTTTATCACAACTATTTCCTATTGTCTAATATCTCCTGCCAATATTGCGCCCGTTCATATGGCCGCAACCGGATGTAGCATTCCTCAAAGAAGAGCTGCTTGATTTCTTTTAGGCTTTTTTGACCAATGTTACGAATGTTGATTAAACCGTTTTCAGTTTCTAAACGTTCTTTCAACTGTCCGAGAGAATGGATATTTGCTCGCTTTAAGCCGTTGCTGGAACGTACAGTTAGATTCATTTCATCAATGCCTAATTCTGCAAGGTGAGGGCTATACGGCACTATTGCTTCGTGGATACCCAACTTCTTCAGAGTTTCCAGAATGCCGGTTTTATCTGCCTGATCTCGAAGGGCAACTGCTCTATCCGTTACATTAACCGGAATATGCTCGGCAGGGGTGTGCTTCTGATTTGGTTTGCCCGGTGTCCAGCAGATCCAAAGCTTGCCGGTAAGGTAATCTTGGTAAGAACCCTCGTCAAGAGAGAAGGTTCCCCAGTGTGTCGTTACTACATATCTAGCGCCATTTTTCATACTTTTTGACTCCTTTTTTGTCATTCCTCCCGAAAAATAGGCGCAAAAATACCCGTCGCGAGACGAGTCACATCCTATCGTACAAGCTTTGGCACCTTTCTCTCTGGGAGGTTGCCGTGCGGTCATCGGGCTTGTCCCTCGCGCATCTCTTATAGGTTATGATTATTCGATTGTGGCGCTGCTAGCAAGCGCAGCATCGATTCGCGAAAATCTCTGCTTGCCTATTATTATACACAAGATTCTGAATTTGTCAAATTTGGCACTTTGACTAGCTGCAACTTGGACACCGACGAGATCAAACAGGCCTTCGATGACCTCTATAACGCCTTGTCCGATAAAATCCTCAAGGAAAAGGATGTCATCATCGATTTGGTCTGTAACCTCTGCCGCCTGCACCAACAATCCGGCTTCATCGCCGCCCTCAAACTCGCCCACCGCCTCTCCCAAGAACTAAATACCTAACCAACGCAACAGGGCAGCCTCACGGCTGCCCTGAACTTGTTTAATTTTTTGCTCCAATCATGCAAAGACGACGACTGGGTGTAGCGTTGACGTGCTGGTAAATTTGTTATTGAGCATTGTTATCAATAAATTCGGAATAATCGAAGGTACCTTCTATGTAAGTATCGGGATAAAAAGAATAACCCACGCCGCGTGTTCCATATATTCTGTTCACCAAGAATTCCTCATTGCTACGAAGCAAAAAGTACCATGAAACATATGCTTCCAGTTTGCTGAGTAAAGCTACTGCTGTGTAGAGATTGTCCGAGGTGAAATCGAATTCCGGATCCTCTGTATCACAGATAACGACAGGAGTGGCACGAAAACCAAATTCAGAGGCAATTGCCTTAGAAGTTTCTTCAAAGAACTGAATAACTGCAGATTTTCCTTGATAGGTTTGCGATCCATATACCAGAACAACATCCTCGGCGAGAATGCTGTCAAGTGCTTTTCCAATTACGATATGGCTCTGCGTACGATTTAGAAAATCTGCCATGATTTGATGTGTATACCATGCCATAAAAACACCTCCATTTCTATAAGTATATAATACCATATATAGTGTCCAATAAACAAGCACCAATAAGACGCTGTTTTTATGGCAATAGACTGTTCCAGAAAATTGCAACATTGTAAAATGTGCAAACCGACTTATGTGACACAGAAAATGGTGTCGAGCAATTATGGCGCTGGGGTATACCCATATGAAATGAAATAGCTGTGAGAACAATTGCGCTCACAGCTAATTGACTATTTAATTTCTTGCTCTAATCCTGAGAACAGATCAGAGTGGAAGAACTCGTCAATTGTAATACCCAAGCCGTCACACAGCTTCTTAATTGTGGACACGGTAGCACTATTGTTTCTGCCGCTAACGATATTGTTCACAGTGGATTGTGTAACACCGCTAATGCTACTCAACTTATTGATTGAAATATCGCGTTCCTGGCACAGTTGAATAATTCTTTGCCGAACAGCTTCGCCTACGGTCATAGGTATCACCTCTTTCTAAGTAAAATGATACCTTTATGTACTTGAAAAGATTACCCCTTTTGAGTTAAAATAACCCAAAAGGCGTGAAACCATATGTCAGCATGTACATTTTTTGGTCACCGGGATTGCCCGGAGACGATAAAACCCAAGTTAAGGGAGATGCTTTTGGATCTGATAACCAACCACAAGGTGGATATGTTTTATGTGGGGCATCAAGGCCAATTTGATGCCTATGTGCATAGCGAGCTGAAGAAATTAAAGCAAGAATATCCGCAAATCAACTACGCTGTTGTGTTGGCCTATATGCCCGGCAAGAGGACGGAATACGACGACTACTCCGACACTATACTCCCAGAGGGAATCGAGTCCGTCCATCCGCACTA
>JAZNZO010000021.1:0-17175 GCA_045594945.1 Faecousia sp.
TATAATGGGTAAACGCGTGAGCTATTTTACAAACAGGAGGTGTGACCATGCCCAACATTAAGTCCTCTAAGAAGGATGTTATCCGTTCCAAAGTTGCTTACGAGAAGAACAAGGCTAACAAGTCCGAGATGAAGACCGTGCTGAAGAAGTACGAAGCTGCCCTGGAAGGCGGTGACCGCGCTGCTGCTGAAGTAGCCTACAAGGAAGCCGTTAAGACTGTTGACCAGGCTGTCATCAAGGGTATTCTGCACAAGAATACGGCTGCCCGCAAGAAGAGCAGCATGACCCTGCGGCTGAATAAGCTGGCCTAATTTCTCTGAAAATATCTCCCTTCGAAACTTCCGAAGGGAGTTTTTTCATTTTATAGGCGTTTAGCCTATAAAATGAAAAAACCTTAATGATCCACTAACCATTCAGAATGTTTGCCGGGATTGCGAAAAGGACAGCAATCTGTTATACTAATAAAAATAAGACATAGGAGGTGGCGAAGTGGCAAAACTGACAGACCCAATTACCTTTTTGCAGGGCATCGGCCCGAAAAAGGCAAAACTTTTTGAAAAATTAGGCATTTTTACTTTGCAGGATTTGATTTGCCATTTTCCCCGGGCCTATGAGGATCGGACCAGGGTGGGGAAAATCGACGATTTGGAACTGGATACCAACGGTTCGTTCCGCGCCACCGTTATTCACACAGGCAAAAGCCAGCATGTGCGTAAAGGGCTGGATATTGTCCGGGTGACGGTGTCCGACGGCTTCCGGCGGCTGCCCCTTATCTTCTTTAACCAGAATTACTCTGCAGATGTGCTTAAATACGGGGAGCGTTTCATTTTTTACGGTATGCTTCGGCAGGACCGGGGCGGTCAGTGTATGATCAACCCCATTTACGAGGCGGAAACGGCGCCGCCGGTGCAAACCCGGCGTATTCTGCCGGTCTATCCCCTTACGGCAGGTCTTACGAATAATGCGATGGCAAAGGCAATTTCCCAGGCGATGGCCCTTTGCGATCCTCCGGCGGAGATTTTGCCCCCGGAAGTCCGGGCCCAATACGGCATTATGGAAGCCCGGCGTGCCTACCGGGCAATCCACGCCCCCTCCTCCTGGGAAGAGGTGGAACTGGCGAAAAAACGGCTGGTGTTTGAAGAATTTTTCATTTTCTCCGCCGGCCTGGCTCTTATCCGGGCAAAACGGGCAACAAAAGCGGTTGCGCCTTATAAAAACACCCAGTTGCAGCCCTTTTTGCGGGCCTTGCCCTTTACCCTCACCGGGGCCCAAAGCCGGGCAATCGGGGAAATCACCCAGGATTTGCTTTCCGGAACGCCTATGAACCGATTGGTGCAAGGGGATGTGGGCAGCGGCAAAACGATGGTGGCGGCGGCGGCTGCCTGGCTGGCAGTCCAAAACGGCAAACAGGTAGCCCTTATGGCCCCTACGGAAATATTGGCAGAACAGCATTTTCTTGGTCTTGGAAAAATTTTGGAGCCTTTGGGGGTGCGGCTTTGTATGCTCACCGGCTCTATGAAGGCCAAGGAAAAGCGGATTTTCCGGGAAGCCATTGCCCAGGGCCAGATAGACCTGGTAATCGGCACCCACGCCCTGATCTCCGAAGACACAGCATTTAAGAATTTGGATATGGTGATTGCCGACGAGCAGCACCGCTTTGGAGTAGCCCAACGGGCCGCCCTCAGCCAAAAGGGGAAAGACCCCCATATTTTGGTCATGTCTGCCACCCCCATTCCCCGGACACTGGCTCTGCTGATGTACGGGGATTTGGATGTGTCTGTTTTGGATGAACTGCCGCCGGGCCGCCAGCCGGTGGATACCTTCCTGGTAGACGAAAGTTACCGTTCCCGGCTTAACGGCTTTATCCGAAAGCATGTGGATGCAGGCAACCAGGTCTTTGTGGTTTGTCCGGCGGTGGAACTGGAAGAGGGACAGAACATAAAAGCGGTGGAAGCCTGGGCAAAAACCCTGCAAAAAACGGTTTTCCCCGATTATAAGGTAGCCCTTCTGCACGGGCAGATGAAAGGCAGCGAAAAAGAAGAAGTGATGCGGGCCTTTGCCAACAGGCGGGCGGATATTCTGGTGGCAACCACAGTGGTGGAAGTGGGCGTGGATGTGCCAAACGCCACCTTGATGGTGATTGAGGATGCAGACCGGTTTGGCCTTTCCCAACTCCACCAACTCCGAGGCCGGGTAGGCAGAGGCCGGGATAAGAGTTACTGCGTCTTGTTCAGCCAAAACCAAAATCCCCAGACAAAGAGCCGGATGAAGGCTTTTTGCAAAACAAATGACGGCTTTAAGATTGCAGAAGAAGATTTACGCCTCCGGGGCCCCGGTGATTTCTTTGGGGCAAGACAGTCGGGCCTTCCTGCCTTCCGGGTGGCGAGTTTAAGTTGCGATTTGCAGACGCTGAAACAGGCCCAGGAAGCATCCAAAAACTGGATTGAGCGTTCCGGTACTGCCCAAACGCCCGAAAGCGGGGCCTTAAGAGAGCGAATTGCCCAACTCTTCGCCCGCAACGAAGGCACAATGAACTAAAAAAAGACCTCCCTGGTGGGAGGTCTTTTTTTCAGGAACAAACCAATTAACAGTAGGGCCGGAATTTGGGGTACACGCCGATTTTATCCGGGGTGTGCTCCGGTAACTGATAAATATCGTGGCCGGGGAAGTTATTGCCCTCCACCAGGCAAGGACCGTCGGGGGTAAAGGCAATATCCCAGCCCACATAGGCCATTTGGGGGATTTCCCGGGCAGCGCCCAGTACCAGTTCGATGGCCTTTTCCCAATCCGGGAACTGGAAGCCCTTGATAGGGGTGCCGGTCATAGGATGCTGGGCGTACAAGGTTTTATTTTTATCAATGGCTTTATCCAAAACGATGCCGGTTTTTTCGTCCACCGGCACCACCATACCGCCACTGTTGAAATTATCCACGTGACGGCCGCCGTTGCCGATACGGAAATAGGTGCAAATCAGGTGGGGCTGGCCATCCTGCAAAATCGTAACGGCCCGGACCGTGTTGATGGCGTGGGGGTAGATGGCGGCCACTGCCGGGTGCTGGGTAATCAGTTGCTCCAATTCAAAATTGCCCTCTAAGCCCAAAAGATAGGAAAGGCAGTCTTCCCGGCTGGCAAAATCCGCTCCGTTTATCTTCTCAATTCCCTTGCCGCAGGCCCCATCCACAGGCTTTGCCACAAAAACAGGATGCTTTTCCAAAAAAGCAAGGAGTTCTTCCCGGTTTTCTTCCGCCACTTTCACAAAATCCCGGCGGACATACTTGGAAAACCGCTGATTAAAATCCAACTTACTGATGAATACCCCGGCGTATTCCGGGTTATTATATTTCTTAACCAAAGCGTCGTTCCGACCCCGGGTCAGGCAGGTATCCCGCTGGGCGGGGGTCATATTATACATTTCAAACAGGTCGTAATCCATATAGCCTGCTCCGTATTTTACGGCGCAGTCCCGCATATCCCGGAAAATGGCAATCCGGCCCTTTCCGGTTTTCTTATGGATGCTGTTGATTTTTTTCACCATTGCGCCGTAGTTCATATGAAAAAGGCGCTTGAAAACGTATATAAGGTTACCCATTTTCGCCCTCCACTGCTTTGCGCAGTTCTCCTGCCAAATAGAGCATATTTTGCGGATCTGCCTTGCAAACCTTCCGGTCGTAGGTTAACAGGCCGTTGATTTCTTCTTCCACGTCACAAATCTGGGTCAGAATGCAGGCGCACAGACCCTTCTTTGCTGCCGGAAGCACCTTATCCCGGTAAAGGCTTTCCAAATCGGACCGGAATTTATCCAAACCGTCACATTTCCGGTAGCCATAGGACTTGGCGGGGCAGAAAAGATGCTCTTCCACCGGGAAGCAGTAACCGCCGCACTCACTTAATACCAGGGGCTTGTCCCCGGAGCGGAGTTTGCCCCAGGAGCCAAAATAAATATGCAGACTTTCCACATCGGTGCTTGCCCCCCGGAACCAGCCGGAGGTGGTGTCGATAAAGCGGCTGTCATCCAGATGTTTCAGCCGGTCATAGGCCCCATCTGCGCAGAACTGGCCCCAGCCCTCATTGAAAATGGTCCAGTAGCAGATGCAGGGGTGATTTTTCAGTTGGTTGACGGTGGCATCCATGCAGGCATAAAAGGCCTTTCGGGAGGCGGGGTTATTGTGACTGCGAAGGTCATTTTTCTGCTGGATGCCAATGGTGGGAAGCACCGTATCCCGGAAGAAACGGTAGTGGCTGTTGTTTACCATATCCTGGAAAACCACCATACCCAGCCGGTCGCAAGCATAATAGAATGCCTCCGGCTCCACCTTAATATGCTTGCGCAGGGTGTTAAAGCCCAATTTTTTCATTTCCAGGATGTCCTGCTCAAAGCATTTTTCGCTGGCGGGGGTGTAAAGGCCGTCGGGCCAGTAGCCCTGGTCCAGCACACCGTGAAAGAAATAGGGCTTTCCGTTCAGGCACAGCCGGGGAACACCCTCTACCACCTTGGTTTCCAGGGTGCGCAGGGCAAAGTAAGAGCCGATGGCATCTTCTCCGCAGCGAATGGCAAAGGGGTAGAGTTTGGGATTTTCCGGGGACCAATGCTCCGCCTTTTCCGGGCGAAGGATGACCTTGCCGTTTTCCACAGGGATTTGCTTCCCTTCAAAAAGGGCAGTACCGTTCAGCGCCGGGGTCAAAGTGACGGTGGCCTGCTCCAAAGTAACTTCTATTTTCAGGTCTTCAATGTGGGTTTCCGGCACGCATTCCATCCAAACAGTCTGCCACACACCGGAAACGGGGGTGTACCACATACCGCCCCGGTCCAGCCGTTGCTTGCCGTAGGGCTGGGTTTTATCCCGCAAATCGTCCTTAATCCGCAGGGTCAGGGTCATTTCCTGGGAGCAGTCGTCGGTAATGTCGATGGAAAAGGCGTTGTAGCCGCCGGTATGCCTGCCCACAATCCGGCCGTTGACGAAAACTTCCACCTGCTGATCCACTGCCCCGAAATGCAGCAGCAGCCGGCCCCGCAAAAAGCCTTCCGGCAAAGTGACGGTTTTCCGGTAGAACAAAAACAGGTCTTCCCCGTAGTGGGCGTGGATGCCGGAAAGCAGACTTTCCGGGCAGAAGGGAACCAAAATGGTTTGCGTATACTCCCTGGGGAACTGCTTGCCCTTTTTGGCGGCGAACGCCCAAGGGCCGTTTAAGTTCAGGTAACTTTCCCGGCGAAGTTGGGGCCGGGGGTATTCCTGCCACAGGTTTTCTTCCAGGTTTTCTCCCTGGGCAGTATATAAATCACAAATTTTTACGCTCATTTTTCTCTGTTTCTCTCCCCGATATAGGTAAATCTGCGAACAAAAAGCCCGTCTTTTTCTATGGTCTCCGACCACATGGAAGCAGGCCGGACCCAGAAGGCTTTTTCTCCGTAGCAGGCCCGGTAAAGGACCATTTTCTCCAACGTTTCCGAGTGGGTAACAATGCCGATCAGTTCGTATTCCCCGCCTTTATAGTGGCGGTAAATACCCGGTTTCAGGTTTTGTTCCATAGGAGCCACTCCCTTTCTTTCTCTACCTTTTAAGATACCATTTTTGTGAAACTATGTCAACCAAATGCGCAGGGGCAAATGTAGGTTTTTCCGGTTGAAAAAGGAAGAAAAAGGTGCTATACTGTATTCGTTATAAAATGGGAAAGTGGGGCGATCCGGCTTTGGCGGTTGTTTGGGCCACTGTGCTTTTGTTTCCTGCCTGCAATTTGGCATCGGGTCTGCCCGCAGTTGGCCTTTCTATGGCCTGGGCTGCCCTGGCGGCAGTGGCGGAAGAATGCTTTTTCCGGGGATTTGTATTTACAGCCCTGCAGAAAAGGGGGAAATTCCCGGCGGCGGTGATTTCTTCCGCATCTTTTGCCCTTTTACATCTTGTAAATTTGGCAAATGGGCCTGTGGGCTATACCCTTTTGCAGGTGGCGGCCGCTTTTTGTGTGGGATTTGCCCTGTGCGGCCTTCTTTGGAAGACCAAAAAACTATGGCTTTGCATCCTTTGCCATTTGCTTATCAATCTGACAGGGGGCGAAACCCTTTCCCCTTTAGGCGTAAGCCTTACAATGCTTTGTATTTTCCTGTATGCCGTTTTCGGCTTGCGATTACTGAAAGATGAGGTGCGATTATGAGACTTTACATTGACCCCGGCACGGGCAGTATGCTCTTTACCATTTTAATCGGCGTGCTGGGTGCGGCTTTCTATTCTTTGCGGATGCTGTTTATCAAGCTGCGCTACCGGTTGGGAAGCGGCAAAGTAGAAGCGATAGATAAGAAAATCCCCCTGGTGATTTTCTCCGACGGCAAGCAGTACTGGAAGGTGTTTGCTCCCATTTGTAAAGAACTGAGCCGGCGGGGGCTGGAAGTGGTGTACTACACCATGAGCGAAGATGATCCGGCTCTTACTGCCCAAATTCCCGGAATGACTGCCGAATTTATCGGCGCTGACAACCGGGCTTTTACCAAACTGAACTTTTTGAAGGCCAATGTGGTGTTTTCCACCACCCCGGGCCTGGATGTTTACCAGTGGAAGCGTTCCAAGGATGTGGACTTCTATGTACATATCCCCCACGCCCCCAACGATATCACCCTGTATCGGATGTTCGGCATTGACTACTACGATGCCATCCTGCTTTCCGGTGACTACCAGGTAAAGCAAATCCGCCAGATGGAAGCCAAGCGGGAACTGCCCCAGAAGGACTTGCAGTTGGTGGGCATCCCCTATATGGATGATATGGCGGCCCGCTTAGAAGCCGTTGGCCCTGCTGAAGACCATGAGCGAACGGTTCTCTTGGCCCCTTCCTGGGGTGACAGCGCCCTGTTTGGCGTATACGGCGGCAAGATTATTGAAAAACTGTTGGAAACGGGCTACCACGTGATTGTCCGTCCCCACCCCCAGTCTTTCAAGTCTGAAACGGCGCTGATGGAGAAACTGATGGCGGCCTATCCCAATTCCGACAAACTGGAATGGAACCGGGATGGAGACAATTTTGAAGTGCTCCGCCGCAGCGATATTCTGATTTCTGACTTCTCCGGCGTTATTTTTGATTTCAGTCTGATTTACGATAAGCCTGTGATTTACACCAATCCCAACTTCGACCTGGGCCCCTACGATGCCTGGTGGATGGACGAGCCCCTGTGGACCACCACCGTTCTGCCCCGCATCGGCGCAGAACTGACGGAAGATAAGATGGATGCCATCAAGGAGTTGATTGACACCTGCATTGAAGACCCCCGTTATGCCGAGGGCCGGAAGCAGGCCAAGGCAGAAACCTGGGCAAACTGTATGGGCGGCGCCAAAGAAGTGGCAGAGTATCTGGAACAGAAATTGAAAACCCTGACACAGAAAAAGGAGGGTTAATATGTCCCTTTGGTATATTGTGCAATCTATTTTCATTGGCCCTCTGAAACTGGTCTTTGAAATTATCTACTCCCTGGCCTACCGTTTTTTGGATGACCCGGGCCTTTCCATTATCGCCCTGAGTTTGGCGATGAATTTGCTGGTTCTGCCTCTTTACCGCAGAGCCGATGCCATGCAGGAGCAGGCAAGAGATACGGAAAACAAGTTAAGCCGGGTGGTTTCCCACATTAAAAAGACCTTCACCGGTGACGAGCGAATGATGATTCTGCAGACTTACTACCGGCAGAACAATTATAAGCCCACCGATGCCCTGCGGGGTTCTGTGTCCTTGCTTTTGGAAATCCCCTTCTTTATGGCGGCTTACCAGTTCCTTTCCAGTATGTATGTGCTGGAGGGTGTGCCTTTTGGTCCCATTACTGACCTGGCAAGCCCCGATGGTCTTATTACTGTTGCCGGCATCACTATCAATGTACTGCCGGTGCTGATGACTGCTATTAATGTGGTGTCCAGCGCCATCTATTTGAAGGGCTTTCCTCTGAAGACCAAAATCCAACTTTACGGTATGGCGGCCTTCTTCCTGGTATTTTTGTATAATTCCCCTTCCTGTTTGGTATTCTACTGGACACTGAATAACCTTTTCAGCCTGGTAAAAACCATCTTCTACAAGATTAAAAACCCCAAGAAGGTACTCAAGGGTATGCTGGCGGTTTGCACCCTGGGTATTTCCCTGCTGATCGGCAAGGCGCTGCAGATGCTGAAGGCCAAAAAGGGCGAAGTCGAGGCACCCAAGCCTGACAAAAAGGTCTTTTTGCTTTCCTGCACGGTGCTGGCAATCCTGTCCGGCCTGATGATCCCCTCTTCCGTTATTGGCGCATCTGCCCAGGAATTTGTGGACATCTATGCCTTCCACAACCCCTTAAACTATTTGCTTGTTTCCGGTGCTATGAGTTGCGGCACATTCTTGGTGTGGCTTCCCGTATTCTACTGGCTGGCAAACGACAAGGGGAAAGCCATCCTTTCCCGTCTGGCAGCAGTGGCAGCCATCGTGGCAATGGCAGATTTTATGTTCTTCGGCTACAACCTGGGCCTGATCTCCACCAACCTGCAGTACGATAAGGGCTTCTTCTACACCCGCATGGAAAAGCTCATTAACCTTTTGGTGGTTGCTGTGCTGTTTGTAGGCATTTGGTGGCTGGCAGCCAAGAAAAAGAAGGTTATGGCTTCCGTCCTGGCCATCGCCATTATGGGCACTTCCGCTATGACCGTGTGGAACGGCATCAAGATCGTTCAGGGTACCAACCAGGTCAAGGCCTATATGGAAAATATGGACACAGAGGAAGCACCCAACTTCCGCCTGAGCCAAACGGGGCAGAATGTGATCGTTTTTATGCTGGACCGTTCTTTGGGCTACTATATGCCCTACTTCATCAATGAAAAGCCGGAGCTGGCCGAAAAGTTTGATGGCTTTACCCACTATGTAAACACCCTTTCCTACGGCGGCCACACCAACTTCGGCGCACCTGCCCTCTTTGGCGGCTATGAGTACACCCCGGTGGAAATGAACAAGCGGGATGACGAATCCCTGGAAAGCAAGAATGACGAAGCGCTGAAGGTGCTGCCGGTGCTCTTTAGCCAAAATGGCTATGAAGTCACCGTTTGCGACCCTCCCTATGCAGGCTACTCCTGGGTGCCGGATTTGAGCATTTTTGATGACTATCCGGAAATTGACACCTATATCACCAAGGGCTTCTTCAAGACCAAGGAGCAGCGGCAGAGTGAAATTTCCAATAACTACCGCAACTTCTTCGTGTTCGGTCTGATGCGCTGCCTGCCCGTATTCGCCCAGAGATACCTGTACGAAAGCGGCACCTACCACCAGGAATACACCGCAAATCCGGAATATGCCTTCTTCAACCAGTCTGCCTCCAGTATGTTCCAGGCCAACGGTATGAACGGCCGGTTCGTGGACTGCTACGAGGTGCTGAAAAAACTGCCGGAAATGACCCAGATCACTTCTGAAAATGTCAATACCTATATGACTATCGACAACGAAGCCGCCCACTCCCCGGTGCTGCTGCAGATGCCCGATTATGTGCCCTCCCAGTCCGTGAATAACTACGGTCTTGGCAGCCTGGAGGTGTCCGACGGCAAGGGTAATGTGCTGAAGTTTACCAACGACAAGCAGATGGGCGAATACCATGTGGGCATGGCCACCATGCTGAAGCTGGCCGAGTGGTTTGACTATATGCGTGAAAACGGCGTCTACGATAACACCAAAATTATCCTGGTTGCCGATCACGGCTATAACTTAGGTCAGCTTGAGAATATGATTGTGGATATGGGCAACGGCGAAAAAGAGGACTGCTCCTATTATTATCCTCTGCTGATGGTCAAGGACTTTAACGCAACCGGCTTCAGCATTTCTGAAGAATTCATGACCAATGCGGATGTGCCTACTTTGGCCACCCAGGGCGCAGTGGAAAATCCGGTCAACCCCTTTACCGGCAAGCCCATTACCAACGCAGAAAAGTATGCCCACGACCAACTGGTAATCGTTTCCCGCCAGTGGAGCGCGGATGTAAACAACGGCGATACCTTTATTGCCGACAAGTGGGCAAGTGTCCACACAGATATCCGCAATCCGGAAAACTGGTCTTTCTACACCGGCAGTACCGTTCTGAAAGAGCATGTGCTTCCCCAATAAGCAAAATCTGCCAATCGAGTGATTGGCGGATTTTTAATGGACAATGTCCCTTATCTGCCGTTTGCTATGTTCAAAGCGCCGAAGAGCGGCCCTTTCTTGACAAAGAAATCCAATATGATATGATATAAGCACAATCAAACGAAGAGGGAATGTTATGAAATACAGCATTGAAATTCAGCATTTATATAAGTCCTTCGGAGAGGTAAAGGCGGTAAACGATTTAAGTTTCCGGGTGAAAACCGGAGAACTCTTTGCCTTTTTGGGAGAAAACGGCGCAGGCAAATCCACCACCATTTCCATTATCTGCGGCACACTGCAAAAAGATAAGGGCCAGGTGCTTGTTTGCGAAGAAAATGTGGAAAAAGCCTCCAGCCAGGCAAAGCGGGCTTTGGGCGTGGTGTTCCAAAACTCGGTTTTAGATGGCAGTCTTACGGTGAAAGAGTGTTTGCAAAGCAGAGCCGCCCTTTATGGCATCACCGGCAAAGCCTTCCAAAACCGGCTGGCAGAACTGTCGGAACTTCTGGACTTTTCAGACCTTCTGAGCAGGACAATCGGCAAACTTTCCGGCGGCCAGCGGCGGCGCATTGACATCGCCCGGGCCCTGCTCCACAATCCCCAAATTCTGATTTTGGATGAACCCACCACAGGATTGGACCCCCAAACCAGAAAACTTCTGTGGGATGTGATTTCTTCTTTGCGGCAAAAGGAAAATCTGACGGTTTTCCTCACCACCCACTATATGGAAGAAGCGGCAGAGGCAGACTATGTGGTGATTTTGGATAAGGGCCAAATTGTGGCAGAAGGTACGCCCCTTGCTCTGAAAAACGCCTACACCGGGGATTTTATCACCCTTTACGGCCGGAAAGAGGAGGAAGTGGCGGCTTTGGGCCGGCCCTATAGCCCGATCCGGGACGGTTTCCGGATTACCGTTACCAATACGGCCCAGGCAACGGAACTGATTTTGCAAAATCCGGACCTTTTCAAGGATTATGAAATCACAAAAGGCAAGATGGACGATGTGTTCCTTTCGGCCACCGGCAAAAAATTGGAAGGGGGGCAGGCAAAATGACCCAGTTTTCTGCGCTTTTTAAGCGGGACACCAAACTTTTCTTCAAAGATAAGGGCCTGTTCTTCACCTCTTTGATTACGCCCCTTATTTTGCTGGTGCTCTATGCGGTGTTTTTGGAAAAGGTCTATAAAGACTCTTTCCAAATGGCCATTCCGGCGGGCTTTGCCATAGAAGACAGCCTGCTTAACGGCTTGGTAGGGGGGCAACTGCTGTCTTCACTTCTGGCTGTTTGCTGTGTGACGGTGGCGTTTTGCTCCAACCTTTTGATGGTCCAGGATAAAACCTCCGGTGCTTATAAAGATTTGTCCGTTTCCCCGGTGAAAAGCGGCACGCTGTCCCTGGCCTATTACCTGTCCTGCGCCTTTTCTACCCTGGTAGTTTGCCTTGTGGCCCTGGGGGCAGGCCTTATTTACCTGTATGCTACAGGCTGGTATATGACGGCCACCCATATTTTCGTGCTGATCGGGGACGTGGTGCTGATGGTGCTCTTTGGCACCAGCCTTTCCTCCCTGGTCATTTGCCGGCTGACCACCCAGGGGCAGGCCTCTGCGGTTGGCTCTATTGTCAGTTCTGTTTACGGCTTCATTTGCGGCGCCTATATGCCCATTTCCAGTTTCCCCGAGGGTCTGCAAAAAGCCCTGGGCTTCCTGCCCGGTACTTACGGCACCTCCCTTCTTCGCAACCACTGCCTGGATGGGGTTTTCGAAGAAATGAAGCGCCAGTCCCTGCCGGATGCTTTGATTACAGGGTTTAAGGACACAGTGGACTGTAACCTCTATGTGATGGATACCCGGGTGGAGATTTCCACCATGTATGCTGTTTTGGCTGGGGTGACCGCCCTGCTGGTGCTGGGATATATTCTCCTGTGCCGCTTCCAAAAGAAAAAGTAAAAGTTCCGTTTGCGCCCTATTCTTCAAAAAGGAGGAACGCTGTGCGAAAAAAGATTGTTATCGGCATTTTTGTCATACTGATTTTGGTGTTTTTCGTCTCCGGTTACAATGTGGTAAAAATCCTTTGGGATAACTATCAGTCGGAGAAAGCCTATAAGCAGTTGCAAACCCAGTACGTAACCATTCTTCCCGCCCAAACCCCCGGCCCGGAGCAGGAAACGCCCGACCCGGAACCGGAAACCAAAGCGCCCCAAATGGTGGTGGACTTTGAGGCACTGAAAAAGAAAAACAAAGATATTGTGGGCTGGCTTTACTGCGAGGATACCTATATCCACTACCCGGTGGTCCAGGGGAAGGACAATGTCAAATATGTTCGTACAGGCTTTAACGGAAACTGGCTGATTAGCGGCACCCTCTTTGTAGACTACCGTAACCGTCCTCTGGGGCAGGATAAAAACTATATTATCTACGGCCATAATATGAAAACGGACCGGATGTTTGGCTCTTTGGTAAAATATAAAGACCAGGCCTACTACGAGGCCCACCCCACCATGCTTTATTTGACACCGGAGGGGAATTACCTCATAGAAGCGGTGGCGGGCCGGATTGTGGATGAGCAGGAAATTCTCTACGATCCCAACCCGGATCCCAATGCCTATGCCGCATTTTTGCAAAACACCCTGGAAAACTCCACGTTCGATTCCGGCATTTTACTGACAGGGGAAGATAAACTCTTTATTTTGTCCACTTGCTCCCAGGAAAAAGAAACAACCCGGTATGTACTTTTATGCAAGTATACGCCCATTGAACAATGAAAGTTGCCCGGATGCGAAAAATCGCACCCGGGCACGCTTTTTCTGTAGCATTTTACAAAAATTTTTCTGCAATTTTGTAGGATTAATGCAGAAAAATTTGGAAGAAAAAAATAGACAAAAAGGGTGGTTTCGTGGTATAGTTACGATGTAAAACTGCCCCCATTGATACGGCTGTTTTTGTAAGTGAATTTTGCCTTTCTCTGACCTGAAAAAGAAAGGCTATGCAATAAAAGGAGGTATGCCATATGACATACAAACGCACACTTTTCAGCAGACTGACAAGCTCGTTGCTTGCCCTTGCCTTGCTGCTGACCATGCTCCCGCTAACCGGGGGGAAGGTATCTGCTGTGATTGAAACAGAAGATATCGTCAGCCGGGTAGCAGACCCTTCTACCCTGGATGGGTATAAGGCGTACTTTGCCTTAGAGGGAGAACTGAACACCCAAAACGCAGGCGGCGTTTGGCTGGATAAATCCGTGCTGACCGATAACGCCGCATTTGCAGGGGTGGGCATCACCAAAGATGACGACAGCGGTTTCCTGGTGGCCCTTTCTACGATGGCCGCCAATATGAGCGTTGTGGGTATGTCCAGTGTTCCGACGGACTCTATTCTGATCCTGGACGTCAGTGGCTCTATGGATGAAAGCAGAAACAATGTGGCCGAAGACCTGGTAGATGCAGCCAACGCCAGCCTTAAAACACTGCTGGAAGCCAATGCCAATAACCGGGTCGGTGTTGTGCTCTATTCCGGCTCCAGTTCCAGCAGCACCAACGCCAACGCGGCGGTTACCCTGCTGCCCCTGAACCGGTATGAAACTGCCGCTGACGGTGTTTTCCTGACCTATTCCAACAATGACAGTGAAACCATTGGCATTGACTGGGATGTTTTCTATGAAAACACTACCACCAGGCCCACCAGGCAGAGCAAGAATGTGACCGGCGCTACCTACATCCAAAAGGGTGTTCTTGATGCCCTGGAGCAGTTCCTGGCAGATAGCAATACCGTTACAATTACCGACCCTGCTCTGGGCGTAATCCGCCGCAAGCCCGTTGTGGTACTGATGAGTGACGGCGCTCCCACTTTGGCGGACACCGATTTTACCAATCCCCAGCAGTATGACCTGGGTAACGGTAACAACACCAGCGCAGCTTTGAGTTTTGTGACCCAGTTGACTTTGGCATATGCAAGACACCAGATCGAAGAAAAATACGGCGCCGAGCCCCTGTTCTACACCCTGGGCCTGGCCGTAGGCGGCAATGAAAACGCCCTCAGTGTTTTGGATCCTGCCAATTCTTCCACTGCAATCAATAACTTCTGGGATCAGTATAACAGCGAACCTGTGGGTGGCGACATTTTGGTGCAAAGCGGCGGATGGTACTCTTCTGACAAAGTGGTTACCAAGATCGCTACCCAACTGGAAAAGAACTATGTAGATAAATACTTTAATGCGGACAGCACCCAAGGCACTTTGGCAGACGCACTGAAGAATGCCTTTGCGGATATTATGCAGACCATCCAAATCCAGTCCGGCTATTTCCCCACTCTGATTTCCGGCAGTGAGGAACTGTCCGGCTATGTATCCTTTGTGGACCGGATCGGTCACGGTATGTCTGTAACCGATGTGAAGGGCATTCTGATTGGCGACCATCTGTTCTCCGGCGCAGATTTGGCCAGCAACTTTGTTCCCAGCGGCGGCGCTCTGGGCACGCCCACCAACCCCTCCGCTTTGGGTCGGGAAATGGTGGCTTCCGTGCAGACCCGCTTGGGCATTGAGGATATTGATGTGGCAGAAGCGCTGATTGTCCTGGCCTATCAGTATGGCCAGTTGCACTACGAAAATGCCAACAACTACTCCAACTACATCGGCTGGTATGCCAACAAAGACGGCAAGTTCCTGGGCTTCTACAATGAAGGCACAACTGTGCTGCCTGCGCCCACCGGCGATGAGGACACCGACCCGGTATTTACCGTTAAATCCTACGGCTACTTAGGTGAAGTGGATGAAGCGCACGGCGTTGCCAAGTCCGATATGATGTATGCCACCGTGCAGATCCGCAAGAATATTGCAAACGGCGACGAAATCGTGACCTTCGCTGCGCCTGCAGCCCTGATTCCCACACTGACTTACAATGTGGAACTGGATGAAGAGGGCAAGCTGGACGATTTGACCGTTTCCGGCGCCCAAAAGCCCATCCGTCTGGTTTACGAAGTGGCGCTTGATGCCCATCTGAACCTTTACAATCTGAGAGAATACCTGGGCGAAGAATACTTGTCCGAGCCCCACCATGTGGGAACAGACGGCAGTGTCTACTTCTTCACCAACAAGTGGGATCACCACAATGTCACCGGCTACGGCACCAACAATGCCTATGCCTACTTCAATCCTTCCCGGCAGAATGATAAGTACTACTACCTGGAGGATACCCCCATCTATGCCGACCAGAACGGCACCCTGTACACAGGCGATGCCCAGCCTTCCGGCACACTGTACCGCAAGTACACCGTCTATGCCAAAAACGGCAGCGCACTTACTACCCGCACCCTGTACCGCACCATTTCTTCTGCGGTGCTGGCAACGGCCATGCGCGCAGGCGATAATAGCTGGTATGTGCCTATGGGCGACGTACACACCAACCTGGACGGCTACACCGTCTATAAGGGCGGCCTTGCACAGGAGGATGCCTCCAAGAACCTGACCCAGACCCTTTCTCAGGCAGTTGTTCCCTTCGTGGACACCAAAAACCACTCTGTTAACGACCCCGGCTACCAGTTCTATGTGGGCGCCAGCCTGGGCAACAACGGTAAACTGGTGATTATGCCCGAGACCGGCCTGAAACTGACCAAGGAAATGGCAGATCCCAACAGCGATGTGGAGCAGGCGTTCCTCTTCGTGCTGACAAACGATTCTGTGGCCGATGATAACACCACCTATCCGGCTCTTATGGTGGATGCTGACGGCAATGAGACCGAAACCGAAGTGAAATTCACAAACGGTACTGCAGCCGTCGCCCTCCGTCCCGGTTATACGCTGTACATCGGCGGTATGACTGCCGGCCATGTGATCGGCGTGGAAGAGAAGAATACCCTTTACTACATTCCCCACTATGAGGGCGTTTCTGCCCAGGGCAAGGTGACCATCACAAGCGGCAATATGGCCCATGTGAATGTGACCAACGAGGTTCGCGGTGTGGGCAACCTGACCATCACCAAGGAAATTGTACATAACTTGGGCGCAAACTATGAAATTCCCGCAGACAAGAGCTTTACCTTCCGGGTAAAACTTACCGGCGAACATGCGCAAAACGCAACCTTCCGGGCAGAACATACCAATGGCTCTGTAACAGAGGTTGCTGTGGTAAACGGAGAGTTTACCGTAACGCTGAAGAATAATGAAAGCCTGGAAGTGTTCGACCTTCCCGAAGGCACCGGCGTTGAGGTAACGGAAATCAATACCCCCGCCGGATTTGATGCCACCTATATGGATAACGGCGCAGCAGGGGATGGCAAAGTACAGATTGAAAAGAACGTCACTGCCACTGTGGTGGCAACCAATACATATACCCCTGCAGAAGTCTACCCCATAAATATCAGTGTTTCCGGCACCAAGGCCATCGACGGCCGCCCCTGGCAAAGCGGAGACAGTTTCGAATTCCAACTGCAGGAGCTGATAGGCCCCAACAATTGGCAGAAACTGGGCGACAGCGTCTATGCAACCGACAGCAAGCAAGACTTCACCTTTGACCATGTTTTTGATAACGAATCTTATACTGCCCCCGGAACCCACTACTACCGGATTGTGGAAGTAGAGCCCCAGACGCCTCTGGGCGGCGTGACCTATGATAAGACCGTCCACTCCTTCTATGTGGTGGTTTCTGACAGCGGTATGGATGGCCAGTTGGAAATTTCCAAAGTGGACTCTGACCGGGATACGACCCAAGTGGTTGGCGATGAACAAACCGGCTGGACCGTTACCGCCAACTTTACCAACACCTACTCTCTCACCGACAGCACCACAGTCACTGTGGATGTGAACAAACGGATCGACAACCGGGGCGGTGCAGAAAAGCACCTGGCTGGCTATCGCTTCGGCCTTTATGCGTATGATCCCGTTACCGGACAGGCAGCAGGCAGTCCCATTCAGGAACTGACCTCCACCGAGCGGGGCTTTGCAAGATTTGTAATGACCTACGAAGCCGTTGGAGAGCATACTTACATCCTGAAGGAAATTGTCCCCGCCGCCATCCCTGCCGGCTGGACTTACTCTACTGAGGAAGTAAAACTGACCGTCAAGGTTACAGACAACGGTGACGGTACCCTTTC
>JAZNZO010000022.1:0-27296 GCA_045594945.1 Faecousia sp.
CTTTGTAATCGTTTTGGGGCATGAAGTATCCCTCCTTTTGTTTATGGTAGCATAATTTGTCGAAAAAGGCAATCGTTTGTTTTAAGTTTTGCATAATTTCCTGCAAAATCTTATATATTTGCTTGCAAGGCGAAAAGAAGAATGCTATAATAAACAAAAGTATTTCCATTAGCAGAGGAAAACGCCTATGACACAACCGCAATACAGACTGGAGGGCATCGTGCATACCCGTAATGAGGGTATGGAGGATTTCGAAGGTCCGCTGGATGTAATCTTTCTTTTATTGAATAAAAACAAAATAGAGATTCAGGATGTGTCCATTGCGGCGATTTTGGAGCAGTATCTGGCATACCTGGATGAAATGAAACGGCTGGATATGGAAATTGCCAGCGAATTCATTACTATGGCATCCCACCTGATGCTCATTAAAACGAAGATGCTTTTGTCCGCAGCGGAAGCGGCAGAAGCCCAAACAGAGCTGGATCTTTTGCGTCAGTCCCTTATTGAGCGCCAGCGCAGAGAAGCGATGGAGCAAATCCGTATGGCCATTACAGTTCTGGAACCCCGGAACGATGTAGGTCGCTGTTTGTTCGTGAAAGAGCCGGAACCGCTGCCGAAAGAAACCGGCTATCGGTATTTCCATACTCCCTTGGATCTGCTGCAGGCACTGGATATGATTGCCGAGCGAAACGAGCGGCGGCTGCCTCCTCCCACAGTGAACTTTAAGGGCATCGTGGGAAAGGAACCCTATCCTGTTACCAAGAAGGCAACGGAAGTAATCCGCAACCTGATTTTGCGGGGTATTGAGAAGCTGAAAAACCTGTTTAAGGGCAGCAAGAGCCGTTCGGAAATTGTTGCGACTT
Source organism: Faecousia sp. (assembly GCA_045594945.1). Taxonomy (GTDB): domain Bacteria; phylum Bacillota; class Clostridia; order Oscillospirales; family Oscillospiraceae; genus Faecousia. Next base: position 864 of record JAZNZO010000022.1, read on the forward strand.
TTCTTGCAGTTTTGGAATTGTGTAAAACCAACTCAGTGGCATTGGAAGATGACCTCTCCGGTGAAAACCCCAATGTCCGTTTAATCAATAATCCCGAGGAGGCTTCACCGGATGGAACAAATTGAAATTCAGCGCATTGTGGAGGCAATTCTATTTGCCGCCGGTGAGCGCATTGAAATCTCCCGACTGGCGGCTGTTCTGGAAGTGGACCAGGAGGAGATTGTAACAGCCGTTGATGCGTTGGCGGATGAATTTGCTTTTAACCGCCGGGGCGTTCGTATTTTGAAATTGGAAAACGGCTATCAAATGGTTTCTTCCGGCGAAATGGCAGATTATGTGACCAAAGCACTGGAAACCAGAAAGCCCCCTCGTCTGTCTGCATCCCAACTGGAAACGTTGACAATTGTTGCCTATTATCAACCGGCAACCAAGGCTATGGTAGAGCAAATTCGCGGCGTGGACAGTTCCTATTCTGTTGGCGCTTTGCTGAATAAGAAACTGATTGAAGAAGCAGGCCGACTCAATGTGCCGGGCCGACCCATTCTTTACAAAACAACCCCCGATTTCCTTCGCACGTTTGGCCTTCGTTCTTTGGAGGAACTGCCGGCCATTGAAAAGGTAAGCCTGGGTGAGCCCATTGTTGATCCGGACCAGATGACCATAGAAGAAACCCCCGCTCCGGAAGAGGCATAAATTACCATTTTTTGAGAAAACTACTATCTAAAACCTAAGAAGGCGGTGCACAGTATGAGCAAGAATTTACCGAATATGTTGGATGGCACTTTGGAAAAACTCCGTCAGATGGTGGATGGCAACTCCATTATCGGGGATGCTGTTCGCATTGGCGACGATGTAACGATTATTCCCGTTTCGAAGATTAGCCTGGGTGTAGCCGGTGGCGGCGCAGACTATGTGTCCAAGCACCCGAACAACCAGGAAAATCCCTTTGGCGGCGGTGTGGGTGCCGGTGTGCAGGTTACCCCTGTTGCATTCCTTGTTGTAAAGGGTGAAAGTGTCCGCATCCTTCCCGTAAGCACCCCTGCAACAACCACTGTGGATCGTCTTGTGGAAATGATTCCGGAAACATTGGATAAAATTACGGACTTCATTGACGCACGGACGCAAAAAGCAGAATAATTTTCCAACCTTGGGTAACACTACCCAGGGGTGAGGAATTTGAAAAAATGGATTGCCGGGACGGCCGCCGCACTGCTGGCTGCCGTCCTTTTTACAAGCACACAGGTGAACGCGATTTCTGCGAAAAAAGCCATTGTTGTGGATGCGCAGACAGGCCGTGTGCTATATGCTCAAGGAGAAAATGACCGGGCCTTAATTGCCAGTACCACTAAAATTATGACGGCGCTTATTATCTGTGAGCAATGTAATGTGCTGGATCGGATGAAAATTCCCAAAGAGGCTGTTGGCATTGAAGGATCCTCCATGTATCTGCAGGAAGGGGAAGTGCTAACCCTCCAGGAACTTCTCTACGGACTGATGCTTCGCAGCGGAAATGATGCGGCGGTAGCTCTGGCAATCTACTGTGGCGGCACGGTGGAAGGGTTTGCGCAGTTAATGAATGATAAAGCCCACCGGCTGGGCATGGACAATACCCACTTTGCCAATCCCAATGGGTTAGATGCCCCGGGGCATTATTCAACAGCCAGGGATATGGCCATTTTAGCAGCCTATGCGATGAAAAACCCGATCTTCCGGCAAACGGTTTCTACCAAGTCGGTGACAGTTGGAAACCGGGTCCTGCAAAACCACAATAAACTTTTATGGCGTGTAGAGGGCGCCGACGGGGTGAAAACCGGCTATACAAAAGCCGCAGGCCGGATTTTGGTGTCCAGCACCACAAGGCAGGGCAGACGAGTTATCGTGGTAACAATGGATGACCCTAATGACTGGCTGGATCACGAAAGACTTATTGAAGATGCGTTTTCAAAATTTACAGTAAAGACTCTTGTAACAAAAGGGGAAGTGCTTGGCACGCAGGAAGTTGCCGGAGGCAATGCAGGGCAGGTAGAACTGCTGGCAGATGAAAACTTCTGCTTTGCGCTGCGTCCCGACGAAAAGGTGGATTTTTACCTGCCTGCGCCGGGATTTGTATATGCTCCGGTGGTGGAAGGCGCCCAGGCAGGTTATGCCCACGTAATGGTAGACGGCGTATCTGTGGGGAAAGTGCCACTGGTGTACGGGCAAACTGTAGAGCGAACAGAAGAAAAGAAGCAAACGCTGATACAGCGAATATTAAATTTGTTTAGCTAAACTTCATTGCACTGCAATGAAGTACATAAAGGAGTAACAATGCTTGCAAGAATTCAGAAAATTCTGTCCGATGCCGGTGTGACATCCAGAAGACAGGCGGAAAAGTGGATAACAGAGGGCCGAGTTACCTGTAACGGACGGATTTGCGTTCTGGGCCAAAGTGCAGACCCGGATATGGACTGTATTTGTGTGGACGGCAGGCAGGTTCTTTCCCGGCAGGAGTATGTGTATTTGATGCTTCATAAACCCCGGGGCTATGTAACCACTCTTTCTGATGAAAAGGGCAGAAAGACAGCCGCCCAGTTGGTTGAGGACTGCGGAAAACGGGTCTACCCTGTGGGCAGACTGGATATGGACTCGGAAGGTCTGCTGCTTTTTACAAACGATGGCGATTTTGCAAACTATATGATGCACCCCAGTCACGAGATGGAAAAGACCTATTTGGTGCTGGTTACGGGGTTTGCGCCCGAGAAATTGGAAGCATTGAAAGAGCCCATTATTTTGGATGGACGGCCTATTGCGCCCCCTGGCATAAAACTTTTGTCAGTAGACGGTAATACTGCCCGGATCTTGGTTACCATTCACGAGGGCAGAAACCGGCAGGTCCGCCGTATGTGTGGACAGGCGGGACTTCCTGTAGTGCGGCTTGCCCGGGTGCAGGAAGGTGGGCTTAAACTGGGCGACTTGCCTGCCGGTGCCTGGAGATACTTGACACAAGAGGAAGTTAAGATGCTGAAAGGGGAGAAGACGGATGGATAAGTGTATCCTTACTGCCCTGGAAGAAAAGGCATCGTCCTTTTCCAAAGGCCAAAAACGAATTGCCCGGTATATTCTTTCTGACCTTCAAAAAGCAGCCTTCTTAACTGCCGGTGCCTTGGGAAAAGAAACAGAAGTTTCTGAGTCTACGGTGGTTCGCTTTGCAACAGAATTGGGCTACAATGGGTTTCCTCAGATGCAAAAAGCCTTGCAGGATGCGCTTGTAGGTCGGTTTTCTCAAGGAAAAGAGAATGGCCTCTCCAATGGACCACAGAGGGAAAGTATCCTGGACACAGTAAAGGCGCTTTGTACTGCAAGGCGGATATATCTGATTGCCCGGGGAGCGGAAAAGATTTTGTCAGAGTATTTGGGCACTTATCTTGAAAAGCAATTCCCGGATGTACACCTTCTCTCAGAAGACGCAGGGAAACTTCACCACGCCGGTGCAGGAGATGTGGCTTTTGTGTTCTGCTTTTCACCGTATAGCCGGGAAATTGAGGAAATGACGGCTTTCTGTCGGAATGCTGGCGCAAAAGTGATAGGTTTTACAGATACCGAACGATCTCCCATTTACCGCAGCTGCGATATCTGCCTTTTTGCAAAACCCCAGGAAAAGCCCTACGGGCTTTCTCTTGTGAGACCTATGACCCTTGTGGAAGAATTGCTTACTGGTCTGTCTTCCGGAAAGGAGGGCGCAGATGAGATTTGATGGAATTGTGGTAGGAGGCGGTCCTGCCGGTATGTTTGCGGCCATTACTGCCGCAAAAAATGGCGCTCGGGTTCTGCTTCTGGAACGAAACGACAGGCTGGGCAAAAAATTACTTATCACCGGAAAAGGCCGGTGCAATGTAACAAATCACTGCTCCTGGCAGGAAGTGATGCAAAATATCCCCAGAAACGGCCGGTTTCTATTCAGCGCCCTGGAAAACTTCCCCCCGGAAGAAACAGAAACCTTTTTTGACAGGGCGGGTTGCCCTCTGAAAGTGGAACGGGGTAACCGGGTCTTTCCCGTAAGTGACAAATCCCAGTCTGTGCTGGATGCTCTGAAAAATGAAATGCGGAAAGCCCAGGTTACAGTGAAAACGGCCCGGGTAAACGCCCTTCTCATGCAAGAGGACCGGATTGCCGGAGTGCAGACTGATGTGGAAAATATTTATGCCAACTGGGTGATTTTGGCAACCGGCGGCCTGTCCTATCCCACCACCGGCTCTACCGGTGACGGCTACCGTATGGCAGAAGCATTGGGCCACACGGTAACCAACCTGGAAGGCTCCCTGGTTCCTCTTTGCGTGGATGGATCAGATTGCCCGGATATGCAGGGGTTGAGCCTTCGCAATGTGGCGGTACGCCTGCTGGACAGTAAAGGAAAAGTCCTTTATAAGGACTTTGGCGAACTGCTGTTCACCCATTTTGGCCTCTCCGGCCCTACGGCTTTAAGCGCATCTGCCCACTTGAAGGGGGAAGGTTGCCAACTGGTGATCGATCTGAAACCTGCGTTAGATGAAGGAAAACTTAATGACCGGATTTTGCGGGACCTGCAAATGTATCAAAACCGGACAATGGAGAATGCACTGACGGACTTGCTTCCCCGGTCAATGATCCCTGTTGTTCTGCGAAGAACAGGAATAGATAGTCAGTTGCAGGCAAATTCTTTGAAAAAGGAACAGCGCAGAGCCCTTGTGACCCTTCTTAAAAACTTTAACTTCTCCATTTCCGGTAAACGGCCTGTGGAAGAAGCAATTATCACCACAGGTGGTATTAAGGTAGGGGAAGTTAACCCAAAGACAATGGAATCCAAGAAGGTGGCGGGCTTGTATTTTGCCGGAGAAATTCTGGATTGCGACGCTTACACCGGGGGGTTTAACCTGCAAATTGCATGGGCAACAGCATATGCTGCCGGTATGAGCGCAACCGCTGATTGTTCACTGTAAATGTTAAAAGCATTGACAAAATCACCGGAATGTAATAAAATACAAAGGTCATCTAACCGATATAAATTAGGAGGTTTCAAGACATGTACGAGAAACTGGTTTCTTATGCCGTCAAACAGCTGGATTTGACCGCTGATGACATTACCCCTGATAGCACTTTTGAAAGCTTGGGTATTGACTCTCTGGATATCGTGGAAATGATTATGGATCTGGAGGCAGAACTGGGTGTTGAACTGGAAATCGAGGATCAAAAGATCGCCACTTTCCAGGAACTTGCCGATTTTATTGAGGCAAAGTTAAACTGAATTTTTGCCATGTTACGGCGGGACCGGCTCGTAACAAGGTCGCACTAGTCGGGGAGATAGCGGTGCCCTGTTGCCTGCAATCCGCTAAAGCAGGGATGAATTCCCACACCCGGGCAAGCCAAGTGCCGTTTGGACCGCATAAGCGGTGTTGAAGGGACGGTCTTGCGCAACGGAATCCCGTGAACCATGTCAGGTGGGGAACCAAGCAGCATTAAGCGGATCTTTTCGTGTGCCGCAGGGTTGCCGTACCGGAGCTGGCTGTGTGGATACCAGGTATTTGACTTGCTCAAATGTGGGTGTGCGATCTTGTTATGAGCCGGTCTATACATTTGTAGGAGGTGAGCAGATTGTATCAGGCGTTATATCGAAAATACAGGCCTCAGACCTTTGACGATGTGGTGGGGCAGATGGCTATTACGCAAACACTGAAGACCCAGCTCCAATCCGGAAAACTGAGTCACGCATATCTGTTCACCGGTTCCCGGGGCACGGGTAAGACTACCAGCGCCAAAATTTTGGCGAAGGCAGTCAACTGTGAAAACTCGGTGGATGGAAATCCCTGTAACTGCTGTGATGCTTGCCGAAGCATTGATGACGGTTCTTGCATGGATGTGCTGGAAATTGATGCCGCTTCCAACAATGGTGTGGACAATGTCCGTTCTTTGCGGGATGATGCCATCTATTCTCCTTCTCAGGTGAGAAAGCGCGTTTACATCATCGACGAGGTGCATATGCTTTCCCTGTCCGCATTCAATGCGTTGCTTAAAATCATTGAAGAACCTCCGGAACACCTACTCTTCATTTTGGCAACTACAGAACTGCATAAAGTTCCTGCCACAATTCTTTCCCGATGCCAGCGGTTTTCTTTCCGGCGGATCAGCCAGGAAGATATTGCGGCAAGACTGCAGTATGTAGCCTACCAGGAAAATATTGAGTTGGAAGGGGAAGCCGCCCGAGTACTGGCCCGACTTGCAGATGGTGGTATGCGTGACGGTCTAAGCCTTCTTGATCAGTGCGCCTCAGCAACCACCGGAGAACTGACAGCCCAAAAGGTATATGCTTGTTTGGGTATTGCGGGTATTCAGGATTGCGGCAAACTGATGGAACACATTAGCCGCCAGGATACGGCGTCGGCTCTTGGAATGGTCAGCCATTATTATTCTGAAGGGAAGGATATGGGCGCCCTGATGGATGAACTGGCCTGCCTGACCCGGGACCTGATGATTTTGAAAACTGCCCCCAAGGAAGGCATAAGTATGCTTTCCGGCATTGCATCCGATCAGCAGGCGATGGCGCTATCCAATGTTTTCTCCTTTGGGGAACTGGTTCGTATGCTAAACCTTATCCAACAGACAGTTGCCGGCTTTACAAGGAGTGTCAGCCGCCGGCTGGATGTGGAAACTTGTATTGTAAATCTTTGCCGACCGGAACTGACCCTTGAGGCGGAGGCATTAAATGCAAGGATTACCCGCCTGGAAGACCAGGTAAAGAGCGGCTTTGTTGCTGCGCCTGCCAGCACATCTGCCCCGGAAGAGGAAATACCTGCGGTAGCTGAAGCGGTATCAGAGCCGGTCTTGGAAGTGCCGGAATCGACCCTTGAGCCGGACGAAGCCTGGGATGAAGTTTGCCAGCAGGTTGCAAAAGAAATACTTCCTCAGTGGCGTAATGTGCTCTCTGATAAAGACGCTGTGAAGGGCTACTTTAGGGGGCCGCAACTATTTTTGGTGTGCAACAATCCCTTTGTAAAGGGAATTTTTGATGATCCGAAAGTGAATGCTCTTGTGGCACGAAAGGCTTCTGCCCATATGGGTAGGCCCATTACTGTGGTGGTAACCAACGACGCTTCTGCTGTTGGGCGCACTGCAGGGGATATGGATACATTTCTGCGTTTTGGCCAGGATTTCCCTGGTATTGTGAATTTTAAGTAAGAAAGAACAGGTGATAGTATGGCAAAAGGTGGATTTCGGGGTATGCCCGGCGGTATGAACCAAGCCGCTATGATTAAGCAGGCCCAAAAAATGCAGCAGGATATGCTGCGGATGCAGGAAGAAATGGAAAATAAGACCTACACAGCTGCTGCAGGCGGCGGTATGGTAAAAGCCACCGTAAACGGTAAACATCAGCTGATGGCCTTGGAAATTAAAGAAGAGGCTGTTGACCCGGATGATGTGGAGATGCTTCAGGATATGGTGATTGCTGCTGTGAATGAGGCAATCCGGGAAGCGGATACAGACTCTGCCAATAATATGTCCCGTCTTACCGGTGGACTGAACCTGGGTGGTCTGTTCTAATGGCTATGCAGTACTTTCCCGCTGCCCTTGAAGAACTGGCAGATCATTTTGGCCGCCTTCCTGGCATTGGCAATAAAACCGCCCAGCGCCTTGCCTTTTATGTGTTAGGTTTGCCGGAAGAAGAGGCAAATGCTTTTGCAGAGGCTATTTTAGAAGCAAAGAAAACGGTCCACACCTGCCCGGTCTGCCAAAACCTTACGGATTTGGACCTTTGCCCCATTTGCAGAGACGATATGCGGGATCAAAGCATTATTTGCGTGGTGGCAGAGCCCAAAGACGTGATTGCAATGGAGCGTAGCCGGGAATTCAGGGGTACGTATCATGTGCTTCACGGCGTTATTTCTCCACTAAACCATATTACCCAGGAGGATATTCGCATTAAGGAACTTCTTGCCCGGGTTGCGCAAGGCAATGTGCGGGAAGTGATTATGGCCACAAATCCGGATACGGAAGGGGAGGCCACAGCAATGTATATCTCCCGTTTGCTTCGTCCTATGGAGATTAAGGTTACCCGGCTTGCTTATGGTATTCCCGTTGGCAGCCAACTGGAATATGCCGACGAAGTAACCCTTTCCCGCGCCCTGGAAGGCAGACAGGAAATGTAAGTAAAAATCCCGGTCGCATTTGGTTGCAACCGGGATTTGTTTACACATATTTCAGGAAATTCAGACTTCTGAAGTCTAAGAAGGCTCTTTTCTCCGGGGATGTACCCATCGTTACCCGACGGCAAGTTACATCCCAAACGGGATTATTCCCAATGGTGGAGGCTTTCATTTCGAAAACATGGTTCCAACTTCTGCCCTCCATATATTGCTCGTTCTTTACGAACCGGATGAGTTCCAGGCGGCGAAAGTCGTTGGTAGGAAATGCATTTTTCACGATAGCTTCAAAGAGAAGCTCTGCATCCCGAATGCTCCCAAGTTCAAATACATTACGAATCATTGCACCGTAGTCTTCCATAAAATGTCTCCTTATAGTTTGGAATATGTCTTGTCTAAGAAACGCTGGCTGCTAATAATGGCTCTTTTATGCGTGCCCTCACCAATTTTTCCCGCTTCGTCGAAAGCAGTGACGCAGAAGGTGATCATATTGCCATCTACAGCGGTAACCTCGGCCTCAGCCCATACTTCCATACCCACTGGGGTGGCGGAAATGTGTGAAATAGTAAGCGCAGTGCCGACGGAAGTCTTGTCCTCCGGAAGACAGCCTTCAATTGCTTCACAAGCAGCCCCTTCCATTAGGGCCACCATGCAGGGTGTGGCGTAGACAAGTAAAGAACCGGAGCCAACTTCTAAAGCAGTATCTTCCCGCGCAACATCCGTTTGTGCTTTTCCTTTTAATCCGACTGTAATTTCCATAGGATATCTCCTCCGTTTCTACTTAAAATATAGTCGAAAAACAACCTGGTGTCAATAAAAAGGATTGCTATTTTTTGTCGGTTGATTTATAATAAAGAAAATTTTTGAAGAGGTGACCGCTATGGCTGATTATGATAAACTAAATTTAACCATGCTTTGTGACTTCTACGAATTGACTATGGGCAACGGTTATTTTGAAAACGGTTATAAAGACCGGATTTGTTACTTTGATGTATTCTTCCGGCAGTGCCCCGATGGGGGTGGTTTTGCCATTGCAGCCGGCTTGGAGCAGATTGTGGATTACATTCAGAAACTGCATTTTACAGCAGAAGACATCGAGTATTTGCGGGGCCGGAATATTTTTACTGAGGAATTCCTGGCGTATCTTGCAGATTTCAAATTTACCGGTGATATTTGGGCAGTTCCTGAAGGTACACCTATTTTCCCCAAGGAGCCCATTATGACAATCCGTGCGCCTGCAATCCAGGCCCAATTGATTGAGACCTTTATTCTGCTTTCGGTGAACCACCAGAGCCTGATTGCCACCAAGGCAAACCGGGTTGTTCGAGCTGCCGCAGGACGGAAGGTGCTGGAATTTGGTTCCCGGAGAGCCCAGGGCGCAGATGCTGCCATTTTGGGTGCTCGTGCGGCCTATATTGGCGGTTGCGCCGGCACGGCCTGCACCATTTCCGATCAGCTTTTCGGTGTGTATGCCGGCGGTACAATGGCCCATGCCTGGGTACAAATGTTCGATACAGAACTGGAAGCCTTTATGGCCTACTGCAAGATGTACCCCAATAACGCAACCTTGCTTGTGGATACCTACAATACGCTTAAATCCGGTATCCCCAATGCCATTAAGGCTTTTAATGCAGTTCTAAAGCCTCTGGGTATCACCAAGTGTGGCATCCGTTTGGATTCCGGTGATATGGCTTATCTTTCCCAAAAGGCAAGAAAGATGCTGGATGATGCAGGCTGGACAGAGTGTGAGATTTCTGTCTCCAACTCTTTGGATGAATATATTATTCAGGACTTGCTCCACCAGGGCGCAAGGATTGATATGTTTGGCGTGGGTGAACGGCTCATTACTGCAAAGAGTGAGCCTGTTTTCGGTGGCGTTTACAAGCTGGCTGCCGTAGAACTGGATGACGGCACCATTATGCCTAAAATTAAGATTTCCGAGAATACCGGAAAGATTACCAACCCGCACTTCAAAAAGCTCTATCGGTTCTATGGTAACGACACGGGTAAGGCAATTGCCGACTATTTGTGCGTTTATGATGAAAGCGTAGATGACAGCGGTGAAATGGAGATTTTCGATCCGGAAGCCACATGGAAAACCAAGACGGTTTACAACTTCAATGCCAAGGAACTGATGGTGCCTATTTTCAAAGATGGTAAATTGGTTTACAAGTGCCCGGACTTGCAGGAAGTTCGCAAGTACTGCCTGGAGCAGGTAGATACCCTTTGGGATGAAGTGAAGCGGTTTGACAATCCCCACACCTATTATGTGGACTTGTCCCAGAAACTGTGGGATATTAAGTATGGCCTGCTGAAAAAGGGCGGCAGGCAGGAATGATGAAAAACGCCAGGAATGTGGCATTAGGCGGTATGTTGGCGGCAACATCTCTTGTGATTATGTGCTTAGGTGGGCTAATCCCATTATCCACATTTGTCTGCCCGTCCATTTGCATAATGATTTTGCAAATGGTACTGCATTTTACTAACACGAGAATTGGCGTGGCGTGGTACGGTGCGGTGAGCATTCTTTGCGTGTTGCTTGCTCCGGATAAAGAGGCGGCTGCCGTGTTTGTCTGCCTTGGTTACTATCCGCTTCTAAAGCCTGTATTTGAGAAGTGGCCTATTTCAATTTTGTGGAAATTGCTGTTGTTTAACGGGGCAATTCTACTAATGTATGCTGTGCTGATTCATCTTTTCGGTATGGCATATTTGCAGCAGGAATATGCCGAAATGGGCAGCGCAATGCTTATTGTGTTACTGGTTTTGGGTAACATTACATTTTGGCTGCTGGATAAGGTGCTCACTCGATTTTCTCTAATAATAAAAAAACGATGAGGATGTCCTCATCGTTTTTTGCTTATAGATTAACAATGCCGGCATCAACCAGCTTTTGCAAACTCATCAGAATACCGGTTTTTGCATGGAACCAGGTTAGGCCGCCCTGGAAATAAACGGCAAAAGGCTCCCGGATGGGCCCGTCAGCGGAAAGTTCAATGGAAGAGCCCTGGACAAAAGCGCCGGCAGCCATAATAACCTTATCGTTATAACCGGGCATTTCCCAGGGAAGGGGTGTGGCATAGGAATCTACAGGGGCAGCAGCTTGAATGCCCGCGCAGAAAGCGATCATAGCCTCTTCGCTTCCAAGCTCCACAGCCTGGATAATATCGTGTCTGGTTTCGGTTGCATTCGGTACACAGCGATAACCCAAGGGCTCGTAGAGATTTGCAGCAAAAATAGCACCTTTTTCCGCGCCTGCCACCACAGTGGGTGCAAGGAAGAAGCCTTGGTAGAGGGAAGGCATAATGCCCAGGTTTGCACCTACTTCCTGACCCAAACCTGGGGCAGAAAGCCGGAAGGCACACCGTTCAACGCAAGTTTTGGTACCGCAGATATAACCGCCGATGGGGGCAAGACCGCCGCCGGGGTTCTTAATCAGGGAGCCTACAGTCATATCTGCACCAACATCGGAAGGCTCAATGGTTTCTACGAATTCGCCGTAGCAGTTATCAACCATTACAAGTACATCCGGCTTGATTTTTTTGCAGAAAGCAATCAGTTGCCCAATTTGATTGACAGAGAAAGTGGGACGGGTAGCATAGCCTTTGGAGCGCTGAATGGTAATCAGTTTTGTCTTCTCATTAATGGCCTTTTTAATGCCTTCGTAATCAAAGGTGCCGTCTGACAGCAGATCCACCTGCCGGTAAGTAACGCCATATTCTGCCAGGGAGCAGGGACTTGGACGGATGCCAATAACTTCCTGCAGCGTATCATAGGGAAGCCCAACGGGGGAGAGCAGTTCATCTCCGGGCAGAAGGTTCGCAGAAAGAGCAACTGTCAGTGCGTGAGTGCCACAAGTGATTTGGGGGCGGACAAGAGCTGCCTCGGTGTGAAATACATCTGCGTAGACTTTTTCCAGGTTATCCCGGCCCACATCGTCATAGCCATAGCCGGTAGTGGCGGCAAAACAGGTGGCGGATACCCGATTTTTTTGCATAGCAGATAGTACTTTTGCCTGGTTGTATTCTGCAATTTTATCAATTTCCGCAAAACGGTCAGCCAGGGATGCAAGTGTCTTTTCTCCCAGCGTATATACTTCCTCGCTAATGCCCATATGAGCATATTGATTAATCAGTTCTTCCATCTAATGAACCTTCCTTTGTATTATCCAGTCAAGTATAGTAAATACCGCCCCGGTTGTCAAGCACCGGGGCGGACTTCTTAGTCATCTCTTCTTCCACCAAAAATGAGAATCAGGCGAAGCAGCTGCATCAAGGAAACGGCGGCCGCCGCCACATAGGTCAGCGCAGCAGCACGAAGGGTCTTTTTCGCGCCATCCAGTTCCTGCTTATCCAGCAGTCCTGCAGAGGAAATTGCAGTAACTGCCCGGCGGCTGGCGTTGAATTCCACAGGAAGCGTGATTAATTGAAACAGCAGGGAAAGGCCGAAGCAGGCAATGCCGATATAGACAAAGGTGTAGGAAAATTCTGTCATAAAGTTCAGTACAAGACCCAGCATAATCAGGGGCATTGCCAACATAGAGCCAATATTTGTGATGGGAATGATTGCAGCCCGAATTTTGATTGGACCGTAATTGTGGGCGTACTGGACGGCGTGCCCTGCTTCGTGGCAAGCCACACCAATGGCTGCGGCGGAGGTGTTGCCGTAAACGTTGTCAGAAAGGCGTATAACATTGCTTTTGGGATCAAAATGGTCCGTCAGGTTGCCACTGACTCGCTCAATGCGCACATTCCTTACGCCGTTGTTTCTGAGGACTTGCTCTGCTGCCTGCGCACCGGTAAGCCCTCTGCGGCTATATACCTTGGAGTAACGTTTGAAGGTGCTGTTTACATTGGTGCTCGCCCAGATAGATAAAATCACAAAGGGCAGTACCAAAATCAAATATGTTAGGTCAAATCCGTAATAAAACATAAGATTTCTCCTTCCTGGGAATTCGCTTTGCTTTAGTATATCCAACGAGGACGGAAAAGGCAAGACTAAAATTACTTGTATACACATTCTTTACAATTCATCTGTAAAAGAGTATAATATAAGAAAATCTTTGGAGGTTGCTATGGACTTTTTGCTTTGGCTTTCGAATATCCGTACACCTTTTTGGGACAAATTTATGCTGGCAATTACATACTTTGGAAGCGAAATTGCGTTCCTGGTAGTTGCCTTGGTGGTTTTTTGGTGTGCCGATAAGCGGAAAGGCTATTATCTGCTTTCTGTAGGCTTTGTTGGAACAATTCTCAATCAGTTTATGAAGCTGTGGTTTCGTGTACCCCGCCCCTGGTTTTTGAAGCCGGGTTTTACCCCGGTGGAAGGGGCAGCAGCTGATGCCGGAGGATACAGTTTTCCCAGCGGACACACCCAAAACAGCGTGGGTACCTTTGGCGCTATTGCATATACGGTTAAGGATAAACTTATCCGGTATGGGGCTGTTACCCTGGCAGTTTTGGTGCCTTTTTCCAGGATGTATTTGGGCGTTCACACGCCTGTAGATGTGCTGGTTGGCGCGGCAATGGCGATTGTGCTTGTGCTTGTTTTGAAGCCCTTGGTACTAAATAAAGACGGCAAGTATTTCCCTTATGTAATCGGCGGAATGCTGCTTTTGAGTGCTGCATATCTTTTGTTTACGCTGTTGTATCCATTTCCCGCCGATGTGCAGGCAGAAAACCTATACGAAGGAAGAAAGAATGCGTATACCTTACTTGGCTGTATTTTGGGCCTGATTCCTGCCTACTATGTGGATAAGAAATGGATTCATTTTTCTACGGAAGCCCAATGGTGGGTGCAGATTTTGAAGGTTGCATTAGGCCTTTCTTTGGTTCTTGCCATTAAAGCGGGATTAAGCAGCCCCCTGGCATCTGCACTTGGGGAATTCCCCGGCAGATGCGTCCGATATTTTTTGATGGTTGTTTTTGCAGGTGTTGTTTGGCCTATGACATTTTCCTATTGGAACGCACTTGGAAAGAGGAGATAGGAAATGCATATACTGTTAATCATTTTGGCTATATTACTGGTGCTGGTTCTTTCTGTGGGCACTTTTACCTTCTTTATGGCATGCCTCCGAAAAAAAGAACCGCAGTGGCTTAATCCTGAGGCTCTGAAGGGGACAGGCGCGGAAAGACTCTGCCAGTATATTCTGCAGGCCCATAACTGGATGGATAGCCACAAGGTGGAAGACATCCGCATTCAATCCAGGGATGGATTGAATTTATATGCAAGATGGATTCCTGCAGAAAATCCCAGGGGAACCATTCTGCTGGCGCACGGCTATCAAAGCACCCCTTATATTGATTTCAGCCTTGTGCTGGATGTGTACCATAATTTAGGGATGAATATGCTTATTCCCGACCAACGCTGTCACGGGAAGAGCGAGGGTAAGTATATGACTTTCGGCGTAAAAGAGTGGCAGGATATGGCCTGCTGGGTAGATTACCATAATACAAATCTGGGTAGTTGGCCCTTAATATTAAGTGGCCTTTCTATGGGTGCATCCACTGTGCTATATATGGCAGACGAGGATTTACCGGAAAATGTAAAAGGAATCATAGCCGACTGCGGTTTTACCTCACCCTATGCAATTATTGGTAAGGTGTTTCGCTCGGTTACTCATTTGCCGCCCTGGCCTTTTCTTTGGGTAACAGACCTTTGCGCAAGACTGTTTGCAGATTTCTCTCTAAAGCAGAAGGACACAAGAAAAACGTTGCTTTCCGGCAAATATCCAGTCATTCTTGCGCACGGATTGGCAGATGATTTTGTGCCTTGTGAAATGAGCCAAGAGGCCTACAATGTCTGCACATCGGAAAAGGAACTGCTCCTTGTGGAGGATGCAGGACACGGCTACAGTTTTCTAAAAGACCGGGAGCGATATACCCAAGCAGTCACTACTTTTTTGCAAAAGAACCTGGAGGAATAAGATGAACTACGCAACCATCAAAAATTGCGATATTGCCAATGGCCCCGGGGTCCGGGTCAGCTTGTTTGTCAGCGGCTGTACCCACAGATGTAAAGGCTGCTTTAATGAGGTGGCCTGGGATTTCGATTACGGTCAGCCATTTACCCAGGAAACCATTGAGGATATTCTGAAAATGCTGGAGCCTGCGCATATTGCAGGAATTACTCTTTTGGGCGGTGAGCCTTTTGAGCCCCAAAACCAACCGGCATTACTGGATTTGCTTTGTCAGATTAAAGCGAAAATGCCGGAAAAATCCATTTGGGCATTTTCGGGCTACTTATTTGAAAAAGATCTGATTGCAGGCAGATTGGGTCCGAAAGAAATTACACAGGAACTTCTGTCTTACCTGGATGTGCTGGTTGACGGGCCGTTTATTCTTGAGAAGAAGGACTTGATGCTCCGCTTCCGGGGATCATCCAACCAAAGGCTGATTGATGTGAAGGCATCCTTAAAAGCCGGCACTACGGTGCTGTGGAACGACTGGCAAGGTCAGGAAAGGGGATTGAAAGTATGAATGTTGCAGTAAAGAAATTAAAAGAAAAGGCAATTCTGCCCACCTACGGCTCTGCACAGGCCGCCGGTGCAGATTTATATGCCTGCCTGGAGGGCGATTTAACCATAGCTCCCGGGGAAACGGCCTTTGTGCCGACAGGACTTGCGATGGAACTTCCTGTAGGGTATGTGGGCCTTATTTATGCCCGCAGCGGCCTTGCCTGTAAACGGGATTTGGCTCCTGCCAATAAGGTTGGCGTGATTGACAGTGATTATCGTGGAGAGTTTATTGTAGCTCTTCACAATCACGGTAAGAACCCTCAAACCATCGCACACGGTGAGCGGGTTGCCCAACTTGTTATCACCCCTGTACTGAATGTGGACTTCACAGAAACAGAGGATCTTTCCAATACCCAAAGACCCGCCGGCGGCTTTGGTTCTACCGGCAAATAAATCAAAACCGCAGGCATCAGCCTGCGGTTTTTCCTTAATTAGTAGAATAAAAGATCAGAGTAAGTGGGGTAGGGCCAGTAACTCTTGTCGGTGTTCTGCTCCAAAATATCGGCTTCAGTGCGCATTTTTTCCATCAAAACGGAAATTACATCGTGATAATAGGAGATGGCTTGTACCCGCTCACTGGGAACTTTTGTTAAGGCTTCTTTCAGCTGCTGTGCCAATTCATAAAGGGCATCTGTTCCCTTAGACAGAATACTAACCAGATCTTTTTCGGCCTTGCAGGTTGCGCCAACAGACTCCTTTTTCATAATCGTGTCGCATAGAGTATTGGTGTAACTGATGGCGGCGGGAAGAATTTGATGCAGAACCATATCTACACTTGTTCGTGCTTCAATGTTCACAATCTTGCAGTAAGAGTCCATATGGATGTCGTTTCTCGCAAGGAACTCTTCCTCTGTGAAAATGCCGTGCCGAGTAACCAAGTCAATGTTTTTGGGGCTTGCATAGGTGGGAAGACTCTCGGCAGTGGAACGGTGATTGCTAAGTCCACGCTTCGCGGCCTCTTCCTGCCACTGCGCAGAATAGCCGTTGCCGTTAAAGATTATTCTCTGATGCTCCCGAAGAGCCTTGCCGACAATGCTTTGAAGCGCATTATCAAAGTCGGCAGCGATTTCCAATTCGTCAGCGAATTTCCGAAGTTCTTCCGCCATAATGGTGTTCAGCGCCACATTAGGCCCGGCAATAGACTGGGAAGAACCCAACATACGCAACTCGAACTTATTGCCTGTGAAAGCAAGGGGGGAGGTGCGGTTTCTGTCAGTGGTATCCTTGGGAATAGCAGGCAGAACATCCACGCCAATTCGCATTAGGCTCTTTTCCGGCTCACAATAGTTAGTGCCGTTGACGATGGAATTCACAATGGAGGTCAGTTCGTCGCCCAGGAAGATAGAAACAATGGCTGGAGGAGCTTCGTGGGCACCCAAACGGTGATCGTTGCCTGCGGACGCAACAGTAGAACGTAGGAACTCCTGATATTCATCTACACCCTGGATAAAGGCGGCCAGGAATACCATAAATTGGGCGTTCTGGCGGGGAGTTTTACCGGGACTAAATAAATTTTTCCCGGTGTCAGTAGCTAAAGACCAGTTATTGTGCTTACCGGAACCATTTACACCCTTAAAAGGCTTTTCGTGAAGCAGACAGACCAAGTTGTGCTTTGCAGCGCACTTCTTCATAATCTGCATTGTAAGCTGGTTTGCATCGCAGGCATTGTTGGCATCGGTGTAGATGGGGGCCAACTCGTGCTGACAGGGGGCAGCTTCGTTGTGCTTTGTCTTGGAGAGAATACCCAGCCGCCATAGCTGCTCGTCCAGGTCTTTCATAAAGTTGGAAACCCGGGTTCGGATAGTGCCGAAATAATGGTCATCCAGCTCTTGGCCCTTGGGAGGCAGGGCACCAAATAAAGTGCGGCCTGTGAGCCGCAGGTCCGGCCGCTTTGCATACATATCTTTAGGAAGCAGGAAATATTCTTGCTCAGCGCCAACACAGGGGGTGACCCGTTTTGTTTGGGTATCCCCAAACAGACGAAGAATTCTCACAGCCTGCTTTGAAACTTCATCAATGGAGCGAAGAAGGGGGGTCTTCTTATCCAGTGCAGCACCGGTGTAGGAGAAGAAACAGGTAGGGATATACAGACTGCCGTCTCGTACAAAGGCAAAAGAGGTGGGGTCCCAGGCGGTGTAACCCCGGGCTTCAAAGGTGGCTCGCAAACCGCCGGAGGGGAAGGAAGAAGCGTCCGGCTCGCCCCGTACCAGGGCTTTTCCTCCAAAGTCCATAATGACCTTGCCTTCGCCCGCAGGCTCCAGAAAGGAGTCGTGCTTTTCGGCAGTAATGCCGGTCATAGGCTGGAACCAATGTGTATAGTGGGTTGCGCCCTTTTCCAAAGCCCAAACCTTCATTGCTTCCGCAATTTCGTTGGCAACATCCAGTTGCAGAGAGGTGCCGTTTTGAATGCAAAGCTTCCAGGCGTTATATATTTCGGGCTGTAAGCGCTGCTTCATAGTGGCCTCGTTGAAAACATCACTGCCAAAAATTTCCGGTACGGAAATTGTGTTGCTCATAAGATCATCCTTTCTGCATACTGATTTTCAGGAAAACACATATTTCTTTCATTTTATGATAAAACGGATAAAAAAGCAAGGAGTGAATATGTAAAAAATTGCATATTGGAACAAGAATTGGTTGTATAATCCAAACAAACTATGGCAACATCCTCAAAATGTTGAAAAACCTGGTAATTGTTCGTTGCTTTTTTACATATTCTGCATTATAATACCCCCAATGGAAAAGGAGAGATGCATATGTTCTATAATGAAATGTCTAAGCCGGAGCTGAAGACTGTCTATGACCAGTTGCGGGATTTTTATGACAAATGCAAGGAAAAGAACTTGCATTTGGATATGTCCAGAGGAAAGCCTGCTAAAAGTCAGATTGACCTTGTTAGCGACATTCTTACGGTTCTGACCAAGCCGGAAGATTGTATTGTTGATGGGGTGGATACACGCAACTATGGCGAATTGGCCGGTATCCGTTGCGCCAGAGAATACTGGGCAGATATTCTGGATTGTAAACCCTCTCAGGTGTTTTTAGGCGGTACTGCCAGTTTGAATATGATGTTCGATGTGATTTCCCGGGCTTATACGCACGGTCTTCTGCACAGCCCCCGGCCCTGGTGCAAGGAAGAAACAGTAAAGTTTCTGTGTCCCAGCCCCGGCTATGACCGCCACTTCCGTATTACAGAGTTCTTTGGGGCAGAACTTATTACAGTACCTATGACCGAGGAAGGTCCTGATATGGATATGGTTGAGGAACTTGTAAAGGACCCTGCCGTGAAAGGCATTTGGTGTGTTCCCAAGTATTCCAACCCCGATGGCATTGTTTATTCCCAGAAGACGGTAGAACGGTTCGCTTCCCTGAAACCTGCGACACCGGACTTTGCTATTATGTGGGATAATGCTTACTGCATCCACGAATTTGAAGGGGAGTATGTGCCTTTCCCGGATATTATCAGCCTGTGTGAGAAGGCAGGTAATCCGGATATGGTCTATGAATTTGCCTCTACTTCCAAGATTACTTTTGCCGGTGGCGGTATTTCCGCTATGGCTGCCTCTGAAGCGAACATTCAGTACTTCAGCAAACTGTTCTTTGTAAATACCATATCTTTTGATAAGGTAAATCAGCTTCGTCACGTATTGTACTTAAAAGATAAAGCCCACACCATTGAGATTATGAAGCGCCATGCCACCGTAATGGCACCCAAATTCCGTACAGTTCTGCAGATGCTGGAAAAGGAACTGTCACCCTGGGGCTTTGCCCACTGGAATAGCCCCAAGGGCGGTTACTTTGTCAGTCTGTTTACGATGAAAGGTACTGCAAAACGGGCTTTGGAATTGTGCAAAGAAGCCGGTGTTGTTATGACTGGTGCCGGCGCAACCTATCCCTATGGCATTGACCCGGATGACAGCAATATTCGCATTGCACCCAGCCTGCCTCCTGTTGCAGACTTGGAAAAAGCAATGGAAGTTTTCTGTGTGTGCCTGAAACTGGCAGCGGTAGAAAAATTGCTTAACAGTTAGAGAATATATCGTTAAATTTTCCGCGACCAATCAGTGAATTGGTCGCGGTTTCTTTTGAATATAACCCTTGAATATTCATTCATACTGTGTTATTATACAAACATAGTGTATAAGAACCTGAAATATAGATAGGTTGTGTATGTATGGGACTTCTTTCCAAAATTCACGGGCACCAGGATTTGGTCCAGCTAAATGAGGCGCAAAGAGCGCAGTTGTGCCGTGAAATCAGAGAATATTTAGTGTCCTCCGTTTCTGTTACCGGAGGCCATTTGGCATCCAATTTAGGTGTTGTGGAATTGTCGGTTGCGTTGGAAACCGTATTTGATACCGGTGTTGACCGCCTTGTATTTGATGTAGGCCATCAATCTTATGTCCATAAGATACTGACAGGCCGGCAGGATGCTTTTTCCACTTTGCGCCAGTTCGGCGGTATTGCAGGTTTCCCCAAACCTTCTGAAAGCGAAACGGATGCCTTTACAGCAGGCCACGCGTCCAGCTCGGTCAGTATTGCCTTGGGTATGGCTCGCGCAAGAACCCTTCAAGGCGATAAGTATAAGGTGATTGCCCTTGTGGGAGATGGTGCGGCTACCGGCGGTATGATCTACGAGGGCCTTAATGATGCGGCTGTGAGCAATGAGCCTATGATTGTCATACTCAATGATAATGCTATGTCTATTGACCAAAATGTGGGCGGCATGGCCAGCCATTTGCGTAACCTTCGGGTGAAGGATAAGTACCTGGGAATGAAAAAGCGATACAAATCCTTCTTAACGAGAATTCCCGGCGGCAAGGCCATTTACAAACTCACCGGTAGAATTAAGGATCGCCTGCGCAGAGCCTTGATACCCACAAACATTTTTGAAAATATGGGCTTTACCTATTTGGGGCCTGTGGACGGTCACGACACAGAACATCTGATCCATCTGTTGCAAAACGCAGTGGATCGTAACCGACCGGTCCTTTTGCACGTATTCACCCAAAAAGGCAGGGGCTACGAACCAGCCCAGGAACACCCCAAACTGTTTCACGGCATCGGTAAATTTGATAAGGAAAGCGGTAAGCCGTTAAAAGTACCTGTGGAAACATTTTCTGATGTTTTTGGCAGCACAATCGTTAACCTTGCCGAAAAGAATGAAAAACTTTGCGCTATCACGGCGGCTATGCCCGGCGGTACAGGCCTTTTGGCATTCAAGGAGAAATTCCCAAAGCGGCTATTTGATGTGGGCATTGCGGAAGAACACGCCGTAGCGATGGCAGGTGGCCTGGCAAAACAGGGGATGATACCTGTTGTAGCGCTTTATTCTACCTTCTTGCAAAGGTCTTATGATATGATTTTGCAGGATATTTGTATGCAGAAACTTCACGTAGTCTTTGCTGTTGACCGTGCGGGCTTGGTTGGCGAAGATGGAGAAACCCATCACGGCATTTTCGATGTAGGCTTTTTACGGCAAGCACCTGGAATGAGAATTCTCTGTCCTGCCACAATGGAGGAACTCTCCCAAATGCTCCACTGGGCGGTGGAAGAACAGAATGGCCCAGTGGCTATCCGTTATCCCAGAGGAGCAGATGCTTCTGCAGCAAGGGATTTTATTTGGAAAGAGGACAGTATTGTCTGCCACCAGGAAGGCGACGATGTAACGATCCTTACCTACGGCACGCTGATCGAACAGGCTGTCTTGGCAGGGCAGATCCTGCATGAAAAGGGCGTGGAGGCGACAATCCTGCGTCTTACTCAAGTTGACAAACTACCTATAAGATCCATTTTGGACGGAATGTCTGAGTGTAGAAAACTGGTAGTAATGGAAGAAGTTTGCGCCCATAGCGGCATTAAAGAAGCGCTTTCCATCGAACTGAACGGCAAGGTCCCTTGCGAAGTATACGGCATTGACCTTGGCCACAGATTTGTTACGCATGGAAGCGTGCAGGAACTATACAAATTCTGCGGACTTGACGGACAAAGTGTGGCGGACTATGTTCTGGAGGTACTAAAGTGAAAGTAAAGAAAAGACTGGATGTGCTTTTGGTAGAGCAGGGCTATGCGGAAAACCGCACCAAAGCGCAGGCTGTTATTATGAGTGGCAACGTATATGTGGAAGGGCAGAAGGCGGATAAGCCCGGCACCTCCTATGAAGAATCCGTTGCGGTTGAAGTGCGGGGAGCAGCCTGCCCTTATGTGAGTCGGGGCGGCCTGAAACTGGAAAAAGCCCTTCGCCACTTCGGCGTTGATCCCACCGGGTATGTATGTAGCGACTCCGGAGCCTCTACCGGTGGCTTTACCGATTGCCTTTTGCAGCAGGGCGCCAGCAAGGTGTTTGCTATTGATGTTGGCTACGGCCAGTTAGACTGGAAAATCCGCTCAGATCCCCGGGTTGTGGTGATGGAACGGACCAATGTGCGCTATGTGACACCGGAACAACTGGGCGAGCCTTTGGATCTTTCTGTTATTGACGTCAGTTTTATTTCCTTGAAAATTGTTTTGCCGGTTATCAAAACATTTCTCAAACCGGAGAGCGGTCAAGTTCTTTGCCTGATCAAGCCCCAATTTGAGGCAGGGAAAGAGAAGGTCGGCAAAAAGGGCGTAGTGCGGGAGCCTTCCGTACACAAAGAAGTGCTGGATGGATTTGTGGATCTTACAAAGGAAATCGGTTTTACCATTTTGGGACTGACTTTTTCTCCTGTTAAAGGTCCGGAAGGTAATATTGAGTTCCTGGCCCATCTTACATTGGATGACAGAACGGGCATCGAACCGGACACCGCAGAAGTGGTACGGCAGGCCCATGAAACATTGAAGGGGTGACAGTATGAGACGAGTTATTCTTACACCCAATCCCTACCGGGATAAAAATTTTAAGACGGTTCGGGAGGCAATGGGAATTTTGGAGCAGGCAGGGGTAGAAACCCGGGTTTGCCTGCCTTTTGAGGTAGACAGAACATTTGATCTCCCTCGGGATATTCACTTTTGCCGCTTGGATAGGGAACTGCCGAAAGCATCTGCAGTCATTTGCTTTGGCGGTGACGGCACGATCTTGCATATGGCAAAGGCTGCCACCCGGTTTGGTATTCCTATCTTAGGTGTCAATATTGGCACGATGGGCTTTATGGCAGAATTGGAAGGCACAGAACTTTCTGAATTGAAACGTCTGGCTACCGGTGAGTACACTATTGACAGCCGTATGATGCTGGATGTAACGGTTATGCGTGACAGAGAGATTATCTTTAAGGATATTTGCCTGAATGATGCGGCCGTTACAAAGGGTGCCATCGCCCGCATTGTTCACTTGGCTGTTAAATGTGATGGCGTACAGGCTATGGAGTGTGGCGGCGACGGTGTAATTGTTGCAACGCCAACCGGCTCTACTGCCTATAGCCTTTCTGCCGGCGGCCCCATTGTGGGGCCGGGGGCAAACAGCATTTTGGTAACGCCCGTGTGCGCCCACGATGTGGCAAGCCGTACTTTGGTTACATCTGAAAAAAGGGTTATTACTGTGGCATTGACCCACAATGCTCGCAGAAATGCGTACTTAAGTGTGGACGGTGGTAAAGCGCTGAAGATTAATATGGGTGATGAGATTACGATTCGAAAATCTCCGCTGGTAACCCAACTTCTGCGCCTGAAGAACCACAGTTTTTATGATGTGGTAAACAGAAAGTTCAAAAACAGTTGAGGTAGAATATGAAGACACAAAGACAAGCCAAAATTATGGAGATTATTTCCACAACCATTGTGGATACCCAGGAACAACTACTGACCCTTTTGGAAGAAGCAGGTTTCCATACTACGCAGGCTACAATCTCCCGTGATATTAAGGAACTGCGGATTGTGAAGGAACTGACGAGTCTTGGAAATTACCGTTACACGACCGGAAATAATGAGATTGAAGGCACTTTTTCAGCACGCCTGAACACCATTTTCAAAGAATGTGTTATTGACTTTGATTATGCCCAAAATATCATTGTGGTGAGAACCCTTCCCGGCCTTGCTTCTGCTGCCGCATCTGCCATTGACGGTATGAATATCCATGCAGTAGTAGGCAGCCTTGCCGGTGACGATACCGTAATGATCGTGATGCGGGATAATAATTCTGCTGCCGTTTTTTGTGGAGAAATGAAAAGTCTTTTGGGGTGATTTATAGTGCTGAGTTTACTGCATATTGAGAATATTGCGGTCATTGAGTGCGCCGATATTTCCTTTGAAAATGGCTTTAATATCCTGACCGGTGAAACCGGCGCGGGCAAATCTATTGTCATTGATGCCATCTGTGCAGTACTGGGTGAGAGAGCCTACCGGGATATGATTCGTACCGGAACGGAAAAAGCCTCTGTTCGGGCGGTATTTACGGACGTGCCGGAACTTCCCTGGTTTGCTGAAAACGGTGTGCCCTACGACGAGGAAACGGTTATCAGCCGGGATGTTTTCTTGGATGGAAAGAATGTTTGTCGGGTGAACGGTACATTGGTGAGCGTGTCTATCTTACATAAACTGGGCATCTCTCTTATTAATATTCACGGTCAACACGACAGCGCTGCGCTCTTTGATGAGGATAATCACCTGCAGTATTTGGATGATTTTTCCAGAAACGAAGCATTGCGGCAGAACTATAGTGAGAGATTTCAGGTCGTGGCTGAACTGAAAAAGCAAATCCAGCGCCTGCAGATGGATGAAGGAGAAAAACTTCGCCGGATGGAAACCCTTCGCTATCAAATCGAGGAGATCAGCAAGGCGTCGCTGAAGCCCGGAGAAGACACGGAACTGGAAAGCAGGAGAAAGATCTTACAGAACGCGGAAAAACTCTCCGACGGCATCTACGCGGGCGTAGAATACCTGTATGGTTCTGATGACTCTGATGGCGCTGCATCTTTGCTCGCTCAAGCAGAAAAGGAGTTAGGCCGCCTTTCCCGCTATACCGATACCTATGCATCCTTACACGATAGAGTAGCCGATTTAATGTACCAGGTCCAGGATGTGGCGGAGGAATTGCGCGCTGCCCGGGATGAACTGACTTATTCGGCAGATGAGCTGGAGATGATTGAAAGCAGACTTGATGTCATACATCGCCTTCGCAGGAAGTATGGCGCCAACTGCAAAGACATTCTTGCATATTTGGAGAATGCTGTTCGGGAACTGGATGAGATGGAATTTGCAGACGACCATCTTGCAAGACTCCAAATAAAGTGCGAAAAGGCAGAAAAAGAGGCATGGACTGCAGCATTGGCCCTGCGGAAGAGCCGCCAGGAGGGGGCAGACACCCTATCGCGCTGTATTCGTGAGGAACTATCCCAATTGGATATGCCAAAGGTGCAGTTTGCTTGTCAGTTTACAGAGTGTGAATTGGGTGCAAATGGAGCAGATTTAGTGGCGTTTTATATGTCTGCCAATGTGGGTGAAGCCTTGAAACCGATGAACAAAGTCGCTTCCGGCGGTGAACTTGCACGGATTATGCTGGCTATGAAGAACGTGCTTGCCCAACAGGACAAGGTGCAGACATTGATTTTTGATGAGGTGGACACCGGTGTCTCCGGCCGTGCAGCCCAAAAAGTCGCCCAGAAACTCAAGGAAGTTGCGACCAACAAACAGGTTCTGTGTGTGACCCACTTACCTCAGCTTGCGGCTATGGGTGATGCGCATCTGCTGATTGCCAAGGAAGAGCGGCAGGGCAGAACCTACACAACAGTTACACCCTTGGATTTTGAAGGAAGAAAGATGGAACTTGCCCGCATAATTGGTGGCGCAACCATTACGGAAACGACCCTAAGAAGTGCGGAAGAAATGCTCAGAGGCCGGTAATGGATGCAAAAACAATGTGGAGACAGTATGCTTCATCCACCGGCACAACCGCACTGTACGATGCCTGGTGCTTTGGGGATGATGCAGACAGCCTGGCGGCTCTTGTTTTGAAAGGAATTAAAACTGCTACGGCATCGGCGCACCCTCTGTATGCGCTGGAAGGGGAAACGTTGCCCCGAGAAGGCCAATATAGTGTGGTTTTGTGGAAGGATGGCAGTGCAGCCTGCATTATTAAAACAACAAAAGTGTATATCGTTCCGTTTTCCCATGTTTCTTCGGAGCAAGCATATCGGGAAGGGGAAGGGGATAGAAGCCTTGCTTATTGGCAAAAAGTCCATAGGGAGTTCTTTACCAAGGAGATGGAGGATGCGAATCTAACCTTTACGGAAGATATGCAGGTTGTTTGCGAGGAATTTGTCAGGGTTTACCCTTGACAAATTAAGGCGAATTTGTTAGGATATTGCAAGTAACACAGTGATGGGATGAAGTAATTACCCTAATTTCTTTCAGAGAGCCGCCGGACGGTGCAAGGCGGCAGAAACGGGCAACGAAGTACCTCCCGGAGTGGCTTTCCTGAAAATTCCAGTAGGGAAGGACGGGCGCGCCCGACACAGCGTATCGTGTTTTCAACACGCCGAGGAAATTGCTGTGAGGCAGTTTCGAACCAGAGGTGGTACCGCGTAATTTACGCCCTCTGTCCTTATGGACAGAGGGCTTTATTTTTTGGAGGTTTCTATGAAAGTGTATGACGAACTGGTTGCCAGAGGCCTGATTGCCCAGGTAACCAATGAAGAAGAAATTCGCAATATGATTGACCAGGGTAAGGCCACATTTTATATTGGTTTTGACCCCACTGCAGATTCTTTGCATGTAGGTCACTTTATGGCGCTGTGCTTAATGATGCGCCTGCAGATGGCAGGCAATAAGCCGATTGCCCTCATTGGCGGCGGCACG
>JAZNZO010000023.1:0-5155 GCA_045594945.1 Faecousia sp.
AAAGAGAAAAAATATAAAATCTTTTGTAAGTTTTTATTTTGTTGCGAAGCCTTTATCCATTTCCGGTTGGTATAGGTCAGCAGTTTTTCCGTCCAGGTAGAATTTATGGACTGCGTTCATAATATCCGTCCGGGCATCGCCCCAGGCAGTATTGCTTAGTAGAATGATATCAAAGTCTTCCTCCGGCAACAGCCGATGAATGGTGCGGAAACCCACATGGCCGCCGTTATTCTGGTAGGTCAGCCGTCCATCCCAACTGAACACAATGCAGCCAAGGCCAAACTGTCCCACTTCACTGCGGGTAAAGATGCGTTCCCATGTTTCCGGCTTCAGAAGCCGTTTTTCTTGAATGGAGCGGTAAAAATTCTGCAGATCGTACACTGTGCCCACCACATAGGCCGAACCCAGGAAGGAAGGCATATTTAAGTATCTGCCAGGTACAATTTGCTCATTTTCCTTCTCATACCCGGTCACCAAGCCTTCAATGGATACATCATCCAATTCGCAGCAAGCAGTTTCCATTCCAAAGGGCTTGAATACCTTTTCCTGCAGAAATTCGTGGAAAGGCGCACCTGTTATTGCTTCCACAATAAGAGAAGCGATTACAAAACCCGTATTACGGTACATCTCCCCCGTTCCGGGGACAAAATCCAACGGTTCATTGGCAAGAGCCGTTACTGCCCCAGGGAAATCCGGTTTGCCCGTCACCTCACTGAACCGGGGCGTTGTCAGTTCCGGCAGGCCGCTGGTATGTTGCAAAAGGTTTCTCAAGGTAATACGCCTATCCAGGTCCTTAGCATAGGGTAAATATCGGGATGGATGGGCATCCAAATCCACCAATCCCTGCTCCCATAGAAGCATAACAGCGATAGCCGTAAAGGGTTTTGACAGAGAATAATACCGAAATCTATTGTTCAAATGAAGGGAAATTCCCTTCTCTATATTGGCGTAGCCAATGCTGCTTTCAAAAATGGTCTTTCCTTTTTGGGAAATCAGCAAATTTCCGGAGTAGCCGGTCTTCTCTGCATAGTCAGCAAGCCACTGGCTTAGCATTCCTCTTCGGTCCATACTATCCTCCGTAAGCCGAATAGTCCCACACATAGTTCTTCATCTGCTCCCGGGTGCGCAGGGAGAAGTTATCCTGGCGGGCGCATTGTAAAAAGTCGACAAAGAGGTAGCCTTCCCCTTCTTTGACGGCATTCCAGTAATGGGGTTTGCCATCCTTTGTGCCAACCACCACAGAGCAGTCTACACCAACCTTTTTGCACATAGCCGCATACACCGTAGCGTATGCCTTGCTATCGCCAACACCGTAATGCAGAAGGCTGTAGGCCGGCGTAATAGAGGTGTGTAACGTGTCGGGATTATAGTGCAGTGCCAGAAAACGATAGAGTTGTGCGCATTTCTCTCCACCGGAAGCGCTCTGCGTTACAGAAAGCAGCGCAGAATCAAATACTGCTGCAACCGTTTGCTGCATCGCCCGCAAATCATCCCGGCTGTTTTCATAGGCAAACAGCACTTCGATTACCCTTTGAGTCCCATCCTGCGGATACGTCGTAACCGTTACCTGCGGCATTTCCATACAAACATCCGGATTTTGGTCCACGTAGTTTTTGATCAGCTGGGCAAAATCTGTCTGACTATAATTTTCTACAAAAAAGGTTGCAGAAGGTTTACATTTGTCAAGCGCATCATAAACGAGCGCAATCCCATCAGGCATATCTGCCACCCGGTTTATGTAGCGGATATCCGAAAGGCTGCGGTCATAGGCAATCTGCAAAGCCACCGCCTGAACACCGCCCTTGGTGCCTACTTCATAGGTGATTTTTTCCACAGCATAACTACCAATGGGGTTTGCAGTGCACACCTGCCGCACGGCAGATTCCATATAGTCCTGTACTGTAACCTTATTTTCATTGGGATAATAAACTGTCGCGCCGGTGGCGCCTTTTTCTACAATTGCGCATAGGGCCTGGTAAAGTGTTTGATAACTGGACGCTTCAATTCGCTCACCGTTATCAAAAGAGTCCGGCGTTTTATGGGGAGTTACATGGGCATAACTGCCCTGCATCCACATATCACATCCGCAAAGCGCCAGGCAAAGGCACAGGCACAAAAATATAGTAGCAGTCTTTCCCATGCTGTTTCCTCCTTTACAAAGAATACTTGGAGTACCGTGCAAAGCCGTCACCCAAAACCTGGTGGGCATCCTGGACAATGATAAAAGCATCCGGGTCAATCTCCACAACAAGGCGTTTCAGATCGGTCACCTGTTGCCGTTTTACCGCAGTCAAAACAACTTTCTTTTCCGCCTTTGTATATGAGCCTTCTCCGTTCAAATAGGTAGCGCCCCGGTCCAGTTTTTCCGCAATTACCCTGGCGATTTCTTCGTGATGGGGACTGATGATCAGTGCCACCTTGGAATAATCGAAACTGTATACCACTGCATCAATAATCTTGCCGCAGACAAAAATTGCGATGCCGCTGTACAGGGCGTTTTGAATATCCATATATACAACGCCCGTCAGCACTGCCACTGCACCATCAAAACACATATTGATGACACCAATAGGCACATTCTGCCAGCGTAATTTCAGGAGTCTTACAATGATATCAGAGCCACCGGTAGACCCGCCGGTAGAAAACACGACACCAAGTCCCAAACCGCAGACCACGCCACCGTAAAGGGCGCTTACCAGCGGGTCCAGGACGGGCTTGGGGATCATGCTGAAAAAGTCAAGAAAACCGGAGTTTGCCGCCATACCGAACAAGGAAAGGAAGAAAAACTCCCTTCCAATCTTCATCCCGCCGAAAGCAAACAGAGGAAGATTGATCAGCGCTGTCAAAAGGCCCACCGTGCCAAAGCCTGTCACTTTAACGATTATCATTGAAAGGCCGGAAATGCCGCCTGCATTCAGACCGTGATATTCCAAAAACAGATTAAAGCCCAAGGAAAACATAGCGCCGCCCACGATAACCCGAACAATTTTCCATATAAGGTCAAACGTTTTTTTCATAGGATATTAAACCTCAAATGCGATTTGTTTTTCAGAAGCATCCTCTTCTTTTAGCAAGGCGCCTGCGGTGGGGATATTGCGGCTGCGATAACGGCTGGCATTCACAATGCCGCTATCTTCTAATCTCATGGCACCGGTGAGTACAGCCTTCTTTTTCAAGGACATCGCCGTCACACCAATGGTATTTCTGGTGGTCTTCGGCAGAAGCTGCGCCGTAGAAATAATCGCCACCCGGTTGTCAGAGGCGTAGAGCGCAACCTGGCAGTCCTCGTTCATACCCATAGCCGCAACCAGCGGGCTCTTATCAGAATAAGCGCCGGTGAGTTTGCGGCGGTTGGTTTTGGTTTCATAGGCAGAAAGCGGCACTTTGGCAATTTTGCCGTTTTCAAAGAAGAACAGCACGAAACCCTTATAATCTCCGGGCAAAATCACCTGTCGAACTGTTTCGCCTTGCTCCATTCCCAACTTTTGGGGCAAATAGTCACCTAAAATAGAGGCCTTTCCGTCTTCAAAATCAGAAAGACGGGATTTGTAGCACTGGCATTGGTCGGTAAACACCAAAATCTCAGAGCGGTTGCTGCATTCCACACTAAAGGCCAATTTATCCCCTTCCTTGAACTTCTGTTCTCCGGACATACGCAAACTTGCAGGGGTAATCTTCTTTAGATAGCCTTCCCTGGAAACGAACAGAGTAACCAGGTAATCAGGAATATCCTCTTCTTCCTCATCCAAGTCTGCCAGAATGCTCTCATAAATGATTTCTGTTTTCCGAGGCTGACCGAACTTTTCTGCCACCTGCTTCAGTTCATTTATGATCACCTTATCCAGTTTTCTGCGGTTATTCAACGTATCCTGCAGGTCAGCAATTTCCTGTTCCAGTTCATCAATGGCCTTGGTCTGCCGCAGAATGTACTCTTTGTTGATGTTCCGCAGTTTGATTTCTGCCACGTAGTTGGCCTGTACCTGGTCAATACCGAAGCCAATCATCAAATTGGGCACAACTTCGCTTTCCAGTTCCGTTTGACGGATAATGGAGATAGCCTTGTCGATATCCAGCAAAATCCGTTCCAAGCCCTTCAGCAGGTGGAGCCTTTCCGCCTTTTTCTGAATTTGGAAATAAATCCTTCTCTGGACACATTCTACACGCCAGGCAGTCCACTCCTCCAGAATTTCACCTACACCCATCACCCGGGGCATACCCGCAATCAAGATGTTGAAATTACAGGGGAAACTATCCTGCAAAGTGGTCATACGGAAGAGTTTTTGCATCAGTTTTTCCGGATCAATGCCCCGCTTTAGGTCGATTGTCAATTTCAGACCGCCCAAATCGGTTTCATCACGCATATCCAAAATTTCCCGGATCTTGCCTGCTTTGATCAGTTCCGCCACCTTGTCCATAATGGCTTCGCTGGTGGTGGAATAGGGAATTTCGTAGATTTCAATCAGATTATTTTCCTTTACATAGCGCCACTTGGCCCGAAGTTTGAAGCTGCCCCGGCCTGTGGAATAAATTTCCCGGGTTACATTCTCCTCAAAAATCAATTCGCCGCCGGTGGAAAAGTCCGGGCCGGGCAAGGTGGAAAGAATATCGTGATTGGGGTTTTGCATCAAAGCAATGGCGGTTTCGCAGACTTCCTTTAGGTTGAAAGAACAAATGTTACTTGCCATGCCTACCGCAATACCCTGGTTCGCATTCACTAAAACATTGGGGAATGTGGTGGGCAGCAAAGTGGGTTCTTTGGTGGATGCGTCGTAGTTATCCACCATATCCACCGTATCGGAGTCAATGTCCTTAAACAGTTCGGTGCAGATTTTATCCAATTTGGCTTCCGTATAACGGGATGCAGCATAAGCCATATCCCGGGAGTATACTTTACCGAAGTTGCCCTTGGAGTCTACCAGAGGGTGCAAAAGGGTCTCGTTGCCCCGGGAAAGACGAACCATCGTTTCGTAAATAGCTGCGTCACCGTGAGGGTTCAGGCGCATAGTCTGACCTACAATGTTGGCAGATTTGGTCCGGCTGCCGGAAAGCAAGCCCATCTTGTACATAGTATACAGAAGTTTTCTGTGAGAAGGCTTAAACCCGTCGATTTCAGGGATAGCACGGGAAACGATGACACTCATGGCATAGGGCATGT
>JAZNZO010000024.1:0-14692 GCA_045594945.1 Faecousia sp.
CTTTACGACCGGTTCCACCAAGAAGGACATCCGCGTTGAAATCTGCTCTAAGTGCCACCCTTTCTATACCGGCAAGCAGAAGCTGGTTGACACCGGTGGACGTGTTGACCGTTTCAACAAGAGATTTGGCCTGAAGTAAGATAGAATCGGGACTGCGCTATGCAGGGCGGGTTTTTTTTCAAATAATTTCTGAATTTACACAGATTACTTGCCTAAACACCCCGTTATGTGTTACAATAAACTGAAAAACTATTTGGAGGCACTATGGAATCGAATTTGGAAAAAGCGATACAGGAGCGGGCAGTCCTTGTGGGATTGAATGCAGACTGTTTCACAAAAGAACAAACTGCCACAGATGCTTCTTTGGAGGAACTGGAAGCCCTTTTGGAAACGGCTGGTGGGTTTTGCACCGGTAAGGTTTTGCAAAATCGCCACACCCCGGACTCCCACAGTTTTATTGGCGAGGGCAAGGCCCAGGAAGTGCGTATGCTGGTAGAAGCCACTGAATCTACAATGGTGGTTTTTGACAATGAACTGTCTCCCGGCCATATCCGGGCATTGGAAGACATTTTGGGCGTGACGGTGTTGGACCGTTCTGCCTTGATTTTGGATATTTTTGCCCAACGGGCAAAAACAAAAGAGGGAAGACTGCAAGTGGAACTTGCCCAGTACAAGTACTTGCTTCCCCGTCTTTCCGGTATGGGCGCCAGCCTTTCCCGGCAGGGTGGTGGCATTGGCACCCGGGGCCCCGGTGAAACCAAACTGGAATCCGATCGCCGGCATATCCGTGAGAGAATTGCCCGACTGCAATCAGAACTGGAGCAGGTGCGGCAGGTTCGCAGTGTTCAGCGGGAACGGCGGATGAAAAATTCTGTCCCGGTTGTTGCCATTGTTGGCTATACCAACGCAGGAAAATCTACACTGCTTAATCAGTTGACCGATGCAGGTATTCCTGCAAACAACCGCCTGTTTGACACTTTGGATACCACATCCCGGCAACTTTCCGTCTCCGATACGTTAGATGTGGTTCTTTCTGATACAGTAGGATTTATTTCGAAACTGCCCCATCATTTGGTGGATGCATTTCGGGCAACCCTGGAAGAACTGGAATATGCGGACCTTCTGCTGCATGTGATTGATGCAGCTGATCCGGATCGGGAAGCCCACATTCAAGTAGTGGATAGCCTGATTGCAAAACTTGCCAAACCCGGCACGCCGGTTCTGCGGCTTTACAACAAGGCAGACCTTGTCAAGCCTGTGGACATCCCTATAGGAGAAGATGTGGTTGCCATCTCTGCAAAAAAAGGAACAGGTACAGACCGTCTTCTTTCTGCCATTGAAAAAGCCCTGGGGCACAGCCGCCACCATATTGAAGTACTGATTCCTTATTCTGTGGGCGGCACTTTGGATACCCTCCACAATAATGCCCAGGTTCTTAATGTGGATTATACGGAAAAAGGCATTCTTGTAGATGCGGTAGTAGACCCTATTCTATACGGACGGCTGAAAGACTATATCACAAAGGAGTGCTGACCTTGGACGAATATCTGGTGCCGACGGATTTTGGGCAGGATGAATTTGTGGAGAAAAAGTCCCGCTTCATCGGCAGAGTTTGGCCGGTAGATACAGAAGAACAAGCCCTTGAAAAAATCCAGGAAATGAAAAAGCAGCACTACGATGCTACCCATAATTGCTGGGCCTATGTGATTAAAGACGGACCTATGCGTTTTTCAGATGACGGAGAACCGGGTGGCACCGCCGGAAACCCTATGATGCAGGTTTTACAAAGGGAAAACCTTTACAATGTAGTTTGCGTGGTAACCCGCTACTTTGGGGGCATTCTTTTGGGCGCCGGCGGCTTGGTTCGTGCTTATACCAAGGGCGCAAAAATTGCCATTGATGCTGCCGGCAAATCAATGAAACGGGTTTGGTCGGTGCTGTACGTACCCTGTCCCTATTCCTATTACGAACGGATGAAACTGGAAATAGAAGCTTTTGACGGAGTTCTGCGGGATACCCAGTTCGGGGCAGAAGTGGAACTGGAAATCTTGATTGCACAACCAAAAGCCCAGGCGTTTTTAGACCGGGTGGTGGATATGACCTCCGGCACAGTGGAAGGCATGGAAGTGGCACAGGAATACCGGGCATTCCCGGTGAATACAAAGGAGTGAATTCGATGACAGTACGGGAAGAATTGGAACGGCTGGAACATTTGCAACTGAGTCCAAGAGCGGCATTTTCCGATAGAAGTTTGGGCCGTAACCGGGAAGAAACGGAGAGCGAGTTTGATGTTCGCACCTGCTATCAGCGGGATACAGACCGCATTGTTCACTGTAAGGCTTTTCGCCGGCTGATGCACAAAACCCAGGTGTTTTTGCGGCCGGAGGGTGACCATTACCGCACCCGTATGACCCATACCATCGAAGTCACCCGTATCGCCCGCACCATTGCCCGCGCGTTAAACCTGAACCAGGATTTGACAGAGGCCATTGCAATGGGCCACCATTTGGGGCATACACCCTTTGGCCACGCCGGTGAGGCCGCGCTGTCTAAGTGCCTTGAGGAAGAATTTTGCCACAATGAACAGTCTCTGCGGGTTGTGGACATCCTGGAAAACAACGGTGCAGGGTTAAATCTTACTTATGAAGTCCGGATGGGCATTTTGGGCCATACCGGAAGCTATGTGCCGGAGACCCTGGAAGGGCAGATTGTCCGCATTTCCGACAGGATTGCCTATGTAAACCACGATATTGACGATGCTATCCGAGCAGGAATTCTGTCGGCAGATGATATCCCCAAGTCTGTTTCCAGTGTACTTGGAAATAGCCATTCCCAACGGATTAACACCCTTGTATGTGATATCATCACTGCATCCGGGGATAGTGAGGAGATTGTTCTTTCTCCTTCAGTGGATCAGGCCCTTTTAGACCTTCGCAGCTTCCTCTTTGAAAAAGTCTACCGCAACCCGGTGGCAAAAGGGGAAGAGAGCAAGGCAAAGGAAATGCTCCATCGGCTCTACGAATACTATTATGCCCATCCGGAGGCGTTGCCGGAAGACTTCCAGCCTCAACTGTCCTTTGACGGTATGGGCCGGACTGTTTGTGATTACATTGCAGGTATGACCGACAACTATGCGGTGGATAAATTTACCCAACTGTTTACCCCCCAGGGGTGGCAGGTTCGGGGATAACTATTTGGAAAGGAGGCCGGAATATGGCGTTTCCCCAGTCTTTTATAGATGAATTGCTTGCCCGTAACCCCATTGAAGAAGTGGTTGGCCGGCATGTGACCTTGCGCAGGTCAGGCGCCAATATGTTTGGCCTGTGCCCCTTTCATGGGGAGAAAACCGCTTCTTTCTCTGTTGCACCGGATAAAGGGATTTACTACTGCTTTGGCTGCCATAAGGGCGGCGGTGCCATTAATTTTGTAATGGAAATGGAAGGCCTGACCTACCCGGATGCGGTCCGCGCCCTGGCAAGCCGCAGTGGTATGGAAGTGCCGGAAGACGATCAGTATCAAAGCCGTTACCGCCAGCAGGAGCGCTTATGGGCGCTTTGTAAAGAGGCGGCCCGGTATTTCCATGCCCAGCTATATACGGAAGCAGGAGCACAGGGACTTGCCTATGCCCAAAAGCGGGGCATGCCCAAGTCCACCCTTACGACTTTTGGCATCGGCTTTGCGCCGGATAGCTGGAATGGATTGATTACGGCTATGAAAGCCAAGGGCTACACCGAGCAGGAGCTAAAAGATGCGGGCTTAGTGTCCGAAAAGGGCGGCCGCATTTATGACAGATTTCGCAACCGGTTAATGTTCCCCATCATTGATGTGCGGGGCAATATTATCGGCTTTGGTGGGCGGGTGATGGATGACTCCACCCCCAAGTACTTAAACTCTCCGGAAACGGTCATTTTTAACAAGCGTAAAAATCTGTTTGCACTGAATTTGGCAAGGAAAAGCAAACTTGGATACCTGATTTTGGTGGAGGGCTATATGGATGCCATTGCCTTGCATCAATATGGCTTTGACTGTGCGGTTGCTTCTTTGGGCACCAGTTTGACAGAGGAACATGCCACTTTGATTTCTCGCTATGTGGAGCAGGTTGTGCTCATTTATGATGGGGACGAAGCAGGTCAGCGAGCCACAAAACGGGCAATTCCTATCCTGGAAAAGGCCGGCATTCGGGTAAAGGTTTTGCAAATGAAAGATGCAAAGGACCCGGACGAATTTCTGAAAAAGTTTGGGGCGGACAAGTTCAAACTTCTTTTGGAGGAATCTTCCAATCGGGTGGAATATCAGCTCAATGCCATTGCCCGGAAGTACGATTTGCGAATTGACGACCAAAGAATTCGGTTCGTCCAGGAAGCGGCAGAACTGATCTGCACTTTGGACAGTTCCGTAAAACGGGAAATTTATAGCGGACGGGTGGCGCAGGCAGCCCAAATTACCGAGGACTCCATGAAAATGGAGGTTTCCAAGGCTTTTAAGCGCAGATTGGCCCGGGAGAAGAAACAGCAGGAGAAGATTGACCTTGCACCTGCCCAGGCCTTGCAGCCGAAAACCCGTTCTGTTCGTTATGACAATATGAAATCCGCTATGGCGGAGGAGGGAATTCTTGCCCAGGTTCTGCTTGACCCTTCCTTGATGGCAGAGACCGACCTGACCGGGGCATCTTTCTCAGTGCCGCTTCTTGGAAAGGTGTATGACCAACTGCGTTCTATGTATAAAGCAGGGTATGAAGTCAGTATTGCCTCATTAGCGGATGTTACCCAGGAAGAAGTATCCCATATTACAGGCATCACCCAGCGACTGCAAGGGCCTGTAAACAGGGAAGCCTTCCGGGATTGTGTACAGACTGTGCGAAATGCCAGCCAGGCTGGCCAGGTTGCCAGCAATGAAGATCTGCTGGCTTTCCGCAATAAGTTAAAGGAAAGAAAAGGACTGTAAGATGCTTTCTACTGTTGCCACAGAGGAAAAAGTAAATAGAGTCACAGAGGATATGCAGCAGTACTTAAAAGAAGTGCGGCAGTATCCTTTGCTCACACCGGAGCAGGAACGGCAATTGGCTATTTCCTGTGCCGGGGGGGATGAGGAAGCCATCAGAAGAATGGTGAACGCTAATTTGCGCCTTGTGGTATCTGTTGCCCGGGATTATGCAGACAAAGGTGTACCTTTGCTGGACTTAATTCAGGAAGGCAGTATTGGCCTTTTGGTGGCGGCAAGGAAGTTTGATTACAAAATGGAAACCCGTTTTTCCACCTATGCTACCAAATGGATTCGCCAAAGGATGGTTCGTTACATACGAAATCAGGGAAGCCTTATCCGCGTGCCGGACCATACCTATCAAAAAATCCGCCAGGTCCTGGCGGCAAAGGATAGCCTGCAACGCAAAAGCGGGGAAGAACCCACCTTTTCAGAGATTGCAGAAGAAGTCCAAATGGAGGAAAGCAAGGTAGAAAAACTTTTGCAGTTGTGGCCGGAGGTTTTCTCTTTGGATGCTACACTGGGGGATGAAGAAAACACGTTTCAGGTGTTTTTGGAAGATGAACAAGCCCCCCAGCCGCAGCAGCTTCTTGTCCGTGCCGAATTGCATCGCACGATGGATGCGCTTTTGTGCCAACTCACCCCCAGACAACAGCAGATTTTGCGCCTCCACTTCGGTATGGAGGACGGAATATGCCACAGCCTGGATGAAATTGGCGGCATTTTGGGCATTTCAAAGGAACGGGCCCGGCAAATTGAACAGCAGGCTATGGAAAAATTACGCACGATGGGTGCGGATATAGGATTGGAGGATTTTCTGAATTGATGGATTTGGAATTTACCTTTGAAGATAATGCGCTGCAGGCTTTTTTGCATAGTTTGAAGCCCGGTGCAACGGTGCAGGCAGAAACGATTTTGAGCCTTGCGGATCAAACCGGCAGGGAAGACTTGGAAGAGGCCATTTCCACTCTTACGGAAAAGAGAATTTCCTTGGATGTGGGGAATTTGACCGTAGAGGCAGGCGCTGGCACAAATAGGCTCAAAATGGAGGAAAACCTGGTAAAACAGCAGGATATGACCTGTGGTTTGGAGGAAAATGATCCTCTGCGGCTTTATTTGGAAGAAATCGCTGCTACCCCTGTGGCGGGGGATGTAAATATTCTGGCAGCAGAATACCTTGCAGGAAAACAGGAAGCAGCATCAATGCTTACAAACCTTTGCCTTAGCCGGGTGATCGCTATTTCCCGGGAAATGACGGGAAAAGGCGTACTTCTTTTGGACCTTATCCAGGAAGGCAGCCTTGGCTTGTGGCAAAGTATCGGGGCGTATTCCGGCGGTGATTTTGAAAGCCACTGTGACTGGTACATTCGTCAGTACATGGCTGGTGCAGTTGTTCTGCAGGCGGCAGACAGCGGCCTGGGTGCCAAATTGCGGCAGGGAATGGAAGATTACCGGGATGTGGACCAAAAACTGCTGGCAGAACTGGGAAGAAATCCCACTTTGGAAGAAATTGCAGAAAGTCTGCATATGACCCTTTCCCAAGCCCAAATGGTGGAAAGTATGGTTATGTCTGCCCGCCTGGTTGCCAGTGCGCACCAAGTGCCGGAAGAAAAGGAAGAAGACCCGGAAGATACTCAGGCAGTGGAGGATACAGCCTATTTTCAAAGCCGGCAACGGATTTTTGAAATGCTCAGCGGCCTGACAGAGCAGGAAAAGAAACTGATTACCCTGCGCTACGGATTAAAGTCCGGCAAACCTCTGAGTACTCAGCAGGTGGCAGAAAACTTAAATATCAGCCCGGAAGAAGCCCTTTCGCTGGAAGCCGGTGCGTTAGCAAAAATGCGGAAAGAAGGATAAGATTATGGAAAAACATATTTCTATCGCCATTGACGGCCCTGCAGGTGCAGGTAAAAGCACCATCGCCCGGGCGCTTGCCAAGGAGCTTGGCTTTTACTATGTGGACACCGGTGCAATTTACCGTACTGTTGCCTACTTTTTGGACCTGTGGGGTGTAAGCCCTAAGGATGTGGACGCGGTAGAGCGTTACATCGACGAACTGACCATCGGCATCGAATACGATGAAGACGGTGTGCAGCATATGATTATGAACGGTATGGATGTGAGCAAGGACATCCGCACCCAGGAGATTTCTCAGAAGGCCTCTTTGGTTTCTGCCCATAAGGTAGTGCGGGATGTGCTTTTGGATATGCAGCGGGAAGTGGCGCGGAACCATAATGTGATTATGGACGGCCGGGATATCGGCACAGTGGTTTTGCCCAAGGCTGATGTGAAGATTTTTCTCACGGCTTCTTCCCAGGTTCGGGCAAAGCGCCGTTGCGACGAACTGGTTGCCAAGGGACAAAAGGCGGAATTTGAGACGATTTTGAAGGAAATCGAACAAAGAGATTACCAGGATTCCCACCGGGAAATTGCCCCCTTAAAGCAGGCAAAGGATGCTGTGCTGTTGGATACCTCTGATTTGGACATCCCCGGGGTTATTGCGGCTATGAAGGAAATCGTAGGCCGGAAGGTGTCTTTATGAGCATCCGTATAGCCGAAAGTGCCGGCTTCTGCTTTGGCGTAAACCGGGCAGTGGAAATGGTGGAGCAGGCCGCAAAATCCGGAAAACAAGTGGTAACATTGGGCCCCATTATCCACAATCGGCACGCCGTTTCCCATTTTGAAAAGATGGGCGTGGGTGTGATTGGAAAGCCGGAAGATGCCAAAGAAGGGCAGACGGTGATTATCCGTTCTCATGGCGTTACTAAGGCGGTTTTCGATGCGCTAAAAGAACGGAATGTGGAAGTGGTGGATGCCACTTGCCCCTTTGTAAAGCGCATTCACGGCATTGTGGAAAAGGCGGCAGAAGAGGGGAGACTTCCCATCATTATCGGCACGCCCACCCACCCGGAAGTGGAGGGGATTGCCGGGTGGTGCGAAGACTGCAAGGTCTTTGCTACCCCGGAAGAATTGACGGACTGGGCCAAATCCGATGAAAGTCACGGGGATTTGCCAATTTGTATGGTTTGCCAGACTACATCCACAGAATCTTTGTGGAAAATTTGCGTAAAAAACGCAAAAAAAGAGTTTACTAACGTAAAAATTTTTGATACAATATGTAAAGCGACTGAATCCAGGCAAAACGAGGCGGCTGAGCTTAGCGCCGCTTGCGATGCTATGGTGGTGGTGGGGGATGCCAAAAGTTCCAACACCGGCCGCCTGGCTATGATTTGCCGGGAACATTGCCCTAAAGTCTTCCTGGTAGATAATGCCGGGGAACTTTGCAAAGAGGACTTTGCAGGGGCATCTATGGTTGGAATCACTGCCGGCGCATCAACCCCGGCGTGGATTATAAAGGAGGTCAATAAGACTATGAGCGAAATTCTGAATGTTGAGGCTGTACAGGAGGAAAACTTTGCAGAACTTCTGGAGCAGTCCATCAAGACTTTAAATACAGGAGACAAGGTTATCGGCGTTGTTACCGGCATTGGCACAACGGAAGTCCAGATCGATCTGGGCACTAAGCACGCCGGTTACATCCCTTATGATGAAGTCAGCGCAGATCCCAATGTAAAGCCCGAAGATATCCTGAAGGTGGGCGATGAAATCGAAGTGTTTGTTGTTCGTGTGAACG
The DNA here is from genome assembly GCA_045594945.1 of Faecousia sp. Taxonomy (GTDB): domain Bacteria; phylum Bacillota; class Clostridia; order Oscillospirales; family Oscillospiraceae; genus Faecousia. The sequence goes on from JAZNZO010000024.1 coordinate 8,615, forward strand.
ATCAGGAAGGCACTTGCCAGCTGTCCAAGAAGAAGCTGGACGGCATGAAGATTTGGGACGAAATGGCTACCTACTGCGAGGAAAAGACTCCCGTAGAAGCTGTTATCACCGAGGAGAATAAGGGCGGCCTGGTTGCTACTTTCAAGGGCATCCGTGTGTTCGTTCCCGCTTCCCAGTCCGGTGTTGCCAAGGGCGGCGATATGGCAGCTGAGGTTGGCAAGACTGTGCAGTTGAGAATTACCGAAGTTAACCGCGCCCGCCGCCGTGTTATCGGCTCCATCCGCGCTGTTTCCCCTGAAGCCCGTAAGGCTGCCCAGGAAAAACTGTGGAGCGAGATCCAGGAAGGCGCTAAGTTCCATGGCACCGTTAAGTCCCTGACTTCTTACGGCGCATTTGTGGACATCGGTGGCGTTGACGGCATGGTTCACGTTTCCGAACTGAGCTGGAACCGCATCAAGAACCCCGCTGAAGTTGTCAGCGTTGGCGATGAAATTGACGTATACGTCATTTCCTTCGACCCCGAGAAGCGCAAGATTTCCCTGGGTTACAAGACTGCTGAGATGAACCCCTGGAACCAGTTTATGACCGGTTACAATGTGGGCGACGTTGTGGATGTTAAGATTGTCAAGCTTATGACCTTCGGCGCATTTGCTGAAATCCTGCCCGGCGTTGACGGCCTGATCCATATCTCTCAGATTTCCAACCGCCGCATTGGCAAGCCCGAAGACGTGCTGACCGAAGGCCAGACCGTTCAGGCACAGATCACCGATGTGGATGCTGAGAATAAGCGCATCTCCCTGTCCATCCGCGCTCTGCTGGCTGAAGAAGCAGCCGAAGAGACTGCAGAAGAAGTAGCAGAAGAAGCCACTGAAGAAGTGGCAGAAGAAACTGCTGAATAATCAAACAAATGGGGTCCGTATTGGACCCCATTTTTAATAGGAGGATCATATGATTAAGCATATTGTGCTTTATACCCTGAAAGAGGGGGTCAATAAAGAAGAAGCAGTGCAGATCATCAAGGATGCGCTGGAACCCCTTGTGGGGGTTATTCCCGGCCTGACCCATATGGAAATCCGGGCAGCCTACCAGGGCGGTATGGACTATGCTCTGTACTCCCACTTTGAAAGCAAGGAGGCATTAAAAGCCTACGCCACCCACCCGGCCCACCTGGCCGCCAAAGAGAAGTTCTGGAACTTCCTGGATAAGCGCTTCTGCGCCGATTACGAAGTATAAAAGCCCCGCTCTGCCACAGTAGGGGCAGGGCCGTGTTGTTTTTTGGTGGAACGGAGAAAGACCGGTCGCAACAGGGCTAATTACCTTGACAGGGGAATGAGAAAATATTATAATAATACTATGTTATATTTTATAGTTTTTGTGGGTTGCCACCGTTAGAAAAATGAGGAGGAAGAACGATGAAAGAAGTTAAGAAAGTACTTGCAGGACTTGCTTTGCTGGCTGTGTTGGCGCTTTTTTGTGCCTTTTTGCCTATGGAGGCCAATGCTGAAACAGAGGGGTACTATACTTACGAAGTTTCCAATGGTGAAGCAACCATTACCGATGTGGATACATCCATTTCCGGGGCTATTACCATTCCCAGCACTTTGGGAGGTTATCCTGTGACCAGCATTGGCGATTATGCATTTTGGCATTGCACCGGGCTGACGAGTGTCACCATTGGGAGTGGCGTAACCAGCATTGGCAGTTCTGCATTCTCTGGTTGCACCGGGCTGATAACAGTAAACTTCAATGCTACCAACTGTACGAGTATGGGTAGATCTTCTTATCCTGTTTTCGAAGGATGCACCAATCTGAAAACAGTGAACATTGGAGAAAATGTAAAAACCATTCCAGATTATGCATTCGAGGATTGCACTGGGCTTACAGAGATTACCATCCCGGACAGTGTGATCAGTATTGGTAGTTCTGTATTCTCTGGATGTAGCAGTTTGGAATCTATCGCCATTCCTTTTGTGGGATATACTCGATACAGCGATGTTTACATTTATCCCTTTGGAGATTTGTTTGGAGAGGAAAGCTATGAGGGCAGTGTGAAAGTGCTCCAGAGTAATTATCATGATTCTTATGGCACAAGTCTCTTCCCTAATATCGCATATTATTTGCCCGCATCGCTAAAGCATGTTACGGTCACAGGTGGTACAATTTTATGCGGCGCATTTTATAACTGTAGTGGATTGACCAGTATTACAATTGGCGAAGGTGTAACCGAGATCGGTTTCGAGGCGTGCTATAATTGCGTCAATCTACAGAACATTAATATCCCGGATAGTGTTAACTATATTGGAGAGAATGCTTTTTACGGTTGTACGAACTTAACCTATCAGACATATAATAATGGCAAATACTTAGGAAATTTAGAGCATCCGTATCTATTTTTGATGGCGTGCACCTCTGATACGGTTTCTTCCATTGCTATTCATAGCACAACAAAATTCATTGGTGACTCCGCGTTCTCAGGTTACACCGGAGCTACAGAGATTACCATTCCTGATAGCGTTGTCGGCATTGGCGGTTATGCATTCGCTAATTGCTCCAGTTTGACGGAACTTATCATTCCAAAGAGTGTTACTTATGTTGGTCGTAGTGCGTTTGCCGGCTGCACCGCCCTAAAATCGATGATCATCCCTCATAATGTTACCAGAATTGGTAACTCTGTCTTCTCTGGTTGTTCAAACTTGGAGACTATAAGCATACCCTATGTAACATTTTCACGATGGGAGGCGTATACCCCCTATGAATTTCCCTTGGGCGATTTGTTTGGTCAAACCAGTTATAAGGGCAGTGTAGCAATAGAGCAGCCTTGCAATTATAGTTCATACACTCACTACATTACATACTATATCCCAGAAAGCCTGAAGAATGTAACAGTGACCGGTGGCGGGATCTCGCAAAACGCGTTTGCGAATTTCACTGGGCTAGACAGTGTGACTATTTCCGATAGTGTAACCAGCATTGGCGAATCTGCATTCTACAATTGCACCGGGTTGACCAGTATTGCTATTCCCGATAGCGTGAAATCCATTGGCGCTGATGCGTTTGATGGTTGTTCCAACCTAACGGATGTGTACATTACAGACCCCGGTACGTGGTGTAGGGTTTATTTTGAAAATGAGAAGTCAAGCCCGATGTATTATGCCGAAAACTTAAATATTTTGGATGCAGTGGGAAATGCCGCAGCTGTAACAGAAGTTGCTTTAGACAATACCGTAACCCAAATATCAGCATACGCCTTCGCCGGATGTGGCAGCCTAAAAAATATTACCATTCCCAATAGTGTAACCAGCATTGGCGGTAGTGCGTTTGCATATTGTACAGGTTTGACCAGTATTACTATATCCAGTGGCGTGACCAGTATTGGCAGTTCTGCATTCTCCGGGTGCACCGGGTTGACGAGTGTTACCATTGGAAGAGGTGTGACCAGCATTGGTAGCTCTGCATTCTCCCGTTGCACCGGGCTTACAGAGATTACTATCCCGGATAGTGTGACCAGCATTGGCAATTCTGCATTCAAAGATTGCACCGGGCTTACAAAGATTACCATTCCGGATAGTGTGACCAGCATTGGCAGTTCTGCATTCGAAGGCTGCACCGGGCTGAAGAGTATTACCATACCCGATAGCGTTACCACCATTGGCGAAGGTGTATTCTATGGTTGCACCGGGCTGACGAATGTTACTATTGGTAGTGGTGTAACCACCATTGGCGAAGAGGCATTCTATAACTGTACTGGGTTGACGAGTGTTACCATTGGCGATAGAGTGACCAGTATTGGAGAGGATGCGTTCTATGGTTGCAGTGGGTTGACCAGCATCACCATCCCTGATGGTGTTACCAGTATTGGAGAGGATGCGTTCTACCGTTGTAGCGGGTTGACGAGTATTGTTATTCCCCAGAGTGTTACCAACATTGGCGATTTTGCATTTAGCACATGGACGAGTACCCATATTTTGTACACCGGTTCGGAGAAAAAATGGGATCAAATTTATAAAAATGACGAGTATATGCCAAGCAAGAGCAAAATAACGTTTAAATATGTGGAAGGAACACCCTATCACACATACGATGACCGGAATGATGACCATTGCAATATTTGTAATAAGTTTCGTCTGATTGGATGCGTAGGGGAAGGCTTGGGTGTTGAGATTACAACTAATATGGACAAAGGTTATGCCCTGACGGGAGATGGCTCCGAATTTGCAACAGTGGGATTCATTGGTCAGAGTAGCATCATAATTGGCAGTAGTGGAACCTATAAAATGAACTATAGCCTGACATTTAGCAAGACAGGTATCTTTGAACTGGTATTTGTTCAGGAAGAAACCGGCAATCGGGCTATATTCACCGCAGAAATTATGGAGCATAACTATGAGTTTACACAGAAAGTTCAGCCCACTTGTGCTCAAGACGGATATGACATCTACAAGTGCCAGTATTGTGAAGTTACGGAGCAGCGGAATAAAGTAAGTGGGAGGAGCGAGCACACATGGGATAATGGTACAGTAACAAAACAAGCTACCTGTAAGGAAAAAGGCGTAAAGACCTACACCTGCTCTGTCTGCGGTGGTACCAAGACCGAGGATGTTGTGAAACTCACCACCCATACTTGGGATGGTGGTAGGGTAACCAAGGATGCTACCTGCAAGGAAGAAGGCGTAAAGACCTTTACTTGCTTTGTATGTGGTGATGCCAAAACCGAGGTAATTGCAAAGTTGGCTACACATACCTATGGAAACTGGGTGAAGATTGACGACACTAACCATAAGCACAGTTGCAGCATTTGCGGCAAGGAAGAAACGGCAAATCACATAAGGGGCAATAATGGTGCTTGCACAGGCTGCGGTATGCAAATGTACATCCCCGGTGATGTGGACGGCAACGAAACTATTACCGATGCGGATGCAGTATACTTGCTGTATTACACCTTCCTGCCGGATGCTTACCCGGTAAACCAGGATTGTGACTTTAACGGCGACGGCGTTGTCACCGACCAGGATGCGGTGTACTTGCTGTATTACACCTTCCTGCCGGATCAGTATCCCATATCCTAATACGCAAAACGGCTCTGCCACAGTAGTGGCAGAGCCGTTAATCATTATTTTGCTGAGAGGTCCACAGCTTTTCGCAGAATGCTAAGAGCCGGTACAGGGCAGGGAAGTTGCATTTTGAACTGCATTTCCGGTGTCCGGGGTTCTTCCAAGGAATTGCCTTCCATATCTTCCATCATCGGGACTGAAAAGGCCATAGGCCGGAAATCTGGGCCAACAATTTCCAGTTCCGTGCCTGCAGAAAACTTATTACGCAGGCTGCACAGGGCAAGGCCGGTTTCGTCACAGCTTTCCACAATGGCGGCAATTTGCCACTGACGGATGTACCGGGAATTCTCTGTATATTGGCCTGGGAAGCCGTAGTAGAAGCCGGTAGAGTAATTCCGGTGAGAAACGTGATTGACTTCATCCATCCACACAGGATCCATAGGCCGTCCTGCGGTGAGGTCATCAATGCAGTGCCGGTAAGCGCCGGTTACAATGGCTGCGTAGTAGGCAGACTTTGCCCGGCCTTCAATCTTAATGCAGTCAATACCTGCATCCATCAGGTCCTGCAAATGTTCGATGGTACACATATCCCGGGAGTTTAAGATGTAAGTGCCCTTTTCGTCTTCAAAAACGGGGAAGTATTCGCCGGGGCGCTTTTCTTCCATAAGGGCATATTGGTAGCGGCAGGGCTGGGCGCAGGCACCCCGGTTGGAGTCCCGGCCGGTCATATAGTTGCAGAGCAGACATCTGCCGGAGTAGCTGACGCACATAGCACCGTGTCCGAAGGTTTCAATTTCCAAATCCTTATCGGTCTTTTCACGGATGGTGCGGATTTCGTCAAGGCTCAGTTCTCTTGCCAAAACTACCCGTTTAGCACCCAAATCATACCAGCCCTGTGCACAGGCATAGTTGGCAACGGACTGCTGGGTGGAGATGTGCCGCTCACACTTGGGAGCATACTTTCCTGCCATTAGGAACGCACCCATATCTGCCACAATCAGCGCGTCCACACCGGCATCCTGCAACT
>JAZNZO010000025.1:0-6328 GCA_045594945.1 Faecousia sp.
TTCCGGAAAACCTGCCATCGGGGTGGGGGCGGGCAACGGCCCTGCCTATATTCATCCCAGCGCGGATATTGCCCACGCCCTTTCCTGTATCGCAAAGTCCAAAAGTTTCGATTATGGTACTATTTGCGCGTCGGAACAGAGCATTATTGTGGAAAAAAGTTCGGAAAAGGCAGTGCTGGAAGAAGGGAAAAAGCAGGGCTTTTATTTGATGACGGAAGACCAGGCGGCCGCCCTTGCCAAATTGCTTTTTAAGCCCAATGGGGCGTTAAGCCCGGATGTGGTGGGAAAACCGGCGGTCCATCTTGCCAAAATGGCCGGCTTTTCTGTGCCGGAAGGCACCAAGATTTTAATGGCAAGAGAACAGCAGGCAGGTCCAACCCGGCCTTACTCTATGGAAAAACTTTGCCCGGTGCTGGCCTTCTTTGTGATGGAAGATGAGGACGCGGTGCTTGCAAAATGTGTGGAAGTACTCCGCCACGAGGGCAGCGGCCACACCTTCGCCATGCACACGAAAGAAGAAAGGGTGGTGCGGAAGTTTGCCCTGCAAATTCCCGTTTCCCGGTTTTTGGTGAACACCCCGGCGGCTTTGGGCGGCATCGGCAAGACAACCGGGCTGTTTCCGGCACTGACTTTGGGATGCGGCGCCGTTGGCGGCAGTTCCACCTCCAATAACATTTCCCCTATGGATTTAATCAATGTACGCCGGGTGGCCTGGGGGAAGGAAGCAAAAATCCATTGCCCGGAAGAAGAAACCCTGGTGCAGTTTATCACAAATAAGATTTTGGAACGATTGGGAGGATAATTTATGAATACCAATGCTTTGGGAATGATTGAAACAAAGGGCCTGGTGGGCGCCATTGAGGCTGCCGATGCAATGGTCAAGTCTGCCAATGTGCAGTTAGTTGGCAAGGAACAGGTGGGCGGCGGTTTGGTTTCGGTTTTGGTCGGGGGCGACGTGGGCGCTGTGAAGGCGGCCACCGATGCCGGCGCTGCTGCCGCTGAAAAGGTGGGAGAACTGATTTCCGTTCATGTGATTGCCCGCCCCCACACGGAAGTGGATAACATTTTGCCTCACGGCAAGCAGTCTGCCCCCAGCGGTAAGTAATGCTTTACACCCGGAAAATGGTGGAAGACAACATCCGCAACCGGGAGAAAAAGCGGGTGTTTTACCTGGGAAACGGCGACACACTCACAAGTGAAGCCAGAGACTTTTTGCAGGCCCAAAGGATTGAAATTCTCCCGGCCACCCAGGCGAAAAAAGAACGGTGGCAGATTTTAGGCGGTGGCTTTACAGAGCAGAAGCCGGAGCATATGACCCACTTAAATGGGGAGTTTTTGGTAAGAAAGACCCATCCCCGGATTGCCTTTCGGGGGTGGGTGGATACCCTGGAAGCAGAACTTCTCTTAGGGGGAAAGCAGTGCCCCCACCTGCAAAGGGAATTGGAGGAAATTTTGGCCCTGGCCCGGCAAATCCTGCGGTGCGATGTGCTGGAGGAACCTCTGAAACTGACGGGACTGTGCGGACTGACAGAAGATCAAATGCGGCAAAGAAGCCACTTTCCTCAGCAGTATTACGGCATTGCCCATTTTATGCCGGACTTTTCTGACAAGGAAACGGTACTGACCCTAAACCGTATTCGCACGATCTCCCGGCAGACGGAACTTTCTGCCCAGCACGCCTTCATTGACCGGGAGGGAATTCCCACAAGGGAAGATCTTTTGCAGGCACTCAACCGCATCAGCAGTATGCTGTATATTTTGATGTTAAGGGAAAAAGCAGCCGATGGAACTGGAGAAACTGACACAAAAAATCATTAAGGGTATTTTCGTGGAACTGGAGGCCTCCGGCCGCCATGTGCATGTGAGCAAGGAGCAGGCGCAAATCCTCTTTGGCCACGATTTAACCCCCAGTAGACCCCTTTCTCAGCCGGGGCAGTTTCTGGCCCAGGAGCGTGTGAGCGTGAAAGGACCGAAAGGGGAGTTTCAAAATGTGGCGGTATTAGGCCCTGCCCGGGGAAAAGCCCAGGTGGAGATTTCCCTGACCGATGGGAAAACCTTGGGCATTGTTCCGCCTGTGCGCCTTTCCGGGGATGTAGCAAATACGCCGGGGGCGGAACTGATTGGCCCAAAGGGGCGCATTACCATAGAAGAAGGGGTAATTGCCGCCAAGCGGCATATCCATATGACCCCCAAGGATGCAAAGCATTTTGGGGTGAAGGATAAGCAGGTGGTGAAGTTACAGACCTTTACGGAGCGGCCTGTGGTTTTTGAAGATGTGGCTGTTCGGGTCAGTCCGGATTTTGAAACCTATGTCCATTTAGACTATGATGAAGCCAATGCCTGCGGCTTCCAAAAAGGGGATTTGGGGAGAATTTTGCCGTGACCGATGCCTTGCTGATTGGAAAAGAGCCGGCCTGGCCTCTGGGTTACCGATATGTGCAGGAAAAGCCCTATGATGCGGTGGTAATCGGGTCTTTGTCCATTGGCCAGTTGCTCCACTTTTCCAATGAGGAAGTGCTCAGTGCCCTGGCCCAGGGGATCCCGGTGATACTTTACACCCCGGGTTTGCCGGAAGTAAGCGCAAACCGCCCCTTGAGCAGCGCCCTTGCAGGCAAAAAAAGGGAACTGAAAAGTTGGGGGATTGCCTTCACCGACGGCAATGTGAAAAAACTCATCACCGCCCAGCAAGCCATTTCTATGGTAAAGGCGGGTATCAAACCGGGGCCGGGGGCGGTGTTGACCCCTCTGGCCCGGGATATTTTGGAGGGAAAGACTTGATAATCGGAACAGTAACAGGCTCGGTTTGGTCCAGCCGGAAGGCCCAATGTCTGCAGGGGCAGACCTTTTTGGTGGTGCAAACCCTCCGGGGACAGGTGGTGGCGGCAGACCAGGTAGGCGCCGGCACAGGGGATAAGGTGCTGCTGGTTACAGGAACGGTGGCCTCCCGGTTTTGTATGGAAGCCCCGGTGGATGCGGCGGTTGTGGCCATTTTGGATGAGGGGGACAAGGAATGTCGGCCCACGAAATACTGATTTGGATTATGGGCTTTTTTGCCCTTTTGGGCGGCCTGGACCGGATCTTCGGCAACCGGCTGGGGTTGGGCAAGCAGTTTGAAGAGGGCATTTTGGCGATGGGTTCTTTGGCCCTGGCTATGGTGGGTATTATTACCTTTGCCCCGGTGCTGGCAAACCTGCTGCGGCCGGTAGTTGTGCCGGTTTACCGCTTTTTGGGGGCAGACCCGGCTATGTTTGCAGGCACGATTTTAGCCTGCGATATGGGTGGCGGTCCACTGGCACAGGAACTGACTGCAGACCCCCAGGCGGCTATGCTGGGCGGTGTAATCTGCGGCAGTATGCTGGGCGCTACCATTGTGTTTACCATTCCTGTGGCAATGGGGATTTTGCCTGCAAAGGATATGCCTGCCCTGGCAAAGGGCGTTTTGGCCGGCCTTATCACCATTCCGGTGGGTATTTTCGCAGGCGGATTGGTGGCAGGTTTCTCCGTCAGGATGATTTTGCGGAATTTGGTGCCCATTATCCTCATTGGCGCTCTGATTGCCCTGGGCCTTCTTAAGTGGGAAAAGGCGATGATCAAGGGCTTCGGCTATTTCGGAAAAGGGGTGCTGGCGGTAATTACGGTGGGGCTGGTGGCTTCCATTGTGGAAACCCTTACCGGCTTTACCATTATCCCCGGTCTTGCCCCCATCGAAGACGGGTTTTCTACGGTGGGCGCCATCGCGATTGTGCTGTCAGGGGCGTTCCCACTGGTATATGTGATTACCAAGGCACTGAAAAAACCCTTGAGCGCACTGGGTAAGGGCCTGGGCATTAACGAAGTGGCGGCCGGCGGCCTGGTGGCGACTTTGGCAAACTCTATCGCGACATTTGGCCTGGTTCGTGATATGGACAGCCGGGGGAAAGTCGTGAACATCGCCTTTGCGGTGTCTGCCGCCTTTGTTTTTGGCGACCATCTGGGCTTTACCGCCGGGTTTGCCCCCCAGATGCTGCCCGGTATGATTGTTGCCAAATTGGTGGGCGGCATCAGCGCGGTGGGGGTCGCGTTGCTATTGACCAAAAAGAAAGGTAATGCTTGACAAATCTTGCCTTTTTGGGCTATAATGCTAACAATATGCAAAGGCTTGGAACAGGAGAGTAAGTCGTGTATTCCGTAAAGAGAGCCCCGGCAGGTGTGAGGGGGTACGGCGGCAGCGACCGAAGATGGCCTGGGAGCCAAAATGTCGATAGGTAGGCATTTTCGGGTGCGCCCGTTAAAGCGCAGATGAGGCACAGAATATTTCTGTGTAAATCAAGGTGGTACCGCGTCAATTTTTGTCGCCCTTGTTCGAAGGAACAGGGGCGACTTTTTCTATTAAGGAGGAAGAAAGATGGAAAAGAAACCTTATTACATTACAACGGCTATTGCATACACTTCCGCAAAGCCCCACATCGGCAATACTTATGAAATTGTGCTGGCTGACGCCATTGCCCGCTATAAGCGGCAGGCCGGCTTCGATGTGTATTTCCAGACCGGCACCGACGAGCACGGTCAGAAAATTCAGCAGAAGGCAGAGGCCGCCGGCATTACTCCCCAGGAATATGTGGACAATGTGGCAGGCCAGATTAAGGACATTTGGGACTTGATGAACACCACCTATGACCGTTTTGTCCGCACCACCGACCCGGAGCACAAGAACAAGGTGCAGAAGATTTTTGCCAGGATGTATGAAAAAGGCGATATCTACAAGGGCAAAAATGTGGGCAAGTACTGCACCCCCTGCGAAAGTTTCTGGACAGAAAGCCAGTTGGTGGACGGCAAATGCCCCGACTGCGGCCGGGACTGCGTGGATGCAGAGGAAGAAGCCTACTTCTTCAAGATGAGCAAGTATGCAGATAAACTGATGGAGCACATCGAAACCCATCCTCAGTTTATCCAGCCGGAGAGCCCGAAAAATGAGATGATCAACAACTTCCTGAAGCCCGGCCTGCAGGATCTGTGCGTTTCCCGCACCAGTTTTACCTGGGGTATCCCTGTGGAGTTTGACCCCGGCCATGTGACCTATGTGTGGCTGGATGCCCTGAGCAACTATATCACTTTCTGCGGCTATGACCCGGATGGCAATCACGACGAAAAGTATAAGAAGTTCTGGCCTGCGGATCTGCATCTGATCGGCAAGGACATTGTCCGTTTCCACACCATCTACTGGCCCATCTTCCTGATGAGTATGGGGGAAGAACTGCCTAAGCAGGTGTTCGGCCACCCCTGGCTGTTGGTTAAGGGCGATAAGATGTCCAAGAGTTTGGGCAATGTGATTTACGCAGACGACCTGGTAGAACTGTTCGGCGTGGATGCGGTGCGCTATTTTGTGCTCCACGAAATGCCCTTCGCCGCTGACGGCATTATGACCTACGAGCTGATTATTGAGCGGATCAACAGCGAACTTGCCAACATTTTGGGTAACCTGGTTAACCGCACCATCGCCATGAACAATAAGTATTTTGGCGGCGTTGTGCAGGCACCTGTCGCACCGGATGCATTGGATGAGGAACTGAAGGCCGTTGCGCTGGCCATGCCCGGCAAGGTGGAAGGGAAGATGAACGAACTGAAGGTGGCAGATGCCATTGATGAAGTGTTCACCCTTTTGCGCCGCGCCAACAAGTATATCGACGAGACTGCCCCCTGGGCCCTGGCAAAAGAGGAAGCCAATAAGCCTCGTTTGGGCACTGTGCTTTATAACCTGCTGGAAAGTATCCGTATGGCGGCGGTTGCCTTGGAGCCCTTCCTGCCTGATACTTCCAAGCGGATTTTGGAACAGATTAAGACGGAAAATGGCGGTCTGGAGAGTTTACAGTCCTTTGGCGCAGTGGTTCCCGGCACACAGCTGGATGCCCCTCAGATCCTCTTTGCCCGTCTGGATATGGAGAAGAAAATGGAAGAGATTAACGCTTTTAATGCAGAAAAAGAAAAGGCCAAACTGCCTGCCCTGGAAATTGAGCCCTTTGAAGAAGAGAATGTGGATTTTGAAACCTTCTGCAAGTCCGATTTCCGGGCTGTGAAGGTAAAAGATTGCCAGCCGGTGAAGAAGAGCGACAAACTTTTGCAGTTTACCCTGGATGACGGCAGCGGCACTGACCGGCAGATCCTTTCCGGTATTGCCAAGTACTATAAGCCGGAAGAACTGATCGGCAAAACCCTGGTTGCCATTGTGAACCTGCCCCCCAGAAAGATGATGGGCAAGGAGTCCTGCGGTATGCTGATCTCTGCCGTGCACACCGAAAAGGGCGAAGAAAAGCTGAACCTTTTGATGGTGGACGACAAGATCCCCGCCGGC